>NZ_JAYEEY010000017.1:0-120036 GCF_035156415.1 Algoriphagus persicinus
TATTCGATAGGAAGATTAACCATTTTGGTGAATGTTGATCCTGTTAAAAATCCCCTTTTTTATCCTCCATTCAAACAATTATCAATGTTTTTCTATTCCTAATGCATAATCACGGTTAAACTCTTCGACCCTGAATCACAGGGATACAAAAGGCCAAATTGCTATTATTTTAAAAATTAATCCCTAAACAATCAGAAGGTTAGGGTAAAAAGGCGAATTCTATTTTGCAAAAGTTCGCATTTATCCTACTTTTGCAGACCTAATCAGGCGCAAACCTGAAAACGACCTAGAGGAATGGCAGAGCGGTCGAATGCGGCGGTCTTGAAAACCGTTGTACCGAGAGGTACCGGGGGTTCGAATCCCTCTTCCTCTGCAAGATAAAGCCCTAACTATTTGAAATAATGATAGTTAGGGCTTTTGTTTGTGATAAGGGTGTGAATCAGGGTGCGATTTCCTCCCTTTCCAAGTTCATTTTTTGTCCATTTCCTCCCTTTATAATCGTATATCCAACCTGTTTTAGTGTCCAGTGTTCTAAAATCTCTGGCATGTTGGTACTGATATGACATTTCTCTGTTGGGAATTTACTTTTGCCAACGCATATTGCTGATGGCCAATTCTGCGACAATTTTCGATACGCATAGAATGAAAGCAAAGCTGCGTGTGCGTGCTACTTTATTTTCACTACGCTCTCCCTAGCTGCCGGAGCATCTTTATATGATCGCTGAGCGCACCAAAGAAGGTGTCCTTTACCAGGTAAGGAACATTAAACTCTTCAGCTGTATCAGAGACTATCCTAGAAAGTTTTCTGTAATGGATGTGTGAAATGTTGGGGAATAAATGGTGCTCGATCTGAAAATTCAGACCGCCGATCAACCAGGAAAAGAGTCTGCTTTTAGGGGCATAATTACTGGTAGTGGCCAATTGATGTACTGTCCAATTTCCAGTGATTTGACCGGTATGATCGGGCTGAGGGAATGAGGCATCTGAAACTATATGAGCGGTCTGAAATACAGCACTAATGCAAACTCCAGTAACAAAATGCATACTCAAAAAGGCTAAAATAATTATCCAAGCAGGTAGTGGAACCATAATCAACGGTAATACAAGCGCGTAGGAGTAATAGAGCATTTTCCAGCCTATGATTTTTAAAATCTCTTTCTTGAATTCTATCCCTTTCTTGAAGAAACCCATTTCCTTATATCGGTTGATTCTCACAAAATCCTTCATGGTAATCCATGAAATCGTAGAAAGTCCGTAAAAAAACCAGATGTATAGGTATTGAAAACGATGGATCCAATATCTCTTGGCGTGAGGGGAAAATCGTAAGAAAAAGGGAGCATTTATGTCATCATCAGCGTGATCAATATTAGTGTAAGTATGGTGGAGTACGTTGTGCTGAACCCTCCAAACGTTGGCATTGGCACCAATTAGATTCAAGGTATAACCCACATACTTATTTACAGACTTGTTTTTCGAATAAGATCCATGGATGGCATCATGCATGACCCCCATACCAACTCCGGCCATGCCTAGGCCGCTAGTAATATAGAGTGCAAAAAGTAAGAATGGACTGGCAACTTGCCCTGTACTCAGTATAATAAGTGGTACAAAAAAAACAGAAAGCATAAAAATGCTCTTGAAAACCATGCTGCTATTCCCATAAATAGTTGTATTGTTCTCTTTGAAATAGTCATTTACTCTCATGCGCAAGATTTTTGAGAATTCAGCATTTCCTGTTTTGTCAAATTTTAAGTTTTTCATGGGTTCATCTGCTATAATTTCTCTTTTCTTACTAATGTTTAGTACTTATCTGTGTTGGCTTCTGTTTACTCAATAGGTCTGCAGCTCGGCAAAGAGCGTCTGAAGCTCTTCCTTGGTTTTCTTAAGCTTTTTAGAGAGCCTTTCGAGCATACTTTCCCTTTGCCCTTGATTAAATTGGAAATCTGCATCGTTTAGATTTGGAAATCGTTGTTTCAGCATCACCTTTTGTTCTCTCCAGCTTCTTGTTATTTCCATATTGTAGATCCCAGATCTTTTTACAGACAGGTTTTATTTTTGTGGGTTTTGATTTTTATTCCATGAAGAGGAGGCTTATTACGAATTCTCATTCTAAGCTGACCAACTCTCTTTACTGGATGTCTAAGGATTTTGCAATAATAGATTCCATCATACTATCGCTTTATGAGCCACGCTAATTCAGGGTTGATTTTAGCATAAACCACATCTCCCGAGTTGTATTTGTACTGGACAAATTCTTTACTCAAGTTGGGGTGCAGTAAGTGATTTGTATTTACGAAGATTGAATTTTTTGAGTTAATACCTCTTACACATCTCAGTCTATATGTTACATTTATCACATGTTATGAACCTGGGATGAAGCATTTCTCATGTTTTTTGACTAGGCAAACGCAGCAAAAATGGACAGTAATTAAAAACATATCTATGCTTGAAACTTCACTTGACACTATTAGGCATTACAGCTTTTAAATGTTGCATTTTCCATCTGATCTGGATTAGCTTTGAACAAAAGTTTTATGACAGAGTAAAATCAAAATCTCTCATACCCACTTTTAATAACAGTTGAGATGATTTTAAACCTGACATTGGCTTGAATGATATTTCTGCAATGTGCTGGGATTATTATCGATTGGCCCGTGTCCAAACTTTTTGATTCGTCATCAATTAAGACTTCGGCTTTCCCGTCAATGACCTGAATAAGTATGTCGAAAGGAGATGTCTTTTCGATCGAAGCTTCACCTGTATCAAATGAGGAAACCGTCACATTTCCTGTGATTTTTTTGAGTATTGTTTTTATCACCACAGAATTTGGGACATATTCTATAATCTCCTTGACTGTGAATGCTATTCCTTTTTCTTGTTCTTTATTTTCCACTTCGTTTAGGCTCGGATCCTAATCTTCATTTCGTTTTTCAAAGCGCTTTGCTGCTCTAGCCGCCTGCTTTCAATGAGTTAATTGGCGATGTTTTACCTAATTAAGCTGTTCCTCCCTTTTGTTTTAACATGGTTTATACAGATGATTTTAGCTGGATAAAGTTCAAAAGGATTTAAGGGAATCAGTTACATGCATTTACGTGTATATTGCATATTTCACATGTTTTATATAATCTGTTCCAAATCCACAGCGTCTTGGTATTCCCCATAGAAGCAGCTTAAACGTCTTCTAGATTTTGCTTGCGCTTATCCTTCAATTGCTTGTAAAAAGTTGGGGTCAGGCCGGTGATCTTTTTAAACTGATTTGATAAATGGGCGACACTACTGTAATGTAACTTATAGGAAATTTCAGTCAGGTTTAATTCATCATAAATGAGCAGTTCTTTTACCCGTTCGATTTTGTGGGTGATGATAAATTGCTGAATCGTAATTCCTTTTACTTCTGAAAAAATATTTGACAAATAGGTATAGTCATATCCCAAGTTTTCGCTGATATAATCTGAATAATTCACTTTTGGCAACTCATCGGAATAGTGAATCATTTCAATGATAAGATTTTTGATCTTCTCAATAATGATGCTTCTTTTATCATCAAGAAGTTGTAACCCCGACTTCACCAGGTTTCTTTTAAGCTGTGCTCTTTGTTCTTGGGTAATTTCCTCTAGGATTTCTACCATGCCTAACTCCACTATCATGTAATGAATGCCGAGTTTTTTCAACTCATCCATTACTAGGATTTTGCATCGCAAACTCACCATGTATTTAATATAGAGTTTCATGTGATTATAATTGTTTTTTAAAGGTCACATGGAATCTCGCATTACGGATAATCATCCCTCTGTGTGACGCTTGAGTCATGCTCGATTTCATCTGTTGATAGTTGTTTTTCAAAGGTCATATGGAATCTCGCATGGATTATAATCATCCGGCTGTTTGACGTTCATCGTCATGCACGATTTCATCATATTGCTATTGGATAAATTACTAAAAAACAGTAAGAATTGCCTAAATAAGTTGAGGTACTTCCTCAAGAGGGAAACTAGCCAAATGCACGTATGGTAGTGCAAAACTATTCTGAATTAAGAAATCCCTATACTTTTTAGCGGTGGATATTATCCTCCTTTTAGCTCATGGTTTGTTACCCCTATGCTGTCTCTTCCGGATTCTAATTCTCAAAGAAGCTCCCTAGTTCCATTGAATAACCTGGTACATTACTGTATTTCTAATCGGATGTAGGAGGCACGAGACTAGGAAATAGACATCATATACCTTTTCTTAATGCTCTCTGCTGTTTATTTTTAATTCTATTATCCCATCAAAAGAGAGTTGTGCGAAGCAAAATGAGTCACTGGTATATCTGGGATATTCTCTTTGAGCCACTCTGCCATAAATTCAGAACCACCTTCTTCACTTGCTGAGTGACCAATCACAATCAAGCCAAGCTTCTCACCCATTTCATTTGCATTTCTAACGTATTCTGGCGTTTCCCATTCCGGGCTTTCACCACAGATCAACACATCTGGTTTTTCCTTTATGAGTGCTTCGATTTGTCTTTTCCCGCCTATTGCACCAGGTAAAAGAAGAATTTTGCTTACTTTTTGAGAAAGATGACCTACGTAGCGAAGCGCCGGTACATTCATTTTAGCTTTGATGTGGGTGATCAAATCAGAGAGTGTAGTTTGAGGAAGATTTAGAACTGCGTTTTGCTTGTAGTATTCTTGCCAACCCAATTCCTTTACCACGCCAGCTTGCACTCCGTCGATTTTGAGACTGTGCACATAATCGTGATTTCTCCAAACGGCAATGCCATGCTCATCGAGAAGTTTTCGTTTGAATTGATAAACCGGGTCATGGTCAAGCCAGTTGGTTTCATCCAAATGATTGTAAAAAGTAGGTTCATGGGCTATGATGAAATTAGCCTTCAGCGCTATGGCTTTTCGGATTACTGTGATGGTGGCAAACATAGTGGTAACAATACCGCTCACCTGTTGATCTTTAGAGCCTGTCTTCAGCGTATCTACCGTACCAGGGAAAGGAGCATTAGGAACCTGAGCGATAAATATATCCATTACTTCTCCGACGGTATAATTTTTCACAGTAGCAGAAAAAGCAGCAAATGGATTGGGTATCAGTCCTGCACCTAGTAGCAGGCTTGAGTTTTTAATGAAATTTCTTCTGTCTGATTTCATTTTTGTTTTAGGTTTGAATGCGCAGATTGATTTTTTTCAAGATAGGGAAAAGCAATAAAAAAAGCCGTTTGTAAAATACAAACGGCTAGGTGCTAGACTTTCAAATCAATTAATTCACAGAAATATTTGAGAACCAGATAACCTTTTGGCCGGCTTGATTAGCGTGGGTTGTGGCGAGCTTGATAGGCCCAAATTGTTCTACATTTTCCCAAGTAGTAGGCCTGCCTTCTGAGCCATTTCCTCTACGGAAAACCCACTCCAAAATCATGTTGTTTTCGTCCAAATATAGATCATACGCATCACCAGGCGTGTAACCATCCGCCCCGTTATAAACGATCGTGAGTTTAGTCGAGTTGGTTCCGGCTATTGGAGTAGGTACATTTTCTTCTGTCTCGTACTCGTAGCCACTGTCCCATGCCAGCTGGAAGGGGAACATCATCCAATATTTATCGTTGATAAATCCCTTGTCGGCATCTGGCAGAGAATCTGCCGGCATGTCCAAGCTGTAGGAGTAGCTGGTGTCTGGTGTGGCATAATAGACGGTGCGGTCATTGATGTTCCACTTCCAGTCTCTGGTCATTACATTCACTGAGTCACGCTGCACATTCCAGGTGTATGCGATAGAATTGACCTTGTCCATTTTATCGAAACCATAGGCCATTGCCACTTTCATAGGCAAGGTGTCTGGGATCGTTTCTTTGGGTTGGCATGCCTGTAATGCACAGGCAACTAGCAGGAGGAATGCAAAATTTTTCATGGCTTTGGTTTTTTTATAAAGTTAACAGACTTAGGATTCAGATTGTTTTTTCAATCACTTTTTATACCTCTGATAATCAAATAGTTGATAAGGGCTTGTCCTTAATTCGAAAAGATGCTTCACTACTAACTTACTAAAAAATGGGTGGCCCGGAAAGATTTTCTTTTTCCTTGGGGGTGTCCCGCTGAGATTGGCTGCTGTGACTTTGCTAGGAGATGGGTATAGCAAAGCCTTTGGTATATCTTAGCTTGAGATTTCAAAAAACTTCCCATTTGATGCTATAGGAAAGCCCAAGGTCAGCATGGAGAATAGAACGCGTGGGAAATTTCATTTTTAATCTCCACATAGCTGTCAGGGTAATTTCTACCATCAAACCCTCGAAATGTGTGGGGTAGCTGTGTTGCAGTAGAGGCTAACGTGATGATATTGATCTTAGTTTAGGCCTTGTAAAGCATAGTTGGCTTCTGGGAAATTGATATGAATGGGATTTATTTTGATTGCAAAAAGGGGCTTTTGAGAACTGATGTCAGGGAAATAAGCAGGAGCTAAGTGTAAGTTTTTAATGGTGGCTATTTTTCCCCAGCCAGAGCCTGAAGGTTTGGTGAAAAAATCCACTCCGTCCCACAACTGGTGCAGATGGATAGGCAACAAGCTGGTGGAAATTGGAAAAGGAATACCCCCGGATTTTATCTCACACGAGAAAGCTATTTGGTCTTTATCTATTACTTGAATGAATTCTTTCCCAACACTTTTCTCCCAAGAAATCGGCAAGGTCTCTTTGGGAATACCCCAGTTACTGTGGCCGTTTTGTGTGCTTACTTCAGAACTCACATAGATTTTGGTGATCGTCTGCTTGTGAGTAGGGGCAAATTTTCCAGGGATAAAAAGTAATTCTCTGTATGGTCCGACAGGTGATGTATGATAGTTTAGAAGCATGAGGTAGCCCAGACCTCCCTTGAATTTTCCCTTTAAGTGATCCGGTAAATCCCCTTGGGTTTCCACCCAGTTTTTTGAGAATTTGTAAATCAAAATAATCCCTTCCCCTTCCAGTTTCCAGGGCGCAGGTGCCTGTTTGTATAGTTTAAGGCTTTTTAGAATGATTCGATGATTTTCAGGCATAGGGTGAAGGGCTTACACTTGTCCAGCCTCCGTCAATTATTAGCGTTTGTCCGGTAATGTGTCTTGCTTCATCGGAGACCAAAAATGCAGCAGCATTGGCGATGTCATGTACAGCAGCAGGTCGGCCCAGAGGAGTGATTTTCGACCAGGTATTTTCATAAGTTGGGTCAAGTATTGTTCTGCTAGTGACTGTCGCTCCAGGAGCTATGGTGTTGACTCTGATTTTGAAAGGAGCGAGTTCTAGTACCAAATTCTTTGCGAGCATTTCTAATGCAGCTTTGCTCATGGCGTAGGCAGCGAGATTTTCATGACTCTGGTGCGCTGTGACCGATGAGGTGAAAAGCAAAGCTCCTCCATTGGGCTGATTTTTCATCACTTTGGCGGCAGCCTGGGCAAGAAAAAAAGTGCCAGCCTGGTTGACTCGAGTCACTTCCATGAAGTCTTCTCTGGAATACTCCAAAAAAGCTCCGAAAAGTGTAATACCTGAGTTGGCTACCACTATATCAACAGAGCCGAAATGGGTAATAGCGGCTTGAATCATGGCATCAATCACCTTATCAGAACTGGCATCTCCCGGCATGGCATGTGCAGATACGCCATGAATATGACTGATCCGCCTGCATGCTTCCGTGATCAAACCTTCTTCCAGGTCATTTAGAATTAGGTTTATGCTTTGTGCAGCGAATTTCTCGGCGATTGCCAAGCCAATTCCCTGCCCAGCTCCTGTGATAATAGCGGTCTTTTGGGATTTCATGTGTTAATTTTTTTTTATAGGTCACATGGAAGTTCGCATTACGGATAAATATCCCTAGCTTTCTCGCCTACGACATGCTCGATTTCATTTGGTTAATGTGAATCTCGTTTTACTTCCGATCCTGAACTGCCCTGTAGAAAATCAAAATCTACTCCTTCATGAGCTTGGTTTACTTTGTCCAAGAAAAGATTGACATATCCACGCTCATAGGGCAGGTTTAGTGGTTTAAATAGCGCTCTTCGTTTTTCGAATTCTTCCTCAGAAATCATCAGATTCAGTGTCCTTGCCGATACATTGAGCTCGATCATATCTCCACTTTGTACAAATGCCAAAGGCCCACCAATTGCTGATTCAGGCGAAACGTGCAAAATTACCGTACCGTATCCCGTTCCGCTCATTCTGCCGTCAGAAATCCGCACCATGTCTTTGATGCCTTTCTTGAGAAGCTTTTCCGGTAAACCCATGTTACCCACTTCTGGCATTCCTGGATAGCCTTTTGGGCCCACATTCTTCATTACCATCACGCAGGTTTCATCGATATCCAGGTCCGGGGAATCAATTCTGGCTTTGTAATCGTCAATATTTTCAAATACTACTGCTCTTCCTGTATGAGTCAACAAGCTTGGAGTAGCTGCTGATGGCTTGATGACAGCACCATTTGGACACAGATTGCCTTTCAGAACAGCGATTCCAGAATCGGGCTTGATGGGCTTTTCGAAAGTGCCAATAAGGTTTCTGTCGTAGCATTCAGCTTTTTCTATGTTTTCGCCAATGGTTTTACCATTGGCTGTGATCGAATCCCGATGCAGATGTTGTTCTATTTCTTTCATTACCGCCGGAAGTCCGCCTGCATAAAATAAGTCTTCCACCCAGTGCTCTCCAGAAGGTTGCACGTTGGCGATAAGTGGAATCATAGAAGAGAATTTGTCGAAATCAGTCAAATCAATATCAACTCCAATTCTTTTGGCAATAGCAGTTAGGTGAAGGATGAAATTGGTAGATCCGCCTAAGGCTGCATTGACCATGATAGAGTTTTCAAAGGCCTTGCGGGTCAGGATTTTGCTCATTTTCAGGTCTTCGTTTACCATTTCTACGATGCGCATTCCTGTCATGTGAGCCAGTACTTTCCTTCTGGAATCGGCAGCGGGGATAGTAGCATTGTCTGGAAGGGAAAGGCCGAGGGACTCGACCATTCCTGCCATGGTAGATGCAGTGCCCATTGGGGCACAAGAGCCTACCGAGCGGGACATCGCAGCTTCTGCCTCTATAAATTCCTCTTGGGATATTTTGCCAAGTTTGAAATCTTCTGCAAACCTCCACACGTCTGAGGTGCCGATTTTTTTTCCTTTGAATCGACCAACTAACATTGGTCCGCCCGAGAGAACTAACGAAGGGAGATCTACGGAGGCAGCTCCCATTACAAGGGAAGGGGTGGTTTTGTCACATCCGCACATCAGCACCACGCCGTCCATCGGATTGGCACGGATACTTTCTTCCACATCCATGCTGGCAAGGTTGCGGAAAAGCATGGCAGTGGGCTTGATAGAACATTCTCCCAAAGACATCACGGGAAATTCCAATGGAAAGCCGCCGGCCTCCCAAATTCCACGCTTCAGTGCTTCTGCGAGATCTCTGAAATGTGCGTTGCAAGGGGTGAGCTCTGACCAGGTGTTGCAGATTCCAATTACAGGTTTGTCGCCTTCAAATAGGTGATGGGGAAATCCCTGGTTTTTCATCCAGGAGCGATATATAAATCCGTCTTTTCCAGTGCGTCCGTACCAGTCTTGGCTTCGGAGTTTTTTCTTTGACATATTGGTTGTTTTGGCTTATCGAGCCAGAATTTACCAAAAATTTTGAAAAGGAAAGAAATGAAAGAATATTGATGAAGTAAATATTTTTGTTCCATAGCAAACCTTTTATTTGGAGGGGATTGCTATCTGCTTGATTGCGTGAGGGCTTAGCCTATAAGATAGTCCGAATTAGATGAGGATGTCTATTAGGATGGGTTTTTGATCAGCGGAAAGTGACGCCTTTCTATATCATGCTGCAAAAAAAGAGGGCTTTGTTTCCAAAACCCTCTGTCAAACGATTGCTAACGGCACCGTTCGTGTCTCAGGAATGGTTCTAGTTAAGAACCTCAGCTTAATAATTTAAGAACCTCAGCTTAATAATTGCAATCTTTGTGAATAGATGGGGACTTTCAAAAGAAAAGAGGGATCTGTATCCAGAGCGCTCTTTCACTAGTTTTCTTATGTTTTTATGAGACGCGCTCAATGTCCGCACCTAATGCTCTGAGTCGACCGTCAATATTTTGATAGCCACGATCTATCTGCTCGATATTA
Organism: Algoriphagus persicinus; assembly: GCF_035156415.1. Taxonomy (NCBI): domain Bacteria; kingdom Pseudomonadati; phylum Bacteroidota; class Cytophagia; order Cytophagales; family Cyclobacteriaceae; genus Algoriphagus; species Algoriphagus persicinus. Next base: position 10,114 of record NZ_JAYEEY010000017.1, read on the forward strand.
TCGATGATAGATGTGCCATTGGCTGAAAGTGCTGCGATAAGCAGCGCCACGCCGGCACGGATATCTGGGGAAGTCATTCTGATTCCCCGTAGTTCGGTTTTTCTATCCAAACCGATTACTGTAGCTCTATGTGGATCACAAAGGATGATCTGAGCGCCCATGTCTATCAGTTTATCCACAAAGAATAAGCGTGATTCGAACATTTTTTGATGAACGAGCACCGTTCCTTTTGCCTGAGTAGCCGTGACCAGTACGATGCTAAGCAAATCCGGTGTGAATCCTGGCCAAATAGCATCAGCTACAGTCAAGATAGAGCCATCGATAAAGGTTTCGATCTCATAGTGCTTCTGAGCTGGAACAAAGATGTCGTCTCCTCTGAATTCCAAGTTGATCCCCATTCTTCGGAAAGTCTCCGGAATGATCCCTAGTCGAGGGATTTGGCAGTCTTTGATCGTAATCTCGGATTGAGTCATGGCAGCTAGACCTATGAAAGAACCTATTTCAATCATATCCGGAAGCATTTTGTGGGCAGTTCCCCCCAATTTCTTTACTCCTTCTATCGTAAGAAGATTCGATCCTACACCAGAGATTTTCGCTCCCATGCGATTAAGCATGTCACAAAGCTGCTGAAGGTATGGCTCACATGCAGCGTTGTAAATAGTAGTAGTGCCTTCTGCCATCACCGCCGCCATTACAATATTTGCTGTGCCCGTGACTGATGCTTCATCCAATAGCATGTAGCATCCTTTTAGATTTTTTCCATCGATATGGAAAATCTCATTTTTTGCGTCGTAATGAAATTTCGCTCCGAGTTTCTGGAAACCGGTAAAGTGAGTGTCCATTCTCCTACGGCCTATTTTATCTCCTCCAGGCTTGGAAAGTTTACCAGTACCGAATCTAGCCAACAATGGACCTAACAGCATGACTGAACCTCTCAGTGCGGATGCTTTCTTCAAATATTCTCCCGTTTCCATAAAGTCAAGATTGACTTCATCTGCTTGGAAAGTATAAGTCTCAGGGCCTTCTTTGGTTACTTTCACACCCATATCGCTCAACAGCTCGATAAGCTTATTGACATCTACGATGTTTGGGATTTTGGCAATGGTAACCTTCTCCGACGTAAGAAGAACAGCGCAAAGGATTTGAAGTGATTCATTTTTTGCTCCCTGAGGAATAATCTCTCCTTTGAGTTTAATTCCACCATTGACCCGAAATGACCCCATTAATTTCTACGTTTTTTGTTATGACCAGTATTTGGGCGACGCTTATTGCTGTGAGTTGCTCGCTTGGTTTTGGTGCTCGTGTGCTCTTCTTGGCGCGGCGGTTTGAAATCACGGTGGGTGTTGGATTCAAACAGCCCATTTTCTTTGACCTTCTCTAGGTCGATATGAAGTTTGCCTTTGGATAAGGTCTTGATGTCGTCCAAAATTATGGCATCATCAAAATTTTCTCTGTTCCAGGTAGAATGAAAACTTCTCATAAGCTGACCGATGAAAATAATAGCCGCTTCCTGCTCTTCATCGTCCTCAAGGAGGATGGCACCTTCGATCAGTTTCTCTATGTTTCTACCATAGTGTTTGAATCTTACTTCGCCTTTTGGATAGCCAATAGGAAGTGGTTTCTTGCCCAATAATTCCTTTTCGGGCATAGGAAAAGGCGCATCCACATCTAGTTTGAAATCTGACATGATATACAAGTCGTCCCAAAGCTTTTGGTCGTTCTCTTGCTTCATGGTGGGATTCAGTTGCTTGATAATTTCAATTACTGTGTACGCGCTTTGGGTACGCTTATCTCGATCTTCCATCGCCGTGATATGATCAACGAGACGTTGAATGTTTTTGCCGTATTCTTTCAAAATGAGTTTTTGTTTGTCTAGTTCAAAGTGCTCCATAATGCATCCCCCGTTTGCGCTAATTAAGGTAATGAAAAAATTACCAAAAGGCAGGGGAGCAGGTGATTAGTCTATAATTCTGAGCTTCGCAAAGCTAAGTAATAATGTTTTCTCACCAAAATGCTCGAATTGAATCGTTGCTTTTCGGTTAATTCCTTCTGTTTCAATCTTTTGAACTTTCCCAAAGCCGAACTTGGGGTGCTCTACCAGTTGCTCGGCTTGTAGCTTATTCGTATTCGAAGGTTTGAAATCGGGACTTGGCGTGTGCAGCTTCATTGCAGTTGGCATACGATTTTCCGGTTTCTTCTTGATGCCAATATATCCAGAAGATTCGGAAGTTCCCGGTAATCCTTCCTTACGAAAAGCACCCGACATTTCCTTCGAAGATACTCTTTTATTCACTTTGATACAGTCGGGAGATACTTCTTCCAAGAATCTGCTCGGCTCACAATTCAGCAGTCTTCCATAGCGATATCTAGTAAGCGCATAGGTGAAATAGAGCTTTTGCATCGCCCGTGTGGTGGCGACATAGAATAACCGCCTTTCCTCTTCCAGATCTTCCCGGCTCTGCATCATCATCTGGGAGGGGAATAGATCCTCTTCCATGCCCACCACAAAGACCTGCTTAAACTCCAGGCCTTTTGATGAGTGAATGGTCATCAGCGTGATGGCATCGGTCATGTCTTTGTCCCGGTCATTGTCGGTGAGCAAGGCTATTTCTTGCAGAAAAGAACCTAAGCTTTTGTCTTCGTTCTCCTCGTTATCCACATATTCTTTGATCGCGTTGAGCAATTCCTGCACGTTTTCATAGCGATTCAGCCCTTCTATGGTTTTGTCTTCATAGAGTTCACGCAAAAGACCACTTTGCTTCGCAATGCTACTGGCTGCTTCGAATGCATCCTTGCGCTCTACCTCGATCTTAAAGGCTTTGATCATCGTGGCAAAATCATCCAATTGACTTGCGGCTCTCCCTCCGATGAAGCTGTGTGCATTTTGTACCACCTCCCAGAGCTGCATGTCATGATCAAATGCCGCGACAAGAATCTTATCTACCGATGTATCACCAATCCCACGTTTCGGATAGTTGACGATTCGTTTGAAAGCCTCTTCATCCACAGGATTCACCGTGAAGCGCATGTAGGCCATCAGATCCTTGATTTCTTTTCTTTGGTAGAAAGAAAGCCCACCTACGATCTTATATGTCAAATTCAATTTGCGTAGCGCTTCTTCCATCGCTCTGGATTGAGAGTTGGTTCTATAGAGGATAGCGAAATCGCTGTTATTAAGTTTTTTGGTGTTTCTCTCTTCGAAAATAGTGGAGGCGACGATTCTTCCTTCCTCGCTATCGGTACTGGCTTTGACCAGTTCGATCAGGTCTCCGTCTCCATTATCAGTCCAGACGTTTTTCTTGAGTTGCGCTTTATTTTTATCAATGATGGAATTGGCTGCATCTACGATAGTCTTGGTGGAGCGGTAGTTTTGCTCGAGTTTGACTAAAAAGAGATCCGGGTAATCCTTCTCGAAATTCAGGATATTTTGGATATCTGCTCCGCGGAAAGCATAAATGCTTTGCGCATCGTCACCTACCACGCATATATTTTGGTGAACAGCTGCCAACTTCTTGGTAATTAGATATTGGGATAGGTTGGTATCCTGAAACTCATCCACCATTACATACCGGAAGCGCTGTTGGTATTTATTTAGCACATCGAGGTGATCACGGAAAAGAATATTGGTATTGAAAAGCAAGTCATCAAAATCCATCGCCCCAGCTTTGAAAAGCCTATCCTGATAGCGCTGATAGATTTCGCCCATTTTGGGCTTCATAGCAGCTTCATCATCAGCTTTCACGAAAGGATCATCCTGGTAAACTTTCCAGGATATCAGACGGTTTTTAGCTCCAGAAATTCTAGAAAGAACGGCGTTGGCTTTATAAACTTTATCATCCAGACGCATTTCTTTGACAATCGTGCGAATAAGCGATTTGGAATCATCCGAATCATAAATGGTGAAATTTGAAGGGTAGCCAATTTTTGGAGCTTCGACACGTAGGATTTTTGCAAACACGGAGTGAAACGTTCCCATCCAAGTATTTCTGGCTTCCAAACCTGCCAAAGTTTCTATTCTATGACGCATTTCAGCGGCCGCTTTATTGGTAAAAGTCAGCGATAAAATATTAAAGGCATCTACGCCTTTGCCATAAATTAGATGAGCGATTCGGTAGGTAAGTACACGGGTTTTGCCAGATCCAGCTCCAGCGATAATCATCACTGGTCCATCCGTATGTTCTACAGCCAGTCGCTGTTCTGGGTTTAAACTATCGAGGTAATCCATTTTTTATTTTTTACTTAAGCGATTTTCCATCGCTTGTGACTCCAGAGGTAAAGGTCCGGCTGAAGTTTGATATTGTCTTCGAGCATTTCACAGAACTTGTCCGTAATGCTATGCTCTTGGTGTTCAGTGAATGGTGGCTCTGCCAATTTGATCATCTCATAGCGGTAATGACCTCTTTTGATCTTAGTCATTTTGCCATAGATGACATGGAGGTTCATTTTTTTAGAAAGAAATTCTGCTCCCTCAAAGAATACAGCAGGTCTATTTAAGAAGTCCCTTTTATACCTCTTTTCCGAACGCGGAGGGCGTTGATCCGAACCAAGCAATACCACTCTTGGTGATTTCGCTAAGGTAAGCATGGTCCTCCGAAAAGCCTTTTTTTCTGTAACTATTCCCCCAAAGTGTGTCCGGATACGAGTGATCAAGTTGTCAAAGAAAGGATTATTCACCTTTAAATAAACTGTTTCTACGGGAGCCTGAATCGCATGGTTGATGCCTATTACCCCCATTTCCCAATTGAATAAATGACCTGATACCAGCAATGCGGACGTCCCTGAAGAAAGAGCTTTATCTAACAGCTGTGTATTGATCACCTCAAATCTTCTTTCAAATTCTTTCTTTGAGATAGTTAGCATTTTGACTGTTTCGGCAAATGAGTCAGTGAAATTTCTATAAAATTGATTTCTGATTTTTATTCGTTCCTTTTCTGATTTATCAGGAAAGGCGTATCTCAGATTATTATCAATCACCACTTTTCTGTAGCGTACAATAAATCTTGCTACCAAATAAAGTAAATCAGAAATCAAATAAAGGACAGGAAGTGGAAGATAGGAGATTAGCCTTATAATTAAGGTCATGCCATTTTGGGTATATCGCGTAGATCACATCAATTACCCACAAAGAAAAGGAAATCACTCGAATTCGTTTTTCTTTCAGCAGGTGTTTTTTTCGGAAAGCAAATTTCAAGTTCTTGTCAATTACTTTTTTTAGATACCTAATCACATAGCGGGCTTCTAGGTAAAGGATGTCCGAAAAAAGGTAAAGTACTGACAGAGGAAGCCTGGAGAAGATTTTAAGTGCAAGCATCTCGTGAGAAAGCTAGTATTAGTTTGTTTTTAATAGAGGGATTTCAGAATGCATTTCAAATCGGATGCGTTCGAATTATTCTCATTTTCTAGTTATAAATTGACCCAATCATTACTTTTGGAATATATGTCGGAAGTTCAGCGCAGAAAATATTCTCAGGAAGAGAAAAATGCCATCTTCGATGGGGAGTTTATGCCACACATAGACTCAATGTACAATTTTGGCTACAGGCTCACCTTCGATGAAGATGACGCCAAAGATCTTGTGCAAGATACTTACCTGAAGGCCTATCGGTTTATCAACTCATTTGAGCAGGGCACCAATGCTAAGGCTTGGCTTTTCAGAATTCTGAAAAACAGCTTTATTAATGAGTACCGGAAGAAATCCAAACAACCTACGAAGGTAGATTATCAGGAAGTTGAAACTTATTACAACTCAGATGACGTTCACTACCAAAGCACTAGTGACCTCAGAGCTGAATTCGTCAAGGATATGCTTGGAGACGAGATATCAAATGCGCTTAATAGCTTGGCAGTGGATTTTCGTACAGTGATCATTCTGTGCGACTTGGAAGGGTTTACCTACGAGGAAATGGCCAAGATTCTGGATATCCCTATCGGGACAGTAAGATCCAGATTGCACCGCGCCAGGAATCTTCTGAAAGAGAAACTTCAAGGATATGCCCATAATATGGGATATAACACGGACCAAGAGGAGGAATAATAAAAAATTTACCCATGGAAATGAATGACAACCCATCTGGAGAGCGAAAGATGCAGTGCAGCGACGAGAGCAAATGCTTTGAGCTGTTAGAAAGTATTTTGGACGGAGAACTACAAGATTCCGGCAAGGAAGTCTTGAAGGAAAAGCTAGCCAAGTGCCAACCGTGTTTTGAACATTACCACTTGGAGCAGGCAATCCGTGAAGTATTGAAAACGAAATGCACCAAACATTCTGTACCTACTGAATTGGCTGATCGTATTCGCGAGAAGATTCAGGATATTAAATAGTCATGACACAAGGTAAGGCCATTATTTTTTCCGCTCCTTCCGGATCAGGAAAGACTTCCCTCGTGAAGCATTTGATCAAAACTATCCCAAATTTGGGATTTTCTATTTCTGCCTGTACACGAGACAAGCGGGGGAGACATGAGGTTGATGGCCAGGATTACTACTTCCTTTCTCAGGAGGAATTCATCAAAAAAATAGACGAGGACGCATTTATCGAGTGGGAGGAAGTCTATGCCGGCAATTTCTACGGTACACTGAAAGAGGAAATCCAGCGAATCTGGGATTCTGGAAAAGCTGTTATTTTCGATGTGGATGTAAAAGGTGGACTTGCCCTGAAGAAATACTTTGGAGAGCAGGCCTTGGCCATTTATGTGAAAGTACCCAGTCTGGAAGTGCTTGCTGCACGCCTAAATGATCGAGGTACAGAATCCGAAGAGTCCCTTTCCCGTCGTTTGTTCAAAGCAGAATTTGAATCTAAGTTTGAACCGCAGTTTGACGTCACGGTAGTCAATGACAACTTTGTGAAGTCCAGTGCTGAAGCTGAGTATTTGGTCAGCGAATTTTTAGCCAGATAGCCTAGTGAAAATCGGTCTTTACTTCGGTTCCTTTAATCCCATCCATATCGGTCATCTGATTATAGCAGACACACTTCACGATCGTACAGATTTAGATCAGGTTTGGTTTGTGGTGAGTCCGCAGAATCCATTGAAAAAACGCCAGTCACTCATTCATGAATTTGATAGACTGCGAATGGTGGAGCTTGCTATTGAAGACAATTACCATTTTCGGGCTTCGGATGTGGAGTTTTCCATGCCCAAGCCAAGCTACACCATAGATACACTGGCGTACCTAACTGATCAATATCCACAGCATCAGTTTTGTTTATTTTTAGGTTCGGATAATCTTGCCCAGCTGAAGCGTTGGAAGAATTACCAGACGATCTTGGACAACTATGAGATTTTCGTCTATCCCCGGCCTGGCGATTCTAATTCTTTTGAGCATCTGAATATCAAGCTGATCGATGCACCACTTTTAGACATTTCAGCGACCTTTATCCGCAAATCCATTCTTGCCGGCAAGTCTGTCAAATACCTTCTTCCCGAAGGAGTGGCGGATTATATCCGGGATAAGAAGTTGTATTTGTAGGGTTGCAACGCTTTGATTTAAAGCAAGCTGTATTTAAACTCTAGGTTTAAATCTGGTTATAAATTTTAGTTAATTTTCAAACTAAAATTTGCGATTATAAAGTAAGGAGACTATTATTGAAGAGCTATTTTGTCTCTAAATCTCTTCTGAATATTTATGCGATCAGCCATCCCGATTAAAGCCCTTTATACTTTCAGTCTGATCTTGCTTTTTTCTGGCGCTTGCGAGCAAAAAGTTTCTGATAGTGATGATGCTGTCTATTTCACCGAAGAGGATTTACCCGAACCTATACAGCTAGTAGGAGAGCAATACAACATTCCTGAAATAATTAACCCGCGAGGAATTATGATTAAAGATGGGCTGGCAATCGTCTTTGAGCGCAAGAATGAATATGACGATAAGTTTCATGTTATTGATCTTAAATCAGGTAGTTACCTCGTATCCAAAGGGATCCATGGCTTAGGTCCTGGAGAAATTACTGTGATTTCTCAGATAGAGGATGCTGGCGAAAAGAATAAAGTCTGGGCTTATGACCCCGAAGTCCGTAAATTTTCAAAGTATGATTTGTTGGAGACCAACAAGCTGGCTGAAGAGGAGTTTAGGTCTCCTCAAACGGAATTTTTTATAACTTATGCGACTTGGGCAAAAGATCAAACGCTGCTAGCGAACTTAGTGGATGGTTGGACAAAATACCTTCATTTGACTACTTCAGGCGATACTTTGGCCACTTTTGGTAATTGGAAGGATATGATCAAAGGAAAGGAATTGCCCAATGGATATAATGAAGAAGACTTGGATGCGAATCTGGTGAGTACAATTTTTCAGGGAACTCTCAAAGGTGATCCAACCAAAAAATATTTTGTACATGCAGGCAAAGTTGCAGATTTTATTGAAATTATTGATTTGGAGAATAGGTCTAGTAAGTTAATCTATGGGCCAAGCCATGAGTTTCCTGAGTTCAAGATTAGCTATAGCATGGAGTATCAGATGGCTGATTTTGGGAGAAATTCTACTTCAAGGTATATGGATGTTTATCCGGGAAGCAGTAGTTTTTTTGCTCTGTTTAATGGAAAGACCTACCAAGAACTCAGCGATCCTGATAATCTCAATCGGATCTTTGAATTTGATTATGATGGAAACATTCTCAATCAATATCAATTGGATTTCCCTGTCTACGGGATTTCTGTAGATGAGGAAAATAGAGCCATCTATGCGGTGACGGTGGACCGTGAGCCGAATATGGTGAGGTTTGATTATTAACCTTTTTCGTTTTTTTAACTCCGACAAATGCCTACTTCCCGAAGGAGTGGCGGATTATATCCGGGATAAGAAGCTGTATTTGTGGTGAAGCATGTCATAGTGTAATTATCAGGTAATCTATCGCCGTTGTTGTCAGTCAGGTAATTTTCTATGCTGTAACTAATGGTTTTACAGATCAAGCAATCTCATTTTTTGACTGAATACTTCCATATCTCAGCTGATGCGCTGTTTTTTACGACTAAAATTTTATCATCACCTAACTTGCTCAATGCGCGAATATCTCCCTCCAGCCTCAGTCCATGCTGAGCATTCGGCCAAAAAGTGAATGTCCCATCGCCTTTTCCAAGCATGATTTCTCCAAAGCTTGCGTCATATTTTCCAGTTTCCGGTTTGGATTGAGCTAGGTTTCCTCCAAGGATAAGATCCTGAATTCCATCACCGTTTAAATCCAAAACCTGAATCGCAAAAATCCAGGATTTCTGAGCCATTATTGGAAGTGGCTTCCATTCGAATTTTCCATTTCCTTTATTCAAAAGGACTCCGGACTGGAACTGATTGACCTCTTGTATGATGGATTTGGCTATAATATCAGCAGGAAAAATATCCTCAAGAGTCTGATTATTGTAATTGCTGTACCTCATGTACTTTTTTTTGATACCCGGGATCTGTCTTTCAAGTTCGTGCTTCAGTGTGTAAGGAATATGAACTGTTCCTTCCTGCCTCGTAAATACATGCTCAATAGCACCGTTTTGATCAAAATCATTCAAGTACATTTTGACAGGATTCGCTTGGGAAGCTTTGAATCTAGTATTCAAGCCATGATTTCCCAGGACCAAGTCAGGTAAGCCGTTTCCATCAAAATCTCCAATTTCAACAGTTCGGTACCATCCCTTAAGATTTTCCAATTCAGGCATTTCAATTTTCTCAAGTTTACCGCCTGTATTTTTTAAGAAAATCGGTGCTGTCCACTCGCCTACAAGGACCAAATCCTGCTTTCCGTCCCCATCATAGTCAACCACTTTTGCATCAGTGATCATCCCGATTTCTTTAAGACTTGGCGCCAGTTCCGCAGTTTGGTCAGTGAAATTCCCTTTTCCGTCATTGATGAAAATGTTACTGTTCGCTGCTGCTCCATAAATGAAAGGAACCAACCTGCCACCGATAAATAAATCCGGGGCACCATCTTCATTCAAATCAATGATCTGCACCACTGAGCTACTACCGACAGTAGCTGCGAAAGCCATTTGCTGGGTGGTCGTAAAATTTCCTTTGCCATCATTGAGGTAGAGGCGATTGATGAGATCAGGAGATCCCAGACCAGACTCATTGCCTCCAGAGCAAACTAATAAATCCTGAAATCCGTCACCGTTAGCATCGAAGAAAGTAGCATCTGTATCTTCGGAAAGCGCATCCTTGTTCAATACTTCTTGATTTGAAACTTGGAAATTGCCATTTGGACGTTGGAAATAGATTTTCCCTGCATATCCTTTGGCTCCGCCAAAAAACAAATCTTCTAGCCCATCTCCATTCAAATCTGCTTTTGCGAAAGCAGGTCCTTCTGTTGAAAACATGTGATAAGTCAATCGATCCCGGTCAAAATCCACAGCATGATTTTCCATATGGGTGAAATCCAATGAGACGGAGTTGTCTTTCTGAAAGAAGGATGGTTCAGGTTTCAGAAAGAAACTCTCACCTTCGGGCAAGGAGCCAGCCGCTTCCCATTTCAAAGTCAATAATTGATCAGTTGCTTGGTCTTTTAGTTCTGTAAAACTTCCATCGGGCCAGAGAACCCGAATGAGATCTACAGTCGTTTTTTCTCCTAATCCAAGCGTAAGTTTAGGATCGACGGAGGATTGAAAACCCCGGTTTGGCATTTGCTCCAGGTAGTAGATTTCTTCACCTGCTTTCACCTGAATCTGGGTTCCGATTGCGGCTGTATTTTTTCCTTTTCCGATTAAATTAAATTGGAGGAAATGTCTGTCAGGATAAAATGTTTTTCCTGCATTTTTGAAAATCTGGGCCGGCTTGTTCACGTTATTCACCACCAGATCCAGTGTGCCGTCATTATCTAAGTCACCGTAAGCAGAACCGTTGGAATGGATGGGCTCACTCAATCCCCATTCTGCAGTAGCATTTTCAAATTTCATGTTTCCGAGATTTCGGAAGGCAAAGTTTGAAATAGGATTGATAGGTATAGGGTCAGTAAGTGCTTTGTAGTCTACGCCTTCCTGAGAGATGATTTTGATCTTAGTTTCCTCATCGTAGATGAAATTGAGGTAATCAAGATCCGTAATATCCTGATAAATTCCATTGGCGACGAATAGGTCGCGCTTGCCATCATTATCCATGTCGAAAATCAAGGCCCCCCAGCTCCAATCCGTGGCTTCTACATTCGCCAGGCGTCCCATTTCACTGAATGTCCCATCTCCATTATTGATATGGAGCATATTTCGAGATAATTGGTAGTGATAGCCGTGAGTTTTATTGAACTGGTATTTGTCCCAGCTTTCGAACGTTGTGACTTGTTTCAATCGAGTTTGAGATTCAGGAATCATATCCGTCACGAAAATATCCAGCAATCCGTCTCCATTGATGTCAGCGATATCGGCTCCCATTGATGCCGCTGAAATAGATCGCATGGAAGTCTCCAGAGTTTCAGTGAAAGTTCCGTCCTGATTGTTGATGTAAAGATAGTCGCGCTCAAAAAAGTCATTGGAAATAAAAATGTCGGGCCAGGTATCCTGGTTCACATCTCCAATCGTGATACCTAATCCAAAACCTATCAGTGAGCCATAAATCCCAGCTTCTTCACTTATGTCAGTGAACTTCTCACCATCATTTCGGAAGAGTTTATCGCCTCCAACCGGATCTCGTTTTGGACGCTCATTTTGCATTTTATTGAAGCTTCCGATTGCTTGGTAGCTATTGTTCAGAAGATAAACATCCAGATCTCCGTCCTTATCATAATCAAAAAAAACAGCATGGGTGGAAAATCCCTGATCAGCTAATCCGTATTCTTCTGCCCGCTCCTTAAAAGTACCATCACCCTGGTTGATAAAAAGCTCATTTTGCTTGTTGTCTCCTTCAATACTCCCCGAGTTGCAAACATAAATATCCAAAAACCCGTCGCCGTTGATATCCGCCATCGATGCTCCTGTGCTCCAGGCCCTTGTTCCTGCTACACCGGCTTTATCTGTTACATTTTCGAACTTGAAATCGCCTTTGTTTAGATAGAGTTGGTTTGGGCCAAGATTGGCTGTGAAAAAAATGTCCAAAAGACCATCATTGTTTACATCTCCCAATGCCACGCCACCACCGTTGTAATAATTTCGGTAAGTGAAAATATTGAACTGCTCATCAAATGAAAGTTCATTCACAAAGTTGACACCCGAATCATTTGGAGCGATTTGCTCAAATAAAGTTGGTGTTTTTTCCTTCTTCTGACAAGAGAGGGAAACTAGTAAAAGAAAAAGGATTAGGAATTTATGTTTCATGAAAGAATCAAAATAAGCAGAAAGTTATTGAATCTTAAATACAAGAGGCTTTTCATTGTTTCTCAATGTAATAATATGAGGTTCGTTTTCGATTTTTATTGGCAGGATCCCTCTGATTTCACCGGGGACAAACAGTCCGCTTTGTTCTGGAAGAAGTGATTTCCATTGGTTTTCACCAGTTGGTTCCAGAACCCATCCATAGCTTCCCATTTGTCCCCCGAGTTCGGGTTTGATTCGACTTTGATTTCCACCGAAGACGAGCGTAGCTGCACTTGAATCAGAAGGGAGCGCATAAATAGCAAAGATAGGTGAGGCTTGAATTTCCTGTGGTAACGAATTTTTAGACAGCTTCCCGTTTCCTTCATTTATCCAAAGTGTAGTTTCCAATAAATCAGCCTGCAGAATTAATGATTTTGACATTACTGGCTCTGGAAATAGCTCCTCTAAGGACTTGTTTTGATAGGAAGAATAAGTCAGTAATTGCTTTCTTAAAGAGGGAATTTGCTTAACCAAACTGCTTTTTAGTACCCATGGTATCGAGCTCGTTCCGTCATATGATACCAGGATGTGGCCCAAAGAGCCATTTTGATCAAAGTCATTGATGACCATTCGGAGTTTGGATTTTTCAGATGATTTTAATCTTGAATTCGATCCCCAATTTCCAGCTAGAATATCTGGTTTTCCATCGCCATTAATATCTTCAACCAAAAGACAATTCCAAAGTCCGCTAGTCTCCGTGAATCCGAATTCGGATGTTTTTTCAATAATTTCATCCTTAGTAAGGGTGAAAATCCGAATACCCATCCATTCACCTGCTACGATAAGTTCTTGTTGCCCATCCTCGTCCAAATCAGCAATCGCTCCTGATGTGAGCATACCCAGTGACTGAATTGCTTCCCCGAATTTTGAAGAAATATTCAGAAAGTTCCCCTTACCATCATTTTCCCAAACTTGAATACCAGTAGGGATACCATAGGCAAACGGAATACTTCTGGATCCGATAATCAAATCTTCATCACCATCCTGATCGAGGTCATTGCTGAGAATAAAGGACGTTGGTATAGCCGAGAAAATCTGATCACTTTTTATGAAAACACCTTTGCCGTCATTCAGGTAAAGTCTGTCCTGATAAAGTGGTGAATTACCACCGAACTCAATACTCCCGCTTCCTACCAGTAGATCCGGTGCATTGTCTCCATTGGCATCAAAAAAGTATGCAATCACGTCTTCTGGAAGACTATCTTTTTGGAATAGTCCTGCTTGAGAATTTCTGAATTTCCCTCCGTTATCCTGAATCAGGAGACTTGATGATTGGCCTTTAGCTCCAGGGATAAACAAGTCTTCCAAACCATCCTGGTTGACATCTGCTTTTGCAGGTTTAGGGCCTTCATTGGTGATCATCCAGAACCGAAGTCGGTCTCTGTCAAAATCAACGAAATCACTTTCGTGATGGCTAAAGGGGATTTCCTTGTCAGAAAGAGAGAAAATTGTGTTAGTTGTTGTAGGATTTTCCTCAAAAAGAATTACATCTTTTTGATCCGGAATCAGGATTTGATTGACAGCTATATTTTTGAGTAAGCTAGTTTTTCCATTTGGCCACAGGATTTTGACTGAGTCCAGTTTTGTGATTTTTCCTAGACCAAAATGTAATCTCGGATCTACTGAAGACATGTAACCTTTTACTGGCTGAAACTCTTGATAAAAGGTTTTTGTGCCTGCAAAGCAAGTAACCTGTGCTCCAAATGCGTCTCCTAAATCAAATTGTAGATAATTGCCTGATCCATTTTCACGGGTTGTGTTTTTATAGATAAATGCACGCTCATTGAGGTTATTGACTACCAAATCCAAGTCGCCGTCATTGTCAAGGTCACCATAGGCAGCGCCTGTGCTGAAGGTGAGCTGATCCAAGCCTTGTGTCGCTGCCTGATTTTCAAACTGCCAATTTCCTAAATTCTTGAACCAGTAGTTCTGCTGAGGAATCGAAGGGAATGCGTCGATCATTTTGGTGAGCAGAACAGAATCCTCTCTGAAGCCTTTCACTTTCTCCTGATTATTCACATAAAAGTCTACGAAGTCAAAATCTGTCAAATCCTTAACTATTCCATTTGCGACAAAAATATCTTTCCATCCGTCATTGTCTGCATCAAAAATCAAAGCGCCCCAGCTCCAGTCAGTTGCATCCATGCCTGTTTGGCGGGACATTTCAGTGAAAATCGGCTCCTTGGTTCCAGGCTTGAATCCCAGGTTTCTTTGAAGTGTATTTCGTGTGAATTGATGATGATATCCGGCTTTAACATTTGCCTGATACTTGTCCCATTCTTCGAAAGGAGTTTTGGTTTTTACCCTGGTCATGTCTGCTGGGAGCATTTCCGTTACAAAAATATCTGGCCGTGTGTCATTGTCCAGATCGGCTATATCAGCACCCATGGAGCCCATGCTTATTTCGTTCAGTGTTTCTGGCAAAACTTCAGAGAAAGTGCCATCCTGATTGTTGAGGTAGAGATAGTCGCGCTCAAAAAAATCATTCGAAACGTAAAGATCCGGCCAGGTGTCCTGATTGAGATCTGCGACAGTCACGCCCAAGCCATAGCCTATAGCACTTCCATAGATCCCGGCTGATTCACTTACGTCGGTGAAAACTGTGCCGTCATTTCGAAATAGTTTATTTCCACCATCTGGATCACGGGTTTCACGTTGGCCGATGCGAAGGTCAAATATTCCGACTGAGCGTCCGGAATTAGCAAGGAGATAGAGATCCAGATCTCCGTCTTTGTCAAAATCAAAAAACACTGCATGCTGCGACAGCTTTTCCTCAGCCAGCCCGTATTCTTTGGAATTTTCAGAAAAAGTAAGATCTCCTTGATTGATAAAGAGCTCATTGTGGCGCTTTTCTCCACCTTTGGGACCTGATTTACTTACATAAATATCGAGTAAACCATCTCCATTGACGTCTGCCATACTCACTCCTGTAGACCAATAGCCAGTAGATTCTAAACCGGCTGATTGAGTAATATCTTTGAATTTCAGGTTTCCCTGATTGAGATATAATCGGTTGGAAGTTTGGTTTCCTGCAAAAAGAATGTCTAATAGCCCATCGTTGTTGATATCCCCGAGAGCCACTCCGGCACCATTGTAAAAGTTTCTAAAGGTGTAAGGGTTGATTTTCTCGGAGTAAGCGAGGTCATTCCTGAAGCTTACTCCTGTCAGATCTTCTGAGAGAAGTTCGAAAAGCGAATTAGGAGTATTCTCTTCCTTCTGGCAGGAAGAGAATAAAAGCACTATCGGTAGGATGTAATTCCTGATTATCATCAATACATCAAGAATTTTATTGTGAGCACTAGTATTATCATGGGTTTTGCCTCAAGTTAGGGTTAGCATTGATTTGTTGCAATGGAATGGGAATAAAACTCTGAAAGGTCACAAACCTACTTTTTCTCCACCATGCTGATCCATTTTCTAATACAGATCTAGCCAGTTCTTCTTGAAACTTCAGCATCCATTTTACGAAATGTTTTCTTCTAAAATCGATTGACTTAAATTTCTATCAGATTCTTTAGATATGTATCATCATCTCACTTGATAAACTTCCAGTTCACCATCATTTTTTAGAAACAGAACCCATTTTTGATTGTCAACTTCCATTATTTGGATGTGGCGAATATTTCCCTTGATAGCTAGTCCAGAGTCGGCCATGGGAAGGAAATTTCCGGATCCATCTCCCTTTAAAACCAATCCCTGACTTCCCAGAAAAGCACCTAAATAGGGAGAAACCTCTGTTTTATTTCCCCCGAGGATGAGATCGAAATTTCCATCCCCATCCAAGTCATCTATGGCAATGGCTTCCACTGAGGAAAAATCAGCCTGTATAGGAAGAGGTTTCTTCAAAAAACCATTCCCCTTTTGATTGATCAAGACTAGGGACTGTAATCGATGTACTTCATAAAGTACAGCCTCTTCCTGCTTTAAATTCTGAAATAACTCATCAATAGTTTTCCCTGCAAAATCTCTGTGGGTTAGTAGGTTCTTTTTCATCATTGGAATCTGCTTGACCAGTTCATCTCGAGTAGCCACCGGGTAATAGTAGCCCTGTCGGGAATAGGCTAAAATCTGCTCCAGGCTTCCATTTCCATCAAAATCCTTAACATACATTTTTAGCGGAAATTCTTCTGAGGCTTTTAACCTGCTGTTCAATCCCAGATTTCCCGCCACCAGATCCGGGAAGCCATCTCCATTTAGATCCTCCACGGCTAGGGAATTCCACCAACCAGATGTTTTTGCAAGACCCATTTTTTCTGTTTCGTTGACCAGACGCCCTTCTCTATTCATAAAAACCGTGATAGGCATCCAATCCCCTACGATGACCAGGTCCAGTTTACCGTTTTGATCCAAATCCACCCAGGCGGCATCAGTGGCCATACCGATGTATTCCAGCTCCGGAGCAATCAGAGCTGTTATATCTTCAAACTCATTTCCCCCGTTATTTCTTAGAATATAACTCCGCGGGACCTGCCCGTATTTTCCTGCGACGTTCCTACCTAGGATGATTAAATCGTCCATGCCGTCTTCGTCAATATCGGCGGGCAGTACCACAGAGACCTGGATGCCTGCGTCAATGGATAGCTGTCGGTTTTTTGAAAAACCAGCACTCCCTTCATTTGTGAAAAGTGTATTGTTTCCTTCTGTTGAGGCGTCTGACACTACTCCATCTTTGAACACCAAAAGGTCTGATTTTCCATTTTGTTCATTGTCCAAAAAAAGGGAAAAAACCTCATCCTGATCTAACTCTTCTTCTTTTATCAATTGGGAAGAGTTCTTGAACTTTCCTTCTTTGGTTTGGATAAAAAGAGCTCCCTTTTGACCCTTTGCTCCCCCAAGATAAATATCCATGTACCCATCTGCATTCGCATCGCCTACAGCAATGGCAGGTCCGTTATGGGAAAGCTTGAAAGGAATTAGGGGTTGATGGTTAAAATCATTGTACTCATCTTCCAAATGGAAAAATTCCAGCCCTATGATTTCGGAAGAAAGTTTCTGCAAAAGTGGGTCTCTCTTACTCTCGATTGGGAGGGTTGGGGTTTGTGCGTCGATTTCCTTGAAAACCAAACTTTTGTTCACCTCCACCTTCTTCAAGGTCTGGCTTCCACCGCCGGGCCAGATAACTTTCAGAGAATCCAGAAATTGGGTATCACCCAGTCCCAAATGGATCTCGGGAGCTACCGATGACTGAAATCCCCGGCTTGTAAAATTTTCCTGGACGAGAGTTTGGTCCATACTAAAAGCTTCCACTCGGGCACCAATACCAAATTTATTATTTCCATTACCTTCAAACCGAATTTTTAAAAATGAGCTTTTATCTGAGTATAACTTTTGAATGAGTTGATTTTCAAATATTCCAGCTTGTTCATTCAGGTTATTGACCACCAGATCGAGGTCTCCGTCATTATCCAGATCGGCATACACCGCTCCATTGGAAACAGTAGCCTTTGAAAAACCCCATGCTGCACTTTTGTCTTGAAAAGAAAGATCCCCAGAGTTTTTGTAAATGTAATTTGAGACTTTTCCTGACGGCATTTTTTTGGCTAAATCCAAATTACTGATTTCCGGCTTTTTCACCATTCCATCCTCCAGTTCCGGGTTGGTTATGAAGTTGATGTAATCCATATCATTGGGGCGCCGCATAATACCGTTGGAGACAAAGAGGTCCTTCCATCCGTCGTTGTCAAAATCGGCAAATAAGGGCGTCCAACTCCAATCAGTAGCAGAAATTCCAGCCAATTGTGCGATTTCTGAGAAAGTCCCATTTCCGTTATTCAGTTGCAATGTATTTCTGCTCACTTGTCGCCCATATCCAAAATTCAGTTTCAACCGGTAGATTTCATAGCTATCCTCTCCTGCAGAGCGTTTTTGTGTGATCTCATCCTCCGGAAGCATATCTAGACTTAAGATATCTATCAAACCGTCGTTGTTGATGTCCGCCAGATCATTGCCCATGGAAAACCGGCTACTCTGTGTGACAGTCTCTGATACGGCTTCCTTAAAAGTCCCATTTGTAAGGTTCAGGTAGAGGTAATCATTTTCATTAAAATCGTTGGAAACATAGATGTCCGGCCATCCATCATTGTTGACATCTGAAATTCCCACGCCCAAGCCATAGCCGATTTGGGAGGAAAAAATTCCGGCTTCATTGGTGACGGGCGTAAATTTTTCCTCATTCTTGTTTGCATTGTTGCGGTACAACCGGTCTCCCGAGGGACCACTGTCTCTATATCTTAAAGAGGCACGTCCATAACTGTTGGCAGTATGCACTGCATGATTAAGGAGATACATGTCCAGATCTCCGTCCCGATCGTAGTCAAAGAATGCAGCCTGTGTACTAAATCCCTGAAAGTCAAGACCAAACTCCGCAGCGTTTTCGGTAAAGGTCAGATCTCCCTGATTGAGATAAAGTTCATTTTTGCCTTTTATTCCCTTCCAGTCTCCTAGTCTGCAAACATAGATATCCAGCAGTCCGTCTCCATTGATATCTACCATACTTACTCCAGTTTTCCAGGCTCCAGGAGAAGCCAGCCCGCTTTGAGCAGTGATATCTTCAAAAACCAGATTTCCTTTATTCAAAAAAAGCTTATTGGGCAGCTGGTTGGCAGAAAAGTATAAATCCAGAAGCCCGTCATTATTAATATCACCCACGGCTACTCCTCCGCCATTGTAGAAATATAAGTATTCAATGATATTGAATTCCTCTGTCTCTGTCAGTTGGTTGATGAAATTAATGCCTGTTATATTGGAATTCAACTCCACAAATAAACTTTCTGACCCTGACTTAACCTCCTTATTACAAGAGGAAAAAATCAAAAGGGAAAGGATAGGAGCCAACAGACAAGGATTCTTCATCAGACAGTTAATGTTTAGAATTTAACCAGTCAATTCGAAGGTTCATAGTTGGATGGTTTGGTTTTCTCGAATTCCTCTCTCAGCCTTTTTTCTACCTTCAGATCTGTAAACACAGCCTGTACAAACTGTTCATCCCGAATAAATAAATTGATTCTTCTTTTCCCATCAATTTTGTAGTAGACTTTGCCTTGGTCAGGATGGTTGATTAATTTGAAATCATCCCCGTACCAAATTTTATATTTGTCCAGAACTTTTTCCAGCAGGCTGTCTGCCCAGTATTGCTTATTCCAGGGTGCCCATGCGATGTAGGAATAGGTCACAGGCATTTCAAACACTTTGTTTTCAATAAATGTGGGAAAAAAACGCATGCTCACTTCACTGTCAAATTCATCAGTCATTCTATGTTCCACGTTGGTATTTCCCCCAGGTCCCTGAGTAATAAGCTCCTTCTGATTCAACTCTGTACAGAGGTTAAAAAAATCCTGCTGCCCCATTCCTAGATACATCCCTAGAAACAGGCTATCAGATTGATTATATTCTTCATCTACCCCAAAACCTGGAGAACTACAGCCTTGTCCTATGACTAAAACAATAAAGAAAGGTAAAATCAGATTTTTAAAATACATACGGTTGTCGATATAGGAATAGAAATAAAGGGAAAGTTCAATGACAATCCCGAGGGAGTAGGAGTACAACTCCATAGCTGATTGCTAAGGTTGAAGCTAATAAAAAGCAAGAAGACAAAAAAAAGCAAGCTGAGTAAACTCTCAGCCTGCTTTTTTCTTTAAATCTATCCTCTGTTAATTATAACCTGGATTTTGTTGCAGCTTAGGGTTTGCCAAAAGCTGAGGCTGTGGGATTGGGAACAGCTCCAGAGTACTTCCTGCGCTGTGAACCTTCTTAGGGCGATTCATTCCCTCATATGGCCACCAGGCATCTCCGTATTTCTTAAATCGGATCAAATCTTGTCTTCTCGTCATTTCTACAAACATCTCTCTACCTCGCTCTGCAAGTAGATTTTCATTAGTGAGAGTAGTGAATGGATCGAGGTTTCCGGCTCTACTCCTGATCTGGTTCACCAAAGCCAATGCCGGGCCAGTTTCTCCTAATCTGAATTTAGCTTCTGCCAAACTTAGAATGGCATCAGAAAGACGGAATACTACAAAGTCATTGCTCATGTTATTGGTTCCGCCAACTTCAAATTCATACTTACCAATCCTTGCACCTGCCTGACGCAATCCCTGTGGCCATATTTCATTCAAAAATGGCATGAAAGTGATTGGCTCTCCGTTAGGGTCTCCATTTTGGCCGGTTGGATCCGTAGGTTCTACTCCCGGGTCTTCCAGAGGAGCCCCATTTGATCTTTGCTGAGGACCCACCAAGAAATTACCTAACCTGCCGTCAATGGTTCCTGTGGAAGGCTGTAAAGCTAGACCTTTCCATACAGGACCCTGAACACCAGGGTTCTTTGTAGGATCTACATAAGAATTATAAAATTCTTCTACGGTTTGGTATCCGTTCCAAGGCTGCTGGGTAAGATTGAAGGTGGACTGGCTGGCAATGTGAAGAGTCATCATCACCCAGTTAAATCCCCCTGCAAACACTTTGTCATAAGGATAGACGAAAATATTTTCGCTTGACCCACTATTGTTAATAGCAAAATTGTCACTGTAAGTAGGCATTAAACTATAAGGACCAGTGTTGATGATTTCTTCTGCATCCTTGGCCGCAAGACTCCATTGGGGTGTTCCTGAGTAGACTTCAGCATTTAGATATAACTTCATTCTAATCATCAGAGCACTCCATTTCGTCATTCTGCCATAGGTTGTGCCGTCTTTGGCTTCAGGAAGCAAAGGAATGATTTCATTGAGCTCGCTAAGGATAAAATCGTAAGCCTCCTTCCGTGTTTTGGTTTCTGGAGCCTCAGTGATTGTGAAATCGGTTACAATTGGGATATTCCCGAAAGCATCCATAGCCCAGTAATAATACAAAGCTCTTAGCGCCCGTAATTCAGCGATAAAGGCTTCCGAATTTGGATTATCCAGATTTTCAAAGGAAAATATCAACCGGTTACAGGTATTTATACCCCCATAAAGGAAGTTCCATGAGTTCTGAAAAAAGGGATTGTCAGGAAGAAATTCATGCTGATGTAGTTGCAATAATACTCCTCCGTCAAACCAGTCACCCCCTTTGGTGGAAATTACTATTTCGTCTGAAGCCAATTCGTTGATTGACCAGAGGCCTGAGTGATTACCTAAGCCTCCGAGAGAACTGTATGCTTGTCCTAATGCTGAGATAAATTCTTCGTCGGTTTTGAAAAAGTTATCTGCAGTCACCGCACTGTACACTTCTTCTTCCAAATCAACGCAGGAAGAAATGACGAAACACATTCCCAAGCCAATCAAGAAGGATTTTATATATATTAATTTTTTCATGATATCTTATTTTTAGCTTAGAAAGTTAAATTTAGACCGAATGTAGTGATCATAGTAGTGAAATACGTTGCTCTACGCTCTATGCCTGGAGCAAGCGGATCATTTCCCGCCTCAGAATCTCCATACCTTACTTCAGGATCAACTCCTGTATAACCAGTTATCATGAACGGATTTTGGACAGAGATGAAAGTCCTAATTCTTCCAATTGCCTTTCCAGGACTCACGTTAAAGTTGTATCCTAAGGTGGCATTGTCAAGAACTACGAAATCAGCTTTTTCAACGTGGCTACTATTATATTCAGCCTTGGTGATACTTGGGTCATAGTACTTTGTATTTACTATGTTATAGTTCTGCACAGTGGTACCTTCTGTGTTTTCATAGAAACCTCTATAACTGTTGATCAGATAGTGACCAATTGCTCCTCTGAAAAAGAAATTCAAGTCCCAATTTTTGTAATTGAAGTTATTATTGAATCCGAAATTTAAAGTAGGGTAGGCGGTGCCCAATTGGGTACGGTCATCATTACAGTTACAATAAATAGGATTGTCGTTTTCATCTAATGCTGTTCCATTGATGACTTTCATCCTTGGGCTTCCGTCATCATTGATTCCATCAAATACCGGCCCCCAGATTTGTCCCAAAGGACCATTTTCTTGGATTCGGATCAATTGAGTTAGGTTTTGACCAGGTGAACCAAAGTTGGAACGGTAATTAACCTCTCCAAAACTCAGGTCTCCTGAAGAAAGACTTCTCAAGTTGGTCTTCAAAGTAGAGAAATTGACACCGGTATTCCATGTGAAATCAGAATTTTGAATGGCTTTAAAATTCAACATGACCTCCAGACCCGAGTTGGCCATTTCACCTATGTTCAATTGGGTAGTAGGGAAAAGGTTTGGTGGAACAGGGACATTAATCGGTAAGATCATACCTGTCGTGACCCTGGTGTAGTAATCGATCGCACCATCCAGTCTGTTGTTGAGGATGACAAAATCCAAACCAACATTATATTCGTCCTTTGTTTCCCAAGCCAAGTCTGGGTTAGCATTGGATACTGGGCCGTAGGAAGGCACGAACTGTCCATTGTAAAAGAAGTTACCCTGACGTCCAAACCTTAGCAGTGACAAATAAGATTGTCCTGGCTGAGTACCTGTTCTACCATAACTTGCTCTGAATTTCATAGCACTCACACCTGGCATATCGACCAAATTGGCAATATTGACACCTGCACTAACTGCAGGAAACAAACCCCATTTGTTATTGGCTCCAAATCTACTTGATCCTTCATATCTAGCACTAAGAGATAAAAGGTAAGTATCATCTAAATTGAAGTTTGCACGTCCAAAGAATGCTACCAACTTGTTTGAGTTAGCATAACTTGAAACATTTGCTAAACCATTGGCCAAATCAAGTGCTGCCCCTATATTATTATATGTGAAAGCATCAGTTAGGAAATTACCTGCCTGAGTGAAATCACCTTGATTGAAAAACTCCTGATAGGAATAACCTGCCAAGAAAGCCATGCCGACTTTGCCCACATTTTCATCATAATTTAAAGTGGTCTCAAACAGCTCATTTAGTCGCTCATTATTTGAAACAGTAGCAAGGCCATTTCTACCAAACCCTCCTCCAAATTTTGCTGTTTTTGGTGAGTATGCTCCTCTCCAATCTGTTTCTCTTTGGCTTGCATAGAATACAGCACCTCTGAATTTATTTGTGAAATTGTATTCGCCTCGAATACTAGCTAACAACTTGCTGTCACGACCATTAGAAATATTTTGCTCAGCAATGGAAACGGGATTGAACCAGTCGAAAATATCTCGCTCGGTGTATCCTCCGAATTGGACATCCTGTGGTAATGAACTTCTTACAGGGATAGTAGGATTACTTACAATCGCATATCTGAAAGAGTTGTCATTTCCAAATTCTCTGTCAATCGAGGTAGTTGAAAGGTTTACTGTGAAGATGGCTTTATCTTTTAGTGCCTTTTGGGTTAGGTTTAACCTTGCGTTCAATTGGTCAAAACCGGAATTGATACCTACACCATCCACATTTCGTGAGTTGATAGAAACCCTATAGCTTGTTGAGGCAGTGCCTCCTCCCAACGATAGGTTGTTTACAAAACTTAAGCCTGTGTTAGTAACCTCATCTAACCAGTTGGTGTTGCCACCAAGATCAATAGAATTCGGAACCTGTCTATATTCATCAGCATCCATTACACTGATGGTTCTCGCCACATTTTCAACTGCCATGGTGGTGTTGAATTCGACTACAGTTCTCCCTACTTTTCCAGATTTAGTGGTTACCAAGATTACCCCTGCAGAACCCCTAGTTCCATATATTGCGGCAGCTGATCCATCTTTAAGTACGTCCATAGACTCGATGTCATTAGGATCGACTGTACTTAAAGAACCTCCGATCACACCATCTATTACTACAAGAGGTTCAGCATTTTCTCCAATTGAAGAAATTCCTCGTAGACGCATATTAAAGCCGCCGTTGGGGTTACCTCCAGGTCTGGCAATATTCAAACCCGCCACTTTACCTTGAAGCAATTGACGCGGGTCATTTACAGTACCTTGGTTGAAATCCTCTGCCTTGACACTGGTCACAGCACTTGTGATTTCCTTCCTTTCCTGGGTACCATAGCCTACGACCACTACCTCGTTAAGGGCCTGAATATTTGGCGATAAACTAATATTGATGACTGAACGGTTGGCTACTGGTTGCTCTACGGGATCATAGCCTAAAAATGAAAATACGAGGACTTCTTCCGGTCCTGCTGTAATCGAAAAGCTCCCATCTAAATCGGTAATTGCCCCTTTGGTGGTCCCCTTTACAAGGATAGTCACTCCAGGAATACCCTCGCCGGATTCAATGTCCGTAACTGTGCCAGTTATTTCCTCCTGTTGGGCAAATGACAGGCTAGTCAGGCTCAGGCATAGCAGGAAAACCAACAGGAAAGATAACTTCCTCTGCTTTTTCATAGTAATTTGGTTAATGGGTTAGATTAATAATTGAACTCATTGAAATGTCACGGATCTCACAAGATATTCAGAAGCGGTATTCTAAATTGAGATTCAAGTCCTTCGTTTACGAATCTCAAGAATTAATATTTGAAATGCAATTCATTTCCCTGATTAATTTTCAAAATATCAGTATAAAAGTATTGCCTCTCCTTTAATTGCCTAATAATGTTTTTTTATTTCTGTGCAAACTGATTGGATATACTGAAACTGTCAATTGCAATTTATGTATTCTGATTTGGTCTATTTAGAAAATGGGAAATTGATAGTTATTTACAGCTAAATCAATGGAGAATCCAATGTAGCTATCTATCAGGATGGTGAGGTTAAACTGTCAGGATTTCCCTTTGATCCGGTGTTATATGACAGCCCTTTGGATAAAAGAAACATCTTATCAAAGATTGATGAACACAATTATTTACTAGCGTTGGGATTGAGGGATACCCTATATGCGGTTAATGTAGATGAGTATCTTATTGAACTCAAGTACATTCTAGGGTTTGGGAAAGAGTTGCCTTTTGAAGATTTGAATACTCTATCTGACCCCATTTAATATTTTATGGATAATGCTATGTATGTAGGAGTGATGGATTTTTTCTAAATCTTTTGTTTCTTTTTTCACCATGTATTTTACGGTATTTCATGGAAGAATTTGTTATATAAATAATGGAAATATCTATTCAACGCAAGAACTTATTGAAAAGCAAGTGAGGCAAGTCGGGTTCGAAGGAGTATTGAGTATCACTCCAACAAATGAGTTTGTTCTTTCAGGATGAGGATAATTTTTTAATGATTTATTGAAATACTAGAAGTGGCTATCTAAACTAAACAGCTCTGAAAAAAGCACTGGAACAGGGAAGTCTTTTCAATGACGGTGAGTATTGATCCCAATCTGGTGCGGTTTGATTATTAACATTCTTTCAAAATTTCTTTAGTGGACAGGATTTTTGCATTCTGTCCCCTTTTTTACTTTCTTGCTTCAGACCCAAAAGCCCGTACTTTTCCCATTTCAAACCTGACCTTAATGAAAAAACATACCTATGGAAGTGGGGTGATCGGCAACTGTGCCTATATCGCCCATGTAGAACTGGACACCAATATCAGCTGGATGTGTCTGCCAAGATTTGATTCTGATTTTATTTTTGGGGGAATGCTGGATCGGGAGAAAGGCGGGGAATTCACCATACACCCTGAATCTGGAGAATTTAAGTCGTCTCAAGTTTACCTCGAAAACACAAATATCTTAAAGACTACCATGACCTCTGGCGAGGATAGCTATTCGGTAACTGATTTTGCTCCCAGGTTTAAGAATTTTGATCGCTACTATAAACCCCTGATGCTGATCAGAAAGATCGAAGTGGTTTCTGGTTCGCCATCAATACTCATCAAGTGCCAGCCATCAGCAGAGCATGGAGCTAGATTGCTAAAATCCAGTATGGGGAGTAATCATATCCGATTTATGAATACTGATCAGGAGCTCAGACTGTCCACTAATGCGCCATTGAGCTACATTATGGATGGAAAAGCCTTTTCGCTGAATAAACCTATATACCTGGTGCTTACATACGGGAGGCCGTTGGAAGCAGCCATTGAGACCACTTCTGAGCGTTTTCTGCATGCAACCACTGCTTATTGGCAAGAATGGGTGAAGTCCACGAGTATATCCAACTTTCATCAGAAGTTGGTTTTGAGATCTGCTCTGATTCTGAAGATTCACCAATACGAGGATACCGGTGCAATCATCGCCGCTTCTACTACAAGCCTACCAGAGTCGCCTGGTTCTACCCGTAACTGGGATTACCGCTACTGCTGGATACGTGATAGCTATTATACCCTGACCTGTTTTAACAGTTTGGGGCACTTTGAGGAATTGGAAAAGTACTTCGAATTTATTCATAACCTCAAGCCTGGGCCGGATGGGAGGTATCAACCACTTTATTCCATCACAGGCGATTCACTTTTGACGGAAGAGATTTCAGATTTGGCGGGTTATATGGGGGAGAAGCCTGTTCGATTTGGTAATCAGGCTTATACGCATATCCAGAATGATCTCTATGGCCAGGTGTTGGTGTCCTTATTACCGCTTTATTCCGATCAGCGTTTTACCGAAGAGGAGAGAAGTAGCTCCAAGCCGATGATCATGAATCTGCTGAACAAGATCGAAGCAACAATGAATGAAAAGGATGCAGGACTCTGGGAATTTAGAAATCTAGCTCAGGAGCATTGCTATACTTTCTTGTTTCACTGGGCTGGGGCCTGCGCTGCTGCCAAAATCGGTACTCGTCTGAAAGATGACAACATGTATCAAAAAGCAATTCAGCTGAGAGATGTAGCAGTTCAAAAAATTGAATCCTGCTATCTTCCTGACCGAAAGGCTTATGCACAGGCATTGGGTTCCACGTACATGGATGCCTCTACACTTCAATTAATTACTATGGGGTATTTTGGGGAGGATTTGGAGCGTGCAAATGATCACCTTAAAGCCTTGGAAGAAGAGCTATTGGCAAAGGATTTCCTCTTCTATCGGTATAAGCATATGGATGATTTTGGTGTGCCTGAGACCACTTTCTTGATCTGTGCATTCTGGTATATTGAAGCGCTCGCTTGTGTGGGAAGATTGGCTGAGGCTGTAGAAGGATTCGAGACTCTGGTGAAATATTGCAATCACCTCAAGTTATTCTCTGAAGATGTGGATCATAAAACAGGAAGCCAGTGGGGAAATTTCCCGCAGGCATATTCCCATGTCGGATTGATGAATGCAGCTTTCCGTATCGGGAGGAAGTTGGATAGACCGAATTTCTTGTAATGTATTTTCCGCAGATTGACACTGATAAATTCCGCTGGTCTTCACAAGTTTAGTGAGTATTTTATTTGCGGAATTCTGCATTTGCGCCGATCTGCGGGAAATTTCACACTATTTAATTTTAGCAAATAGTGCGTTACTAGTAGCTTCAAAATTTGATTAACTACTTAGTGATACTTGAATACCTACTTGGTGAACTCTATCACACTGGCAGAAGTAGTCACCTGTTTTTTCCAGAATAAAATGAAAAAGGAAGACTTGGTATCGAAGGTCTCATTCACTAAAGCTTTTGAGCCTCCTACTAAGTTGGCTTTGGAGTACATGTCTTGTCTTGCAGCTTCCACAAGAGACTTTTTACTCAAGCCTCCAATACCTAACACATAAGTGGCTTTAGCACTTCCTGTTACCTGGTCTGTTACCTTGTAATTGTTTTCAGAAAGGACAACGTTGGTCTGATGCGTGTTTACAGTGCCAGTATAAGCACTATGAGTTGCACAGCCCGAAAATAGTAAAGCAGCTACGCCAAAGGAAAGTAATATTCTTTTCATGAATTAAAATGTTATTTACAAAGATATAAACATAGTTTTAATCAACTATCTATTTACTGTAATTTTAATATCACTACATCTTAAATCCTTCAGAGTCATTGAATTTAGTTTTCATGTCTGAGGTTTGGGTTAATTTTGCTGGATATTTGATAGTTCTATACTCATCTTGGTGTTTAACTGCATGATCCTTGCTTCAATTGTTTTTTACTTATCCATTTCCCAATGAGTTCCCGTAGAATCACCTCTTCCGTTTTATTGATTATAGCCTCGTTAGCTTTTGCTTCCTGCTCAAGAGACATCTACCGAAAGAATAATAATGCACATAGAAAGGCAGTGAATGAAGCCACTGCTTCTATCCGAGAAATCCCTAAAACCAAGGCTGAACTTAAGAATGATACACTGAGCATCACTGATGAATGGGTGGGGACTACGAATTTCAGTATCCGAAAGCCTAACTATGTGATCATCCATCACACTGCTCAGGACTCACTGGCCCAGACCATCACCACCTTTACCCTCAGTCGCACTCAGGTAAGCTCGCATTATGTAGTAGGCAGAGATGGTGAAATCGTGCAGATGCTGAATGATTACCTGCGTTCCTGGCATGCCGGAAGAGGACGTTGGGGAAATGATACCGATCTAAATTCAGCATCTATCGGCATAGAACTGGATAATAATGGGAGTGAGCCATTTACAACAGCACAAATAGAAAGTCTGGTGGTACTACTGAAGCGGTTGAAGTGGAAATATGGAATTCCTACCGGCAATTTTATCGGGCATTCTGATATAGCTCCATCACGAAAAGTTGATCCGAGTACTTATTTTCCATGGAAAAAACTGGCGGATGAAGGCTTTGGTCTTTGGTATGATGAAGATGTAGTTTTTCCGATCCTTACTTTTCAGGATAATTCATCAATAGCTATTGAAAACACTGACTCTATTGCCGAAAATAGGCTAGATCCAGTTCTTGCACTTAGGATAATCGGGTATGATGTGAGCGATCCAAAAGCTGCGATGCGCTCATTCAAGCTTCATTTTATTCAGCGCGATATAGAATCTGATTTGACAGAAACAGACAAGCGAATTCTCGATAACCTCTATAAAAAATATCTGTAGTGTTCTAGAAGCAG
The DNA here is from genome assembly GCF_035156415.1 of Algoriphagus persicinus. Lineage (NCBI taxonomy): Bacteria > Pseudomonadati > Bacteroidota > Cytophagia > Cytophagales > Cyclobacteriaceae > Algoriphagus > Algoriphagus persicinus. The sequence goes on from NZ_JAYEEY010000017.1 coordinate 39,165, forward strand.
ACTTTACCAAGAATGACGCGGAGGGCGCAAATGAGCAAAGGCGAAAAATCTTTCGCCCTTGCTTTATATTCTTAATCCAATTATCAAATCAATCAAGTAGTTAACTTCTGAAGCAACTGGCGTACTTGTCTGAATGATTTGATATTGTAATTGGCTTGCGTATAGGCATAGCCCACACGAATCGAATATGCGTTTTTAGGCATCGCTTTGAACGTGTCTTCATCCGTCCAGTCATCACCTATGGCCAAAACAAAGTCATATTCTGTCCCTTTCATCATCGCTGTGGCAGCACGCCCTTTATTGATGTCAGGTCGCTTGATTTCTAAGACCATATTTCCTTCCAGCACCTGCAAGTTGTGGCCACTTGCCATATATTTCAAATGGCTGAAGAGTTCGCGCATTCTTAGATCTCCTAATCCACTTTCTACTTTTCTATAATGCCATACGAGAGAATGATGCTTCTCTTCTATGAAAGCACCTGGGGTTCTGAGTACATAATACTCCATTATTTTATGAATATCCTCTTTCCAGCCGTCTTCTACTTCGGCATATAGCTCCCAATCACCTTGATTCTCTTTTCTTTTTACCCACACACCATGCTCGGCAATCATGTCTATAGTTTGCCCTTCAAACCATCTTCCCAGTGTGTCCTTATCTCTTCCTGAGATAATCACTACTTGGGCAAGTGCGCTTAAGTCTTTTACAATCCCTTTCAATTCTTCATCAGGCGAAGCTTTCTGTGGGTCTGAATGAAAACCGGTTAATGTGCCATCATAGTCAAGGAACAAAACAGCATTTTTAGCTTTTTTGAAACTTGCCTGGATCTCATTCATCACCTTAGCATCCACGTCCTTGGAAGTCAATTCTTCTTGCTTTTTCTTCACATGATCCAGACGATCCATAAATACTTTCACCCATTGGAAAACATCATACTTTTTCAGGCTTGCCTGCATGCTTTTCATTCGGGCGATCTGCTCAGCCAGCGGCATAGATAAGGCATTGTAAATCGCATCCACCACGCCTTGCCTGTCATTTGGATTGACTAGGATTGCATCTTGAAGCTCTTTGGAGGCTCCTGCCATTTCTGAGAGAATCAATACACCAGTCTGATCAGTTTGGCTTGCCACAAATTCCTTACAAACCAAGTTCATCCCGTCGCGAAGCGGCGTTACTAGTGCGATGTCAGACATGTTATAAAATGCACTGAGTTCTTCGAATGGGAAACTTCTGTAGAAATAATGCACCGGTACCCAATTCAGCGTAGAGTGCTCACTATTTATACGACCTACCAATAGGTCAATCTCTTCTTTAAGTTCTTTGTAGGATTGGACTTTGTCTCGGCTTGGCACCACGATCATGATCATGGACACTTTTCCATGAAGCTCCTTATGTTGCTCCAGCAATTGATTGAAAGCCTGGATACGCTGTGGAATTCCTTTGGAATAATCTAAGCGATCAATGGTAAGAAGCAGTTTTTGATCTTCCACTTGCTTACCAAATTCCTTCACAAAGCGTAGCGTCCGTTTGCTTTTTGCCTGCTTTGCAAATTTGTCGTAATCAATTCCCATAGGAAATGAATCCACATTGATGATTCTATTCTCAGCTTGGATATAGCCGCTTTCGCTCGATAAGCCAGTAATTCTACCTACTGCACTTAGAAAATGGCGCATGTCATCATAGGTATGGAAACCTATCAAATCTGCTCCACAAACTCCCTCAAGTAATTCCTTCCGCCATGGAATCATGCGGATGATCTCATAGGAAGGGAATGGAATATGCTGGAAAAATGCGATGGTAGCATTTGGCAATACATCTCGTAGCATTTGGGGTAATAAAAGCAGCTGGTAATCATGGACCCATATCGTATCATCGGGCCCTGCTTTTTTCAATATAGCATCACAAAACTTTTGATTCACGCGAACATAAGCTTCCCAATGCTCAGGATTATAGACCATGTATTGGGTAAAGTAGTGGAATGCTGGCCAAAGCGTTTCGTTACTAAACCCTTCATAAAATTCTTCCACATCTTCTTTGGAAAGGAAGACAGGAGCCATTTTTAGCTCATGAAGTTCGAGGATGATTTCTGCTCTCTGCTCGGGATCGTCCACCGTGTTTCCAGGCCATCCGATCCAAATATTTTCTCCTTCTTTATAAATAGATCCAAGCCCTGTGGCTAATCCTCCAGCACTTGGTTTGAATTCAAATCGGCCATTCCGGTGTCTTAAACTGATTGGTAGGCGATTGGAAACTATAATGGTTTTTGACATAAAGGGTAGGTTTAAAAACAAGAAAAGGAAAAGTCCAATTCAAAAAGGTGACCAGAGAAGGTACAGAATATCTCTTTGAAAAAAAACAAAATAAGGCAACTTGAGTTCAATCTTGATCTAGGTTTCACAATTTGGAAACAAAAAAGCATCCAGGGTGGTGGATGCTTTAGCGTTAATTGCTTGCTATACTTTTGGACTTAGTTTCTACTCTTGTCCAGATGAATTTGGCTAAGTCTCGCCCTTCAGTAATGCCGTACTCAATGGCAGGACGGTAGTGGATTCCTCCATAAAACCTGCTTAGCGCAGCTTCTTCTGCGGCTTGAGAGAAGGAGTCATATTCCCGTATAGGAAGCCCATAGGCAACTTCCGAGCTGTCAACGATATGGAATTCATCTCCAAAAAGTTGAGCTAAGGTATAAGCAGAAGCAGCAGAGGCTACGCTGTGTCCGCTGGTATGCTCAGGAAAAGGAGGTGTTTGCAATAAGGGTACCCATTGCTCATCAATGTGCTGATTGATGTAGGTTTCTGGTCTGACAAGGTTACTCCGGTATTTTTCATCCCAGCAGGAAATGAAGGCTTCATTAAGTGAAATTCCCGTCATGGCAAAAGCCTCTGCGGTACCTTTCCAATCTCTTCCGGCTCCTTTGGATGCAATCGCTGCTATACTCATCCAATGTCCGCCAGGAGTAATCTTCTTCTCTGCAAACATCACATGGCCTTTCACATTCATCTTGTAAGGATTGCAATCCCAGAATAGTGCGATGTCTTTTTGTTCCTGAGAAGCTCGCTTGTCCATGTCATAGACTTCTTTAGCCACTTTGAAGAATTCACTTTCAGGCTCAGTAGAGAATGGAAGAGGAGGAAGTGGTCTGAACTGTGATGCTGAGTCCAGCACGAACGGTCTGATTTTATTCCAGTGTGGTTCTATAGCTTCCATGTATGCAGGCGGAGTTGGCTGCCAGGTTCCTTCTTCGCCAGTGACGGTAAATTTTGGGAAAGAGCGACTCTGGTGATAATTGTCTTTGGAGGAATATGCTTTGATCACGTCACCCACTTCTTTACCAAAGGCAATAGAAGCTTCAAATACATCCTCTGGAATGCCTTTATCCATCAATTCGGCGTAGGTAGCATCTCTATGCTTATTCATCATTTCTTCTGAAAAGATTAATCCAGTACCTACATAATAATAAGCCACAAGTGAAGCTAAGGGTGGATATACTTTTTCCGAAGGGGAGAAGGATACTTTCTCTGATCCATTTAGTTGCCCCAAAAGAGACATATAATTGGGATCGACAGAGGCAGCCACTTCATAAGCAGCAAGTGAGGCATACGTGTAGATTCTCGCCGCTACGGGAGGAGAGAAAATATCGTGAATGATCACTTCTGTGATTCTATCCTGAGCTTCATTTATATAGTGACCATCTGTAATGGTTTGGGAATAATCGGTCTGTTTTGCGCAAGAGACAGCAATCAGGAGAATCCCTGAAAAGAGCATGAATTTAACGGTACGCATATTTTGGGATTTGTTTTTGGGATTTTTTATATCTGAAATCGTGGTTCAGCTTTATTGAAACGGATTTCAATTTGTTGAGTTTGAGCCTCAAAGCTATTGGAAATTAGGACACTTTGCAATGATTTTTAGGAAGTTTAGGATTAGGGTGACGCAAATAATGTGCTCCGAGAAGAGCATTCGAAATGCTTTGGATGTTAAGCTTTAAAGTATGTTGCTTTGTGAAAAAAGAGCTGTTACTCATAGGCTAGTGCTTCCATATTTCTGAAGATGCATTGTTTTTAACTACCAAAAGCTTTCTGTTTTCCAGCTTTGCAAAAACTCTGACATCACCTGCCAGCTGAAATCCATGCTGAAAATTCGGCCAAAAACCGAAGCTGCCATCACCGGAATTGCATACTTAAATATCCAATAAGCCATCATTATTGATGTAGCCCAACGCCACTCCTCTTCCGTTGTAATAATTGCGGTGGGTGAAAATATTGAATGACTCATCATAAGCGAGGTCATTGCTGGAGGCCTCTCCAGATTCTTCTGGAGAGATAAATTCAAATAAAGTGGGCTCAACCTCCTTTTTTTTTCTGACAGGAGATAACCAGGAAATAGAGTATGATGAGTAGGATTCTTTAAGTCACGTTAGGTGACCGTCAAGCTAGTTTTTTTGGATTTAAGCCTTCGGATCAAGCACTAATATATATATATTCAATCTTGATTTTTGGGGAATCATATTTTTTGACTAGAAATCCTAAGCAGTCAGCGGGATTAGCACTTGAGAATGGTCAAGGAGTTTGCCTCATTCCTAAATCATCTTAAAACATCCTTATGGGAAAGGACGTTTTTGAAAAGCTGTTTATCTTGAGCTACATTCCTACTTTTTATGAAAAAACCAGTACAATTAATTTTGGTTATATGTCTTTCACTAGTAGCAGTATTTTTTAGCTATGACGCCACAGCCCAAGGTATCAGGGGAAAAGTGAGGTCATCTGATGGTGAGCCTTTGGCATTTGCTTCGGTCTATATCCGTAATCTTGGTGATGGAGTGCCCACCAATGAGGAAGGGAATTATGAGTATAAGCTTCCGAAGGGGATTTACGATGTATTGGTCCAATATCTTGGTTACAAATCCCAGCTCGAAACTATCATTGTGACCGATGACTGGACGACAAAAGACTTTGTATTGGAGCCGCAGGAATATACACTTGCAGAGGTGGAGGTAAGGGCTGGGGCAGAAGATCCTGCACTGACCATCATGCGCAAAGCAATCGCTAAAGCCAAATATCATAGACTCCAGATCCAAAAATACAGCATGACAGTCTATCTGAAAGGAACAGGAAAATTGACAGATGCACCTTTTTTCTTGAGAAAAACCATAGAAAAAGAAGGACTCAAACTTAACGAGGCTTATACCTCTGAATCGGTATCGAGAATCACGTTTACACAGCCTAATAAAGTGGAGGAAAAAGTGATTTCTATCCGTACCAATGGAGATAATCAATCCACTTCGCCGGCTCCCTATATTCAAACCACTTTTTATCAAGAGAAAATCAATGGTATTATCTCACCACTTTCTCGCTCAGCATTTGTGTACTATAAGTTTAACTATGAGGGAAGTTTTTTTGATCAGAATGTATTAGTGAGTAAGATCAAAGTGACTCCCAGATCCCGAGGTGAGCAGGTCTTTGAAGGATTCATTTACATCATCGAAGATTTGTGGGCGATTCATAGTTTGAATCTGCAGACTTCCTTGCTTGGATTTCAGATTAAAGCCAAGCAGCAGTATGCCCCAGTGGCTGAGAATGTATGGATGCCGCTGACGCATACTTACGATTTTGGAGGGAAGATTTTTGGATTCGAAGGGAATTTCAAATACCTGGCCTCTACGCGTGAATATGAGATAGAGCTGAATCCAGATCTGGAAGTCGTACCTGAGATCATTGATGAGAAAGTACAGGAGGTACCTGAGGATGCGGTAGCTTTCGATAAGTCCATATCTGCTTTGGAACAGCTTGCCAAGGAAGAACCAAAAACACGAAAAGAGTATCGTAAACTGCTGAACGAATACGAGAAGGAATCTCTGAAAGAGCAAGAAGAACCAGATGTGATCCGTGAAAGCTATTATGAGGTAGATTCTTTGGCCAAAAAGTATGGTCAAACTTATTGGGATAGTGTTCGTCCAGTTCCGTTGACTGAAAGTGAGATACAGGGATACCAGCGGGATGATAGTTTGGCTACAGTGGAGGCGGCTAAGATGAGTGAGGTAGATTCTGTGGCTAAGAAGGCAAAGCGGAAATTGAAGCCGCTTGATTTTATGAATGGAGGGTCTTACAGTATGGGGAAAGGTGTTTCTATGGGGTTCAAGCAAAACTGGACCAAGATTTCATTTAATACTTTGGAGGGTTTCAAACTAGGAATGGGGCTTTTCTATAGAAAACAGTCATCAACCAAGTTGGCTGACAGTGTGAGCTTTCACCGTAAAAGTTTCAATATAGAGCCTGAGCTGCGGTATGGGTTTTCGAGTAATCGATTTTACGGGAAAGTGGATTTTCGATGGTCCAGTACTTTGCCGATCTCAGGAACTACTTTTGGTTTAAAAGCAGGAAGGTACATCTATCAATTCAACGGTGGAGAGCCTATCAATGAGCAGGTAAATGCGCTATATTCCTTGTTTTTCAGGCAAAATTACATGAAGCTTTATGAGCAGGATTTTGCGCAAGCATATTGGGCACATCGGGTCAATGGCGGGATTACTTATCGGGCAAATATGACCTATGCCCGTCGATCAGAGTTATTCAATACAAACAAGTATAGCTTCTACAATAAGTCTGGACGGGAGTACTCTTCCAACCTACCTGAGAATGTGGAAACTGATCCAGGTTCATTTAGCGATCATGATATTCTAAAATTGAACGCTGAACTGGAATGGCGGCCGGGGATAAAATATGGGATTAGAAATGGGCGTAAGTATCCGATTGCAGATCGATCTCCTTTGATCAAGTTGGCTTACAATAAAGCATTTGGCGGCATAAGTAGAGATGGATCTGCTGCGGATTTCGATCATGTAGAACTGAGTATTAAGCATAATTACACGTTTGGGGTCAGCGGTAAGCTGGATTTTAAGCTATCTGCAGGAACATTTCTGTCCAATGACCAAGTTTACTTTCCTGATTTTCAGCATTTCGGAGGGAATAGAACCATCTTTTCCAATTTCGGGCCAGCTTCGAATTATCGCTTTATGGATTATTATAAATACAGCACAAATTCAAAGTACTTGTCAGGGATAGTGCATTACCAGTTTAGGAAATTCCTTTTCACTCAACTTCCAATGCTCAGATTCTCCGGAGTAAGAGAGAATATTTTCTTCAATTATTTGAAGACAGACAATTCCCCGCAATACTGGGAAGTGGGGTATTCATTAGACAATTTGTTTAGAATCTTCCGAGTGGAAATGGGAGTTGGGTTCGAAAATACCGATTTCCTTAGGGGAGGGGTGAGATTTGGGGTTGCCACCTTTATCAATGTGAATATTGATAACTAGACAAAAAAATGGTGGCGGGTAGGAAGTTGGATGTGGTAAGTAATAGGCAGGAAGGGAGGGTCATATTAATTTCTCTTGACTTTTGCATCAAAGCAAGAGAGGAAGAGAATAGAGATAAGAGAAAACGCTAAAGGATGCACAAACGGAGATGAAAGTGCAAATTAAATCCGGCTTCTGGTGAAGTAGGATAACAATAGAAAAACCAGGCTTGAGACCGGGTTTTTCTTTGTCAAACTTTCATGATATCCACCTCTTTTTTTGCGAGAAGCTCATCTATTTTAGTAGAGAATTGATCGGTTAGTTTTTGTACGACTTCCTCTGCTCTTTTTATTTCATCTTCAGAAGCGCCATCTTTTTGTAGTTTTTTTAGCTCGTCATTGATGTCTTTGCGAACGGTTCTTAGGGATATTTTCCCCCCTTCACATTCATGCTTAGCTTGCTTCACCAAATTGATCCGTCTCTCTTCTGTAAGAGCGGGAATGGTAAGAACGATCACTTCTCCATTGTTTTGAGGGGCCAATCCAAGGTCTGAATTGATGATGGCTTTTTCGATCTCAGAAATCATTGATCGCTCAAAAGGCTTGATGGAAAGCGTCCGCGCATCAGGCGTATTTACAGAAGACACTTGGTTCAAGGGGGTGTTAGCGCCGTAATACTGAACCATAATACCGTCCAGAAGATTAGGCATTGCCTTACCGGCACGGATTTTCAGAAGTTCAGTAGCCGTATGAGCTACCGCTTTATGCATCAATTCTTTTGCTTCGTCAATGTATAATTCGATTTCTTCCATGGTGTATAAGCTTAAAGAGAAGTGATCAAAGTACCAATTTCTTCACCCTGTACCAATTTGCTGAGATTACCTGCCAGGTTCATATCAAATACGATGATGGGCAGGTTGTTTTCTTGGCAAAGCGTAAAGGCCGTCATATCCATGACGTTAAGGTTCTTTTCATAAACTTCTTGAAACGAAATAATTTTATATTTTGTGGCTGTAGAATCTTTTTCTGGATCGGCAGTATAGACACCATCCACTCTAGTCCCTTTCAATACGATATCAGCCTCTACTTCAATCGCTCTCAAACTTGCAGTGGAGTCAGTAGTAAAATATGGATTTCCAATCCCTGCCCCAAAGATTACAATACGCCCTTTTTCTAGGTGTCTTATGGCTCTTCTGCGGATAAAAGGTTCACATACACTTTCGATTTTGATACCGGACATTAAGCGAGTGTACATGCCACCTTGCTCAAGTGCACTTTGCAGCGCCATCGCATTGATCAAAGTTGCGAGCATCCCCATGTAGTCACCTTGAACCCTGTCGATCCCAGACTTTTCGGCTTGTACTCCTCTGAAAATATTGCCTCCTCCGATTACGATTGCAACTTCTACACCCATGTCCTGTACTTTTTTGATCTCCTGTGTGTATTGCTGAAGTCTAACAGGATCTATGCCGTAACTCTTTTCACCCATTAGCGATTCTCCACTGAGTTTGAGCAGTATTCTCTTGTATTTCATGTGTTTATAATTGTCTTTTAACGGTCACATGGAATCTCGCATGGTAGATAATCATCCCTCTGTGTGACGTTTGAGTCATGCTCGATTTCATGTGTTTATAATTGTTTTCTATTGGTCACATGGAATCTCGCAAAACGGAAAATTATCTCTCCATGTGTTGCCTGCAACTTGCTCGATTTCATGTGTTTGGTGTTGTTTTCAGAGGTTGTTTTACGCTATTGTCACGATTATTTGAGGCGAGTAATTCTCAGAGTAACGCTAAAAATAATTTAGCAAATTGACTGAAAAAAGATCGAACGAGGTCCGATTTGCGCAAAATAATCCGACAAATATAATTTCTTCAATTCATTATGCTAGGTTTAAAGGCTAAAATTGAATCAAGACTTGGTTTTTTTCTACACTTTGATGGAGAGCTACTTTTACAGCCTTAACGATACCATCTCCTGGAGATTTAAGAATGTTCTCCATTTTCATGGCTTCTAGGATCAGTACGACTTCTCCTTTTTTGACTTCATCACCCGGCTTTACTTTCAGTTCTAAAATTAGTCCTGGCATAGGAGCTTTTATTTCTTTCAAAGCCAGGGAAGCCATCTTGTTCATCCCCATTTGTTCCAAAAGTAGATCAAATCTATCTTTGAGCTGAAGCCTGCAGATTTTGTTTCCAAGTTTGAGTTGAACAGTTTTTGTTTCTGTATCTAGGGAAATCAATTCTGCTTCTATGGACTTGTTTTCATAAATCAGGTGAATTTTTCGATCAGAAATCCACTGAAGATCCCAGTTGATCGTTTTGCTATTTACTTGAATAGTATCATCGGATTTTTCTACCGAATAGCTCTTATTTTGGATGGTAACTGTAAACATTCCTGTTAATTTGATGCCGAATATACAATTTCCCAAATAACCGATTCTTTTTCATACGTTTTAAATATGAATCAATTGACAGTAAAACAGCCCAGCATTAGACGGAGTTTAGTTACAATTCCCATTATTTTTTTCCTCTTTTTAGCGTCCTCATGTAAGTCTACTCAAGGGCTTGAGGAAGATCAGTCTGAAAATCCAGCAAGTGCTAATGCTATAGAAAAAATGGATAGTACGGCAGTGAGAGCCCTTATTGCTGTCGAAGAACAGAAAATCTCTTCGTACCAGCCTTCAGCAAAAAAGGATTTCGATATCCTGCACACAGACTTGGACTTATCCTTTGACTATCAGAGGCAAGCAGTAATAGGAAAGGCCGAATTAACTATTAAACCATTTTTCTACCCAACTAATGAGCTTATTCTTGATGCTCAGAATTTTGAGTTTGGCGAACTATTTTTCACTCAAGATAATGAGCGAGAGTCCCTAAGATATGACTATGATGAAAAGAAAATCCACATTTATCTGCCGAGGGAATTAACAAAAGCCGACACATTTCAGATAAATTTTGATTATACGGCCTTTCCTGAGCGCAATGGTGGCGGTGGAAGCGAGGCTATTACGGACACCAAAGGACTTTATTTTATTGATCCGCTAGATACGGTGCCTGACAAACCGAGGATGATCTGGACTCAGGGTGAGACTGCCCATAATTCTAAGTGGTTCCCAACGATAGATACTCCAAACAATAAATTTACCCAGCTTATTAAATTGACTGTAGCAGATACTTTGGTGTCAGTAGGTAACGGTGAATTGGTCAAGCAGGAGACTTTAAGTGATGGGATGAGGAAGGATTTTTGGGAAATGAAGCTGCCTCATTCTGCTTATTTGGCTGCTTTTGCCATTGGAGATTTTGGAAAAGTAGAGGCTAAATGGGAGGACGTTCCCTTAGGGTACTATGTGGAGAAAGGCTACGAAAAGGGAGCAGAAAAAGTGTTTGAGAATACGCCTGAGATGATTGGTTTCTTTTCGGATTTACTTGGGGTACGGTATCCTTGGCCTAAATATGATCAGATCGTAGTGCGGGACTTTGTGTCTGGAGCTATGGAAAATACGACAGCTTCCATTTTTATGGAGGAATTGCGACTTACTGAGCGTGAAGCGATAGATTCCGAATGGGATTACATCATAGCTCATGAGCTTTTTCATCAGTGGTTTGGAGACTATGTGACCACCGAATCCTGGTCAAACCTTACGTTGAATGAAGGGCTTGCAAATTACAGCGAGTTCCTTTGGAATGAGTACAAATATGGAGCAGATCAGGCAAAGCTGAAGCTAATAGCAGAGACGGAAAATTATTTTCTGGAAGCGACGGCAAAGCAAGTAGACCTAATTCGTTTTGATTATGATGATGCTGAAGATATGTTTGATTCACATAGTTATTCCAAAGGAGGAGCCATCGTACACATGCTTCGAGAATACTTGGGAACGGAAGCATTTTATGCAGGATTAAACTATTATCTAACTGAGCATGCCTTTGAAAATGTAGAAGTAAATGATCTCCGGTTGGCATTCGAACGCATCAGCGGAGAGGATTTAAATTGGTTTTTCAATCAATGGTTTCTGGATAAAGGACATCCAGAGCTCTATTTTGATGTCGATTATTCCGACCCACAAAAAATCCTTATAGCCGTATCTCAGAGGCAAGATTTGGGTATAACCCCGCTTTATATGCTTCCATTAGAGGTGAGTTGGTATGAAGGAAAAGAAAGAAAAACTAAACGATTTATGATCACGGAGGTTTTTCAGCAAATTACTTTGGAGAATATAAATCCAATTAATCTGCTAATCATTGACGAGCAGAAGAATCTGCTGGCCAAAACATATATGGACATCAGTGCTGATCAAATGCGTCAACAATTTCAGGTGTCTAATTTTGGTATAGCTCGATATGAGGCTTTGGATAGTCTGGCGGCTTGGGATGCTTTGACAGAATTAGAATCCATTCTACCTGAGGCATTGGAGGATGAGTTCTGGGCTGTAAGAGAATCAGCATTGTCTATCCTCCAAGGGCATCCAGAATGGCTAGAAGACACTCCCGAATTAGCTCTAAAAATAGCTTATCTGGCAGAGAATGATGAAAGAAACTCTGTGAGGGCAGGAGCTATTGATGTGCTTTCCTCATTTTCTCCTGATGCTTATTATTCTACTTTTTTGAATTTAGCTAAAGACTCATCCTATTTGGTAGCCGGATCAGCATTGATGGGCTTAGTCAGTATAGAATCGCAAAAGATAACCCCCGCAGTGATAGAAGGCTATGCTCAGGAAAGGAACTTCCGCATGGTGATACCGGTGGCTGATTATTATATCACGAATAGTATAGCTGGAAAGGGAGAATGGTTTCTTCATCACGCACAGACTATTTCAGGGGAGGGCTTGTATTATTACTTGGGATATCTAAGTGAATATTTCATCCGTTTTCCGGAAGAAGGAGAAGCCGATGCCATTGACTATTTATTGGAAAAAATGAAGAATGATAAGAGAAGTTATATACGGCTGGGATCTTTTCAGGGATTACTGGGTTTTTCTGACGATCCAGAGATTTTGAAGAAAATAAATGAAGTAGCAGCCCAAGAAACGGAAAGTGAACTGATAATGTACTATCAATATTTTATGGAGGGACTAAAAAATGAAAATTAATGCCTTGATTTATAATTGTTTGGAAATAAAAACGTCAAAATCTCATCAAATTTGAAATGCAAGTTTTGAATGTTTAATAAAAGCCTATAATTTTGCCATCCGTTACGATAGAAAAGCCCGAGAAAAAGGCTAGAAAAGTAGCGCAAATCGGGGGAATACCAAAGCGGCCAACTGGGACGGACTGTAAATCCGTTGACTTAAGTCTTCACAGGTTCGAATCCTGTTTCCCCCACACCATTGCCAGAATGCGAAATTTTTTTCTAATTTTGCAGGGCGAAAAATAATCTGGATAAGACCAGGTTACGATGGAAGTAGCTCTCCAAGGTATTAATCGAAAGGTAAAGTACTTAGAGGTAGAGCGGCAGAGATGATTTCATCTCGAAAGATTACAAGCGGGAGTAGCTCAGTTGGTAGAGCGGCAGCCTTCCAAGCTGCAGGTCGCGGGTTCGAGCCTCGTCTCCCGCTCTTTGTTTTCGAGAGAAAGCATAAGAGTCTAAGCCGACGTAGCTCAGGGGTAGAGTACTTCCTTGGTAAGGAAGGGGTCAGGGGTTCAAATCCCCTCGTTGGCTCAATTCGGCTTAATAAGAAAAAAAAATTAAATATATCTTTAAACTTAAACTGAGGATTTTCACGCATGGCAAAAGCACAATTCGACCGTTCCAAGCCGCACGTTAATATCGGTACGATTGGTCACGTAGATCATGGAAAGACCACTTTGACTGCTGCCATCACTACCGTACTGGCTAGTAAGGGTCTATCTGAATTAAGAGACTTTTCTTCTATCGATAACGCACCGGAGGAAAAAGAAAGAGGTATCACCATTAACACCTCTCACGTAGAATATCAGACTGAAAACAGACACTACGCTCACGTAGATTGTCCAGGTCACGCTGATTACGTTAAGAACATGGTAACGGGTGCTGCCCAGATGGATGGCGCTATTCTAGTAGTAGCAGCTACTGATGGACCTATGCCTCAAACTAGAGAGCATATCCTATTAGCTCGCCAGGTAGGTGTACCTCAGCTAGTAGTATTTATGAACAAAGTAGATATGGTAGATGATCCCGAGCTTCTTGAGCTTGTGGAAATGGAAATCAGAGAACTACTTTCATTCTATGAATTCGACGGTGACAATATCCCAGTTATCGCTGGTTCGGCACTAGGTGCATTGAACGGCGAAGAAAAGTGGGTTAATACCGTAATGGAATTGATGAACGCGGTAGATTCTTTCATCCCTCTTCCAGAAAGAGCTATTGACAAAGACTTCTTGATGCCTGTAGAAGATGTATTCTCGATCACGGGCCGTGGTACAGTAGCTACTGGTAGAATCGAAAGAGGAATAGTAAACTCTGGAGAAGCAGTTGACATTATCGGTATGGGTGCTGAAGGACTTAAGTCTACAGTAACTGGGGTGGAGATGTTCCGTAAGATTCTTGACAGAGGAGAAGCAGGGGATAACGTAGGCCTATTGCTACGAGGTATTGAAAAGTCACAGATCAAACGTGGTATGATTATCTGTAAGCCAGGTTCTGTGAAGCCTCACTCTCACTTCAATGCTGAAGTTTATGTTCTTTCAAAAGAAGAAGGTGGACGTCACACGCCATTCTTCAACAAATACAGACCTCAGTTTTACCTTAGAACTACAGATGTAACTGGAGAGATCAAACTTCCAGAGAACGTAGAGATGGTAATGCCAGGAGATAACGTGACTATCGAAGTTTCTTTGCTTAATGCAGTTGCACTTGAGAAAGGTCTTCGTTTTGCGATCCGTGAAGGTGGTAGAACAGTAGGAGCTGGTCAAGTTACTGAAATCCTAGACTAATTTATCAAACACTGATTGACTATTTACACAATGCGATCTCAAATTATTTTGGGATCGCATTTGTTTCTTTAGTAATCAATACCTAATTTTGCGTTCCCATTAGCGGGACGTTCATTTACACGGGCATAGTTCAACGGCAGAATAGCGGTCTCCAAAACCGTTGATGGGAGTTCGAATCTCTCTGCCCGTGCCAGTAAGTTAAGTACACTATGAATCTAAAAAACTTTGTCCTGGAGTCATATGATGAAATGAAGAATAAGGTCACATGGCCAAAATTCTCTTTTCTTCAAAATAGTGCAGTATTGGTGTTAGTCGCCTCTCTGATTTTTGCCCTATTCATAGGGGTAGTGGATCTGGGATTCGAGAACATTATGACATGGTTTTATGATTTATTCTAATTGAATTGACATTACAGAATGGCTGAACATAAATGGTACGTACTCAGAGTAGTAGCGGGACAGGAGAAAAAAACTAAAACCTATCTGGATAATGAAATTACCAGACAGAAAATAGGTGATTTTATTCCTGAGGTCTTAATACCCTCTGAGAAAGTATATGAGATGCGTAACGGTAAAAAGCGTGTAAGAGAAAGAAACTTCTTTCCCGGCTACGTTTTAGTCAATGCGGATCTTTCCAATGGTGAGGCCAATCATGTAATTACAAGTATTCCGGGAGTAATCGGTTTCTTAGGATCTAACTCAGGTGGGGCTTCCAAAACCCCTGAGCCACTTCGTCAATCAGAAATCAACCGTATTTTAGGTAAGGTTGAAGAGATTGACGAGTTCGCAGAGAAGCTGGATACACCATTTATAGTCGGAGAGACGGTCAAAGTAATGGATGGTCCTTTCAGTGGATTCACCGGAATTATAGAGGAGATATTTGAGGAGAAGAAAAAACTTAATGTTATGGTTAAGATCTTCGGCCGGAATACTCCTGTTGAATTAAACTTTATACAAGTAGAAAAACAAGACTAAGCAATGGCTAAGGAAATCACTGGTTATTTAAAACTACAAGTGAAAGGTGGCCAGGCAAACCCGTCGCCTCCAGTAGGTCCAGCTCTTGGTTCCAAGGGTCTGAACATCATGGAGTTTTGTAAGCAGTACAATGCACGTACCCAAGAAAAAATGGGTCAAGTGCTTCCTGTATTGATTACAATCTACTCAGACAAGTCTTTTGACTTCGTAGTAAAAACTCCTCCTGCAGCAAACTTGTTGCTAGAGGCTGCGAAAATTAAAAGCGGATCTGCTGAACCAAACCGGAAAAAGGTGGGATCAGTAACCTGGGATCAGGTTAAGGAAATAGCGGAGGTTAAAATGCCTGACCTTAATGCTTTCAAAGTTGAGTCTGCTATGAAAATGGTAGCTGGTACAGCACGAAGCATGGGAATCACAGTATCTGGTAAAGCCCCTTGGGAAGTATAAATAAAAAACAATGGCTAAGTTAACAAAAAAGCAAAAAGAAGCTCTTTCTAAGTACGACCCAAGCCAAGTGTACTCCCTGGAGGCAGCTTCTACTATCGTGAAGGAAATTACTATGACGAAGTTTGACGCTTCTGTAGATCTTGACATCCGTTTGGGTGTAGATCCACGTAAAGCTGATCAAATGGTAAGGGGCGTTGTTGCGCTTCCTCATGGTACAGGCAAAGACATCAAAGTATTGGTGCTTTGTACTCCTGACAAAGTAGCAGAAGCAACCGAAGCAGGTGCAGATTACGCAGGCTTGGACGAATACATAGCTAAGATCGAGGGCGGATGGACTGACATTGATGTCATCATCACTATGCCAAATGTAATGGCGAAAGTAGGTAGATTGGGTAGAGTATTGGGGCCAAGAGGTCTCATGCCAAATCCTAAATCAGGAACTGTTACTCTGGATGTAGCTAAGGCAGTAAGAGAAGTAAAAGCGGGAAAAATTGATTTCAAAGTAGATAAGTTTGGAATTATTCACGCTGGTATTGGTAAGGCATCCTTCACTGCAGCGCAGATTGAAGAGAATGTACAAGAACTTATCCTTACTATTTCTAAGCTGAAGCCTTCTTCATCTAAAGGAACATATTTCAAGAGTATTCATTTATCCAGTACAATGTCTCCTGGGATTGCAGTGGACAAGGGTAGCATTCAAGGAATTTAATCATGACTAGAGACGAAAAGAAAGTAATAATCGACGGTCTTACTGAGAAATTTAAAGAAAACCCTTTCTTCTACATCACCGACGCTTCAGGTTTTTCTGTCGCTCAAGTGAATGCATTCAGAAGAGCTTGTTATGATAAGGGAGTGGAGTACAAAGTGTACAAAAACACCTTGATCAGCAAAGCACTGGAAAATTTAGATGCCGACTTCACGGAGTTGTCAGATAATGCATTGAAAGGATTCTCTGGAATTATTTTCTCAAAAGAGACGAGTAATCTTCCGGCAAATGTTTTGCTGGATTTCAGAAAAAAATCAGGTAAAAAAGCAACTAAGCCAGCATTTAAAGGCGCTTCTATCGATGCAGATATTTTCATCGGTGAAGAGAACCTGGAGATGCTATCTAAGTTGAAGTCAAAAGAGGAATTATTGGGCGATCTAATCAGCCTACTACAGTCTCCAGCGATGAATCTTATCTCAGCATTGCAAAGTGGCCAGAACAATATTACTGGTGTGCTTAAGACGCTTGCTGATAGAGAAGAAAAATAAGTTAAAAAAAATAATTCAAACAAATATTAAATTTCAAATACAATGGCAGATCTTACGCAACTTGCAGATCAGTTGGTAAACTTGACTGTAAAAGAGGTTAAAGAATTGACAGATATCCTTAAGGATCAGTATGGCATCGAGCCAGCTGCTGCAGGCGCAGTAGTTGTAGCAGGTGGTGCTGGTGCTGGTGAAGCTGCAGCTGAAGAAGAGAAAACGACTTTTGACGTGATCTTGAAAGCTGCTGGTGGATCTAAACTGGCAGTTGTTAAGCTTGTAAAAGAATTGACAGGTCTTGGTCTTAAAGAGGCTAAAGAACTAGTTGACTCTGCTCCTAAAGCATTGAAAGAAGGTGTAGCTAAGGACGAAGCTGAAGGCTTGAAGAAGTCTTTGGAAGAAGCTGGTGCTGAAGTAGAGATCAAATAATTTGCTGAACCGTAACTATTAGGTTAGGGTTCACACCTAAGACCTGACTATTTAAGTCAGGTCTTTTCCTGTTTATGCACAGGTTTAAAAATGTATTATTCTAAGCGAAAATTGTATTTTATCGCTATCATATAGTTCACCATAAACATACACTACCTTGGCTATCAAGAATCAAACCGAAAGGAAAAGTTTCTCCTCCATTAAGGTGGTCAAAAGCTATCCGGATTTTCTCGATATTCAGTTGCAGTCTTTCAAAGACTTTTTCCAACTGGATACTCCTGCAGAAAAGCGCCGGGCAGACGGTCTATTTAAAGTATTCGCAGAAAACTTCCCAATCAGTGATTCTAGAGAGAATTTTACTCTTGAGTTTATTGATTATGCAGTTGATCCCCCAAAATATTCTGTGGGCGAATGCATTGATCGTGGCTTGACCTACTCTGTACCGTTGAAAGCAAAGTTAAGATTACTTTGCCATGACGAGGATAATGAAGATTTCGAAACGATTGAGCAAGAAGTATTCTTAGGTAATCTTCCGTATATGACCGAGAAAGGGTCATTTGTAATTAATGGTGCAGAACGAGTTATTGTTTCACAACTTCACCGTTCACCAGGTGTGTTCTTTGCCCAAAGCAAGCATACCAATGGTACGAAACTTTACTCCGCCAGAATTATTCCTTTCAAAGGATCATGGATTGAATTTGCTACTGATATTAATAATGTCATGTATGCTTATATCGATCGTAAGAAGAAGTTCCCTGTTACTACCTTGCTAAGATCTATTGGCTATGGCTCTGATAAAGATATTCTCGACTTGTTCGGTCTATCTGAGGAAGTCAATGCCACTAAGTCAGCGATGAAGAAAGTAGCTGGGCGTAAGCTAGCTGCAAGGGTTCTAAGAACTTGGGTAGAAGATTTCGTAGATGAAGATACAGGTGAAGTAGTTTCCATCGACCGAAATGAGGTATTGCTAGAACGTGATACCGTTCTTTCAGACGAAGACATTGAAATGATCTTGGATTCAGGCTCGAAAAGCATCATTCTTCATAGAGAAGATGTAAACGTGGCTGATTACTCTATCATCTATAATACTTTACAAAAAGATAGTTCTAACTCTGAAAAAGAAGCAGTAGAAGTTATCTATCGTCAGCTTAGAAATACAGAAGCTCCGGATGAGTCAACAGCTCGTGAGGTGATTCATAGTTTATTCTTCTCTGACAAGCGTTATGATCTAGGTGAAGTTGGTCGCTATAGAATCAATAAAAAACTGGGTCTTGACATCGATTCTGAGAAAATAGTCCTTACTAAGGAAGATATTATCAACATCGTAAAATACCTGATTGGTCTTATCAACTCTAAAGCTGTGGTCGATGATATTGATCACTTAAGCAATAGAAGAGTAAGAACCGTAGGCGAACAGCTTTATAGCCAGTTCGGTGTAGGTTTGGCCAGAATGGCAAGAACGATCCGTGAGCGAATGAACGTTCGAGACAATGAAGACTTTAAACCAGTCGATTTGATCAACGCACGTACACTTTCCTCAGTGATCAATTCCTTCTTTGGAACGAACCAGCTTTCTCAGTTTATGGATCAAACAAATCCGTTGGCGGAGTTAACTCACAAGAGAAGACTTTCAGCTTTGGGTCCAGGAGGTCTTTCTAGAGAAAGAGCAGGTTTTGAGGTTCGAGATGTTCACTATACGCATTACGGTCGTCTTTGTACTATCGAAACACCAGAAGGTCCAAACATTGGTTTGATTTCTTCTCTTTGTGTTCATGCTAAAGTGAACTCAATGGGCTTCCTTGAAACTCCTTACCGAAAGGTGAAAGAGGGTAAAGTAAGCATGAAAGCAGAGGATATTCTGTTCCTGACTGCTGAAGAAGAAGATAATCATAACATTGCACAGGCTAATGCTCCATTGGACGAGTCTGGGAAGTTTATCAATGAAAAAGTAAAAGCAAGATTCGAAGGGGACTTCCCAGTATTGTCACCTTCTGAAATCAGCTATATGGACGTTGCTCCCAATCAGATTGTATCTGTCGCGGCATCTTTGATTCCATTCTTGGAGCATGATGATGCGAACCGTGCATTGATGGGATCCAACATGCAGCGTCAAGCAGTTCCTTTATTGAAAGCTGAAGCACCTATTGTAGGTACAGGGTTGGAAGCAAAGGCAGCTGTGGATTCTAGATCGCTGATCATTGCGGAATCAAATGGTGTTGTTGATTATGTAGATGCTAGGAAAATCGTCATCAAATACGACCTGACTGATGATGAGCTCATGGTTAATTTCACGGATGAATTCAAATCGTATAATTTAATTAAGTTTAGAAGAACTAACCAAGATACTACAATCAACCTTACTCCTTTGGTGCTGAAAGGCCAAAAAGTGAAAAAAGGTCAGGTGTTAGTGGAAGGCTACTCTACTAATAACGGTGAGCTGGCTCTAGGCAAAAACTTGAAAGTGGCATACATGCCTTGGCAAGGATATAACTTTGAGGATGCAATCGTAATCTCCGAGAGAGTAGTACGAGAAGATGTCTTTACTTCTATTCACGTTGAGGAATTCCAGTTGGAAGTTCGTGATACGAAGAGAGGCGAGGAAGAATTGACTTCTGAAATTCCTAATGTCTCTGAAGAGGCAGTTAAAAATCTTGATGAACATGGTATCATTGCGATCGGAGCAGAAGTAAAAGAAGGCGATATCATTATCGGTAAGATCACCCCTAAAGGCGAAACTGATCCGACTCCCGAAGAGAAATTACTAAGAGCTATCTTTGGTGATAAAGCCGGTGATGTGAAAGATGCGTCGTTAAAAGCTTCTCCATCTTTGAATGGGGTAGTAATTGAGACAAAACTGTTTGCCAGACCTAAGAAAGACAAAGACATAAGAGCAAAGTCTAAAGCCGAGGTTGAAAAACTGAAAGGCAGGTACTCTAAAGATCTATTGGCTATCAGAGCCCGAATGATCAATAAGATGGTGACCATCCTAGACGGTAAAACTTCTCAAGGCGTTAAGCATAAATTTGGAGATGAAATCATCACCAAAGGACAGAAGTTTAATGCGAAAAACATTGAAAACAACCTATTCCCGGCTAAGAATCCTTACAGGGATGAGAGTAACTACAATGTGCCTGAAGAAGCAAATCTTATCTCTGATATCGTTCTTGATGACTGGACAAATGATGCTCATGTAAATGAGTTGATCCTTCATCTAGTGAAAAACTTCATTAACTCAAGAAACGAGATCAGTGGTACTTTCAAGAGAGAAAGATTCACTCTTGAAGTAGGTGATGAGCTTCCTGCTGGTATCGTTCAACTTGCCAAAGTGTACATTGCCAAAAAGCGAAAGCTTAAAGTAGGTGATAAGATGGCAGGGCGTCACGGTAACAAAGGAATCGTAGCAAGAATCGTGAGAGACGAGGATATGCCATTCCTTGAGGATGGAACCCCAATGGATATCGTATTGAATCCACTAGGTGTACCTTCTCGTATGAACATCGGACAGATTTTCGAAACTGTATTGGCTTGGGCTGGACAGAAACTGGATAAGAAATATGCAACTCCAATCTTTGACGGCGCCTCTATGGAAGAAGTAGCCCATGAATTGGAATTGGCAGGCTTACCAGCTTATGGTCGTACTTATCTATACGATGGTCTTTCGGGTGTGAAGTTCGATCAGCCAATTACTGTAGGTATTTCATACATGCTGAAACTTGGTCACTTGGTAGACGATAAGATGCACGCACGTTCAATCGGTCCATACTCATTGATTACGCAGCAGCCATTGGGCGGTAAAGCTCAGTTTGGTGGTCAGCGTTTCGGAGAAATGGAAGTTTGGGCACTAGAGGCATTCGGTGCATCACACGTACTGCAGGAAATCCTGACAGTGAAGTCTGATGACGTAATCGGAAGAGCAAAAGCTTACGAAGCGATTGTGAAAGGTGAAAACCTTCCTAAGCCTAATATTCCTGAATCATTCAATGTATTGGTTCATGAGTTGAGAGGTTTGGCTCTTGAAATTACCCTAGATTAATAAAGCGAATGGGCTCGCAAGAGCCCTTTACATATCTTTCAAAAAACTATGGCGTTCAGAAAAAATAAAAAACTTAACAATGATTTTTCCAGAGTCACCATCAGTTTGGCCTCCCCAGAATCTATTCTGGATAGCTCAAACGGTGAAGTGACCCAGCCAGAGACCATCAATTATAGAACTTACAAGCCTGAAATGGGCGGATTGTTCTGTGAGAGAATCTTTGGTCCGGTCAAAGACTGGGAGTGTCATTGTGGCAAGTACAAGCGCATCAGGTATAAAGGTATTATCTGTGACCGCTGCGGTGTGGAGGTTACAGAGAAGAAAGTAAGAAGAGAGAGAATGGGGCACATCGAACTGGTAGTACCAGTTGCGCACATTTGGTATTTCAAATCTCTTCCTAACAAAATCGGTTACCTTCTAGGTCTTCCGACTAAGAAGCTTGACCAGATTGTCTATTACGAGCGTTATGCGGTAGTTCAGGCAGGTATCAAAGCAGAAGAGGGAGTTCAATACCTGGACTTCTTGACTGAAGACGAATACCTGGATATCATGGACAAGCTTCCTAAGGAAAATCACATGCTTGACGATGAAGATCCAAATAAATTCATCGCCAAAATGGGTGCAGAAGCCTTGGAGATGCTATTGGCAAGAATCGATTTGGATGATCTTTCTTACTCTCTTCGTCATCAGGCAGCTACTGATACTTCTCAGCAGAGAAAAGCAGAAGCACTGAAAAGACTGAAAGTAGTAGAAGCATTCCGTGACGCTAGAACCAGAATCGAAAACCGCCCTGAGTGGATGGTTGTTCGCATGGTTCCAGTTATTCCACCTGAATTGCGTCCTTTGGTTCCGTTGGATGGTGGTCGTTTTGCGACCTCCGATCTAAATGACCTATATAGAAGAGTAATTATCAGAAACAACCGTCTGAAGCGTTTGATCGATATCAAAGCGCCAGAGGTGATTTTGAGAAACGAAAAGAGAATGCTTCAGGAAGCTGTCGATTCTCTATTCGATAACTCTAGAAAAGTAAATGCGGTAAGATCTGATGGCAATCGTGCCTTGAAATCCCTTTCTGATATGCTGAAAGGTAAGCAAGGTCGTTTCCGTCAAAACTTGCTCGGTAAGCGTGTGGATTACTCTGGTCGATCAGTGATCGTAGTAGGTCCAGAATTGAAGCTTCACGAGTGTGGTCTTCCTAAAAATATGGCAGCTGAACTTTTCAAGCCGTTTATCATCAGAAAACTGATCGAAAGAGGTATTGTAAAGACAGTAAAATCTGCTAAGAAAATTGTGGATCGTAAGGATCCAGTGGTTTGGGATATCTTGGAAAATGTACTGAAAGGACACCCTGTGCTCCTTAACCGTGCTCCAACACTTCACAGACTAGGTATTCAAGCTTTCCAGCCAAAACTTATTGAAGGTAAAGCGATCCAGCTTCACCCATTGGTGTGTACTGCATTCAACGCCGATTTTGACGGTGATCAGATGGCGGTTCACGTTCCACTTGGACATGAGGCTATCTTGGAAGCTTCTACTTTGATGCTTTCTTCTCACAACATTCTTAACCCTGCTAACGGTGCCCCAATTACTGTTCCTTCTCAGGATATGGTGTTGGGTCTCTACTATGTGACTAAGGGTAAGAAATCCACTCCAGAAGAGATCGTTGCTGGTGAAGGGATGACATTCTACAGTGTAGAAGAAGTGATCATCGCGATGAACGAAGAGAAAATCTCCAAGCATGCGAATATCAAATGTAAAGTTCAGCTAAGGACTGAAGATGGAGGTTATAAGGATGAAATCATTGAGACCGTCGCCGGACGTTTGATCTTCAACCAATTTGTACCAAAAGAAGTAGGTTATGTAAATGAGCTTTTGACCAAGAAAAAACTTCAGCAGATTATCGCTAAGGTGGTTAAAGTATGTGGAATGGCACGTACAGCCCAGTTCTTGGATGACATCAAGCACCTAGGATTCCAGATGGCCTACAAAGGCGGTCTGTCTATGGGATTGAATGATGTAATCATCCCGGAAGAAAAAGAGCCGATGATTAATAAGGCCAAAGAAGAAGTAGACCAGGTATGGAACAACTACTTAATGGGTCTAATCACGGATAACGAACGATACAATCAAGTAATTGATATCTGGACTCGTACCAATTCTCATTTGACTAATAATCTTATGAAGCAGATGGAAGAGGATAAACAAGGATTCAATGCCATCTACATGATGATGCACTCAGGAGCCCGTGGTTCTAGGGAGCAAATTCGTCAGCTGGGTGGTATGAGAGGCTTGATGGCTAAGCCACAGAAGAACCTTCAAGGTTCAGTAGGTGAAATCATCGAAAACCCAATCCTTTCTAACTTCAAAGAAGGTCTGGATGTATTGGAGTACTTTATCTCCACACACGGTGCACGTAAAGGTCTTGCCGATACTGCATTGAAGACTGCTGATGCAGGTTACCTAACCAGACGTCTAGTAGATGTGGCTCAGGATATGATTGTTACTGAAGATGATTGTGGTAGCTTAAGAGGACTTCTAGTACAGCCGTTAAGAGATAACGATGAGATCGTCGAACCTCTTTCTGAAAGAGTTCTTGGCCGTGTTTCTGTTCACGATATTTTCCATCCTGCTACGGATGAGTTGATTGTGGAATCAGGTCTTGAAATTAATGATGAGGTAGCTAAGTTGATCGATGAATCTGGAATTGATGAAGTTGAGATCAGATCCGTATTGACGTGTGAGACCCGTAGAGGGGTTTGTGGTAAATGTTATGGAAGAAACCTTACTACTGGCCATATGGTACAGGAAGGTGAATCTGTAGGGGTTATCGCCGCGCAGTCTATTGGAGAACCAGGTACTCAGCTTACACTAAGAACATTCCACGTGGGTGGTACAGCATCTAACATGGCTGTTGAGGCTAGCGTGATTGCTAAGTTTGACGGTGTGGTAGAATTTGATGAGGAATTGCGATTGATAGAGACTACTAATAAGGATGGCGAGCATATAACTGTTGTCATGGGTAGATCTGGTGAAATCAAGATCAATGATCCTAAGACAGGTAAGACTCTCGTGTCTAACCACGCACCTTACGGAGCTATAATTAATGTGAAGGATGGAGAGAAAATCACTAAGAATCAGACACTTTGTAAGTGGGATCCATACAACGCTGTAATTCTATCTGAATTTG
Organism: Algoriphagus persicinus; assembly: GCF_035156415.1. Classification (NCBI taxonomy): domain Bacteria; kingdom Pseudomonadati; phylum Bacteroidota; class Cytophagia; order Cytophagales; family Cyclobacteriaceae; genus Algoriphagus; species Algoriphagus persicinus. The sequence continues at coordinate 63,684 of NZ_JAYEEY010000017.1, forward strand.
ATGGTAAGATTGAATTTGAAGCAATAGTAGAGGGAGTTACTTACAAAGAAGTATCTGATGATCAGACTGGTTTCCGTGAGAAAGTCATCATCGATACTAAAGATAGGACTAAGAACCCGGCGATTATTGTAAACTATGGGGAGGAGTCTAAGGCATACAATATTCCCGTAGGCGCTCACTTGGCAATCGATACAGGTGACAAAGTAAGATCCGGTCAAATTTTGGTGAAAATCCCAAGATCTGTAGGAAAGACAAGAGATATTACCGGTGGTCTTCCACGAGTTACTGAGCTATTCGAAGCTAGAAACCCTTCCAATCCGGCTGTGGTCTCTGAGATCGATGGGGTGGTATCTTACGGGGGTATCAAGCGAGGTAACAGAGAGATCATCATCGAATCAAAAGATGGTGTGATCAAAAAGTATATGGTATCCTTGTCTAAGCATATCCTGGTTCAGGAGAATGACTTTATCAGAGCTGGCGAGCCACTATCTGATGGAGCTATCACTCCAAATGACATCTTGTCAATCAAAGGACCAACGGCTGTTCAGGAGTACTTGGTAAATGAAATCCAAGAAGTTTATCGACTTCAGGGTGTGAAAATCAACGATAAGCACATCGAGGTGATCGTAAGCCAGATGATGCAGAAAGTAGAAATCCTGGATGCCGGTGATACTGGATTCCTTCAGAACCAAGTAGTGGATAAGTGGGCTTTCAGAGAAGAGAATGACAATATTCTTGACCGTAAAGTGGTCATGGATGCAGGTGATTCTTCTACATTGAAGCCAGGAATGATTCTTTCATCAAGAAGATTGAGAGATGAGAATTCCAGCTTGAAACGTAAAGACCTTAAGTTGGTACAAGTTCGTGATGCCGAAACAGCGGTTTCTAAACCAACACTACAAGGTATCACAGCAGCCTCTCTGGGTACTGAATCATTTATCTCTGCAGCTTCCTTCCAGGAGACTACTAAGGTGCTTTCAGAAGCAGCCATCAGAGGTAAGCGAGATGAATTGAAAGGTCTAAAAGAGAACGTAATCGTAGGTCACTTGATTCCTGCCGGCACCGGTCAGCGGAGATTGCAACCAATGATTGTTGGTTCTCAGGAGGAATATGACAAGCTTTCAGAAAATATGGAGCGCACGTCTAAAAGATCAAGCGAAGCAATCCTGTAATATTTTAATAAATTAATTCAAAAGGCCTGTTTCGCAACAGGCCTTTTTTTAATCTAGATAAATCATGCAAGACGACAACAAAAAAGGAGACCAGCAGATCAATGTAGAGCTTTCGGAAGAAGTGGCTGAAGGTGTATATTCTAATTTGGCGATGATCGCACATTCCAATTCGGAATTTGTGATTGACTTTATCCGCTTGATGCCGGGAGTTCCCAAGGCTAAAGTGAAGTCAAGGATTATCGTCACCCCGGATCATGCCAAGCGATTGCTCTCTGCATTGAAAGATAACATAGAGAAATACGAAGCAGCTTTCGGCAAAATCAACCAATCGGGCGGAGCTCCTCAGTTTCCGATTAGCTTCGGAACACCGGGAGAAGCCTAGTAAAAATATAACTGCTTAGCTTTGTTACTCTTATTACTTTGTTTACCTTTGCAGTCCAAAATTTAACAGTTTACGGGAAAACTAAATTTTATCAGTTAATGCCTACTATTCAACAGTTAGTACGAAAAGGTAGAACTACACTGGAGACCAAATCTAAATCAAGAGCTCTGGACGCATGTCCACAGCGACGAGGAGTTTGTACCAGAGTATACACTACAACCCCAAAGAAGCCAAACTCTGCAATGAGAAAAGTGGCGAGGGTGAGATTGACAAACGGAAAAGAAGTGAATGCTTACATTCCTGGAGAAGGTCATAATCTACAAGAGCACTCGATCGTCTTGATCAGAGGTGGTCGAGTGAAAGATCTACCAGGTGTGAGATATCACATTATCCGTGGTGCACTAGATACCGCAGGAGTTAAAGACCGTAAGCAAGGTCGCTCTAAGTATGGTGCCAAAAGACCGAAGGCAGGCAAAGGTGCTGCAGCTCCGGCGAAGAAAAAATAATAATAACATTCAGAAAAAATGAGAAAAGCGAAACCAAAGAAGAGATATATTCTTCCTGATCCAAAGTTCAATGACGCCCTAGTGACTAGGTTTGTGAACAATCTAATGGTAGATGGGAAGAAGAGTATTGCTTACAGAATTTTCTACGATGCAGTAGAAAAGGTAGAATCCAAAGTAGGTGAGAATGGTCTTGAAATTTGGAAAAAAGCGCTAAACAATATTTCTCCATCCGTAGAGGTGAAGAGTCGTAGAGTTGGTGGTGCTACATTCCAGGTTCCAATGGAAGTCAGACCTGACAGAAAGATTGCCTTAGGAATGAAATGGATGATCAGCTATGCCAGAAGAAGAGGAGAGAAAACAATGATGGATAGACTTGCCGGCGAAATTATCGCTGCTTCCAAAGGCGAAGGTGCCGGAGTGAAGAAGAAAGATGATACGCACAGAATGGCAGAAGCCAACAAAGCATTCTCTCACTTTAGATTTTAATCAATATGGCTAAAAGAGATTTAACACTTACCAGAAATATTGGTATTGCTGCACATATTGATGCAGGTAAAACAACTACGACAGAGCGAATACTTTTTTATTCAGGCGTATCTCACAAAATTGGTGAGGTTCACGACGGCGCAGCTACCATGGACTGGATGGCTCAGGAGCAGGAGAGAGGTATTACCATTACCTCCGCTGCAACTACCGTTTTTTGGAATTACAGAGAGAAAAAATACCAGATCAACATCATCGATACTCCCGGTCACGTTGATTTTACTGTAGAGGTAAACAGATCACTTCGTGTTCTCGATGGCTTGGTATTCCTTTTCAGTGCTGTAGATGGTGTGGAGCCACAGTCAGAGACAAACTGGAGACTTGCGGATAACTATAAAGTTGCCCGTATCGGCTTCGTAAATAAAATGGACCGTGCCGGTGCAAACTTCTTAGAAGTTTGTAAGCAGGTGAAGGAGATGCTAGGCAGCAATGCTGTTCCTTTGCAGCTTCCTATCGGTGCAGAAGATAGATTCCGTGGAGTTGTTGATTTGATCAATAACAGAGCGATTGTTTGGAATGAGGATGATTTCGGGATGACCTTCGAAGAGGTTCCTATTCCTGAAGATATGCTTGAAGAAGTAGCTGAATACAGAGAATATTTGCTGGAGGCAGTTGCCGATTATGACGAGTCTTTGATGGAGAAATTCTTCGAAGATTCCGATTCCATCACAGAGCAGGAAATTCTTGCAGCTTTGAGAAAAGCTACCATTGACATGAAGATAGTGCCAATGGTATGTGGATCATCATTCAAGAACAAAGGAGTTCAGACTATGCTTGATCTAGTCATGGAATTACTCCCTTCTCCAATGGATAAGGACGATATCTTTGCACATGATATAGATGATGAGGAAGTAGATGTAAGAATCTCTCCCGACGAATCAGAGCCTTTTACAGGTCTTGCTTTCAAAATTGCTACTGATCCATTTGTAGGACGCCTTTGTTTTGTGAGAGCATATTCTGGAATTTTGAATTCTGGTTCATATATTTTTAATAGCCGTTCTGGAAATAAAGAGCGTATCTCCAGAGTATTCCAAATGCATGCTAACAAGCAAAACCAAATTGATTCCCTAAGAGCAGGAGATATTGGTGCAGTGGTAGGCTTCAAAGATATCAAGACTGGTGACACCCTTTGCGACGAAAGCCGTAAGGTAGTATTGGAATCAATGGTATTCCCTGAGCCTGTAATCGGATACGCTATAGAGCCTAGAACTCAAGCTGACGTTGACAAACTAGGTATGGCAATTGCCAAACTGGTAGAAGAAGATCCTACATTGGTTGTGAATACAGATCACGAAACTGGTCAGACTATCTTGAGAGGGATGGGTGAGCTTCACTTGGATATCATTATCGATCGTATGAAGAGAGAGTTCAAGGTTGAGATCAATCAAGGTGCTCCTCAGGTTGCTTACAAAGAGGCTTTATTTGGTTCTGTTGAGCACAAGGAAGTTTACAAGAAGCAAACAGGTGGTAAAGGTAAATTTGCAGATATTTCATTCGAACTGAGCGCTAGAGATCCAGATCCTGAAACTGGTGAAATTAAGCCAGGGCTTGATTTCGTAAATGGTATCGTAGGTGGTGTTATTCCTAAAGAATTCATCCCTTCTATTCAGAAAGGATTTGCTGAATCCATGAAAAACGGACCATTGGCTGGATATCCTATCGAGTCGATGAAAGTAAGATTGTACCATGGTTCATTCCACGATGTCGATTCAGATGCCCTTTCTTTCGAATTGGCAGCAAGACTTGGTTTCAAAGATGCCGCTAAAAGATGTCAGCCTAAATTGCTTGAGCCTATCATGTCAGTAGATGTGGTGGCTCCAGATGAATACACTGGCCCTATCACTGGTGATTTGAATAGAAGAAGAGGTGTAATGAGAGGAATGGATACTAAAGGAACCTCAAGCGTAGTTAGAGCTGCCGTACCGTTGTCTGAGTTGTTTGGTTACATTACTGACCTTAGAACGATTACCTCTGGTAGAGCTACCGCTTCATTAACATTCTCTCACTATGAGGCAGTACCTAACAACATTGCCGAAGGTGTAATTGCTACAGTAAAAGGTCAGAAGGACTAAATAATATTTGCGATGAATCAGAAAATCAGAATAAAACTAAAATCATACGATCACAGCCTGGTGGATAAGTCATCAGAGAAGATTGTAAAGGCAGTGAAAGCCACTGGCGCAGTAGTAGTAGGGCCAATTCCATTGCCTACTAAGAAGGAGAAATTCACAGTATTGAAATCTCCACACGTAAGTAAGAAAGCCAGAGATCAGTACCAGCTTTGTACATACAAAAGATTGGTTGATATCTACTCTAACTCTTCAAAAACTGTGGACGCTTTGATGAAAATCGAGCTTCCAAGTGGAGTAGATGTAGAGATCAAAGTTTGATCAGACGGGATTAACATACAAAAGGCCTGCTATAAACAGCAGGTCTTTTTTGCTTTAACATGTTCAACTCGTGACTCTAGCGGTTTAAATGCTTGAATCACAAGTGAAATATTTTACAATACATTTAAAATTTAGGATTTCGGATTTGTTGCAGAATTTTATTTCAGTAACTTTGCAGTCCTTTAAAAGGAGCCCCGGCAGACAAATGCTTGTGGGTTATTATATTATCTTATAAAGATGTCTGGTATAATAGGTAGAAAAGTAGGAATGACTAGCATTTTCAGTGCCGATGGACGTAACGTCGCATGCACGCTAATAGAAGCTGGTCCTTGTGTAGTTACGCAAGTAAAAAACGTTGAAACAGACGGGTACAACGCCGTGCAGTTGGCATATGGTGAGCGTAAAGAGAAAAATACGCCCAAGCCATTGATCGGTCATTTTAAAAAGGCTGGTACAACACCAAAGCGCAAAGTTGTTGAGTTCAGAGAGTTCCGGGTCGAGTTTGAAGGCCAGGTAAATCTAGGAGCTACTGTGAAGGCTGGTGAAGTATTTATAGAAGGAGACTTCGTAGATGCAATCGGAACTTCAAAAGGTAAAGGATTCCAGGGTGTGGTAAAGCGTCATGGTTTTGCGGGTGTGGGTGGACAAACTCACGGTCAGCACAACAGAGGCAGGCACCCAGGTTCAATTGGTGCATGTTCTTGGCCATCCAGAGTATTCAAAGGAATGAGAATGGCTGGCAGAACAGGCGGAGACAGGGTAAAGGTTATCAACCTTAAAGTGTTGAAAATCTATGCTGACAAAAACCTACTATTGGTTTCTGGCTCTGTACCTGGTCCTAAAAATTCTTTCGTTATTCTAGAGAAGTAAGCCATGGAATTAGCAGTAATTAATCAAAAAGGAGAAGACACAGGTAGAAAAATCAGCTTGTCTGATGAGATCTTCGCAATCGAACCTAACGATCACGCGATCTACCTAGATGTCAAGCAGTACTTGGCTAACCAAAGACAAGGTACGCACAAGTCTAAAGAGAGAAATGAGATAGCTGGCTCTACTCGTAAGATCAAAAAGCAAAAAGGCACTGGTAGTGCACGTGCTGGGTCTATCAAGTCGCCACTATTCCGAGGAGGAGGAAGAGTATTTGGCCCACAGCCAAGAGACTATTCTTTCAAATTGAATAAAAAGGTAAAACAACTAGCCAGAAAATCTGCACTTACTTATAAAGTGAAAGATAACAGCCTGTCCGTTTTGGAAAGCATTTCATTTGACTCTCCAAAAACTAAAAGCTATCTGGCATTGCTGAACGGTTTGTCACTAGGAGATAAAAAAACCTTACTAGTACTTCCAGAGGAAAATACTAACGTATTCCTTTCCAGCAGAAACTTGCCTAAGGCAAAAGTTGTGACTGTAAATGATGTAAATACTTACCAAGTACTCAACGCGGATCACTTAGTGATTTGTGAAGGTTCTATCAGTAAGTTGGAAACCATTTTATCGAAATAAGACAATGGATATTCTAAAGCAGCCTTTAATTACAGAAAAGATTTCTGCCATGAACGAAAGAGGCGTTTATGGATTTATCGTAGAAAAAACTGCGAAGAAACCAGAAATCAAACTTGCTGTAGAGAAAACGTTTGGTGTGAAAGTGGTTTCTATCAGAACCATCAGATATGCTGCAAAGCATAAATCTAGATACACCAAAGCTAAAGTGGTTTCAGGCTTTACCAATGCTTTCAAAAAAGCAATCGTGCAAGTAGCCGATGGTGAAGTGATTGATTTTTACGGAGAAATTTAATTGAATCTATATCATGGCAATTAAAAAGTTGAAACCTGTCACTCCAGGAACAAGATTCAGAGTAGCTCCTGCATTTGACGAGATTACCAAGTCAAAGCCGGAAAAATCTCTTCTTGCTCCTATCAAGAAGTCAGGTGGACGAAATAATGAAGGCAAAATGACTGTCCGCAATATTGGCGGTGGTCATAAGAGAAGATTACGGATTGTAGACTTCAAAAGAAACAAGTTCGGTGTACCAGCAGTAGTGAAAGCTATTGAGTACGATCCTAACAGAACCGCACGTCTTGCCCTACTATATTATGCAGATGGTGCTAAGGCCTACATTATCGCCCCGGAAGGTTTGTCAGTAGGACAAACAGTGATTTCCGGAGAGCATGTTGCTCCAGAAGTGGGTAACGCAATGCCAGTGGCCAACATCCCAATGGGTACAATTGTACACTGTGTGGAATTGAAGCCTGGTAAAGGTGCTGCAATGGTAAGAAGTGCTGGAGGTTATGCGCAGATCGTAGCCCGTGATGGGAAGTACGTGACTGTAAAACTTCCGTCTGATGAGATGAGACTTGTGCTAAATACGTGTATGGCAACCGTAGGAACTGTTTCCAATGGTGACCACATGAACGTAGTTTTGGGTAAAGCCGGTCGTAAAAGATGGCTTGGATCAAGACCTCGCGTAAGAGGTGTTGCGATGAACCCAGTCGATCACCCCATGGGTGGTGGCGAAGGTCGCTCTTCTGGAGGACATCCAAGATCTAGAAAAGGTCTATTGTCTAAAGGCAAGAAAACAAGATCTCCTAAGAAGTATTCAAACAAGTTCATCTTAAGCAAAAGATCTAAATAATTATGGCACGTTCATTAAAAAAAGGTCCTTATATCGAGCACCATCTTGTGAAGAAAGTGGATGCTCAGAACGAATCAGGCAAGAAATCGGTAATCAAGACTTGGTCAAGAAAATCAATGATTTCTCCAGATTTCGTAGGACATACCTTCGCTGTGCATAATGGGAATAAATTCATTCCGGTATTTGTAACAGACAATATGGTAGGTCATAAGCTAGGTGAATTTGCTCCTACTAGAAATTTCAGAGGCCACATTGCCAAAAAAGATAAAGGAAAGAGATAATCATGGAAGCATTAGCAAAATTAAATAATGTCCCTACATCTCCGCGTAAGATGCGTCTTGTGGCTGACCTTGTCAGAGGCAAGAGAGTAGGATTGGCACTTAGCATATTGAAATTCACTCCTAACCATGGAGCAATTCGACTTGAGAAGTTGTTGCTTTCCGCTGTAGCCAACTGGCAAGCGAAAAATCCTGATGCCAAACTGGAAGAGGCTGACCTATTCATCAAAACTGTCATGGTGGATGAAGGAAGAATGCTTAAGAGATTAAGACCAGCTCCTCAAGGTAGAGGTCACAGAATACGCAAGAGATCAAATCATGTAACCCTAGTAGTTGATTCATTCAACGATCAGACAGTTACCGCTGATGTAGTAGAAACAAACGAAAAGGCAAATTAAGAACAGACTATGGGACAAAAGATCAACCCAATAGGATTTAGACTTGGTGTAGTCAAAGGCTGGGATTCCAACTGGTATGGTGGGAAAGACTTCGCTGAAAAGCTATACGAAGATCAAAAGATCCGTAAGTACGTCCTTGCCAGAATTCCTAAGGGGGGTATTTCTAAAGTGATTATCGAGCGTACGCTCAAGAGAATCACTCTTACGATACATACTGCCCGTCCAGGTGTTGTAATTGGTAAAGGTGGAGCCGAAGTAGATAAGCTGAAAGAAGAACTTAAGAATATCACCAACAAGGATATTCAGATTAATATCTTCGAGATCAAGCGTCCTGAATTGGATGCGAAATTGGTAGGTGAATCAATCGCTCAACAGCTTCAAGCAAGAATTTCTTTCAGAAGAGCAATGAAGCAAGCTATTGCAGCATCCATGAGAGTGGGAGCGGAAGGAATCAAAGTTAAACTTTCTGGACGTCTAGGCGGAGCCGAAATGGCCCGTTCTGAAATGTACAAAGAAGGAAGAATTCCTCTTCACACCTTGAGAGCAGATATTGATTACGCACTTTCCGAAGCCCTTACGGTTTATGGTTTGATCGGCATCAAAGTTTGGATCTTCAAAGGTGAAGTGTACGGTAAAAGAGATCTATCTCCTAATCAGGGAGCTGCTAATGAGCCAAAAGGCGCTCGTAATGCCGGCCCTAAGAGAAATGATGGTCCAAGACGAAGAAAAAGAAATAACTAATTTTCACCCATAAGTGAGAACTCATGTTACAGCCAAAAAGAACTAAATATAGGAAAATGCAAAAGGGCCGTGTCAAAGGCATTGCACAAAGAGGGCATACGCTTTCTTTTGGCAACTTTGGCATCAAATCCCTTGAGCCAGGATGGATCACATCCCGTCAGATCGAGGCAGCTCGTATCGCAATGACGAGAGCAATGAAAAGAGAAGGACAGGTATGGATCAGAATTTTCCCTGATAAGCCTATCACGAAAAAGCCCGCAGAGGTTCGTATGGGTAAAGGTAAAGGTGCTCCGGAGTATTGGGTGGCCGTTATCAAGCCAGGAACGATCCTTTTCGAAGCTACAGGCGTGAGCCTGGAGACAGCACGGGAGGCGTTGAGACTTGCCCAGCAGAAGCTGCCGGTAAGTACCAGATTTGTTGTTCGTAGAGATTACGCTGAATTATAAGCACTATGAAAAATACTGAAATCAATTCACTTTCAAACAGTGAAATCGCCGAGCGACTAGTCGCTGAGCAGGAGAATCTAACCAAACTTAGGTTTGCGCACTCGATATCTCCTATAGAGAATCCTAACAGAATCCGCGAGACCAAGCGCTTTATCGCAAGATTAAAGACTGCATTGGCTGCCAAATAACTAGCTAACAAAAAGAATATGGCTACGATAGAGAGAAATCTTCGAAAAGAAAGAGTTGGTAAGGTGGTAAGTAACAAGATGGACAAGTCCATCACCGTAGCGGTAGAACGTCGCGTAAAGCACGCTATCTACGGTAAATTTGTTGCCAAAACAACCAAATTTATGGCTCATGACGAGACCAACGAGTGTAACCCAGGTGACCTCGTGAAAATAAGCGAAACTCGTCCGCTGAGTAAAAACAAGCGTTGGAGAGTAGTTGAAATTATTGAAAGGGCTAAGTAATTATGATCCAACAAGAATCAAGACTAAGCGTAGCGGATAATTCTGGTGCCAAAGAGGTATTAGTGATCCGCGTATTGGGAGGAACAAAAAAGCGATATGCTTCCATCGGCGATAAGGTCGTTGTGACAGTAAAATCTGCTCTTTCTTCCAGCAGCATGAAAAAAGGTACCGTGTCAAGAGCGGTTATCGTGCGTACTCGTAAAGAAATAAGAAGAAAAGACGGTTCTTATATTCGCTTTGAGGATAACGCAGCTGTGTTATTGACCAACAACGACGAGCCAAGAGGTACGCGTATTTTCGGCCCAGTGGCTCGTGAGTTGAGAGAGAAGCAGTTTATGAAAATCGTTTCTTTGGCTCCTGAAGTATTGTAATCATGGAAAGAAAAATGAACAAGCAAACCAAGCTTCATATCAAAACCGGTGACACCGTAAAAGTGATCGCAGGGGATGATAAAGGCAAAACAGGGAAGGTGCTTTCCGTAGATAGGCTAAAAAGTAGAGCAATCGTTGAGGGTCTTAACATGATCACCAAGCACGTGAAACCTACTGCAGCTAAGCCACAAGGTGGCATCGATAAGAAAGAAGCTTCTATGCACATTAGTAACCTAAAACTGGTAGATCCTAAAACTGGTGAAGCCACTAGAACAGGTCGCAAAGCGGGTGAAAATGGTAAATTAGTAAGATACTCTAAGAAAACTGGGGAGGTGATCAATGGCTAATCCAAGAATCAAACAAAAATATGTGGACGAAATCGTCCCTGCTTTGAAAGAAAAATTTCAATACGCATCAGTGATGCAAGTGCCTAAGTTGGAGAAAATAGTTCTCAATAAAGGTATAGGTGCAGCTGTAGCAGACAAGAAATTGGTAGACCAAGGTGTAGAAGAGCTTTCTTTGATCACTGGCCAGAGAGCTGTTTCGACTATTGCAAAGACTTCTGTATCTAACTTTAAGTTGAGAGAAGGAATGCCTATCGGAGCTAAAGTTACTTTGAGAGGTCAGACAATGTATGAATTCCTTGATCGGTTGATCTCCATTGCACTACCACGTGTAAGAGATTTCAAAGGTATTTCGGATAAAGGGTTTGACGGAAGAGGCAATTACACACTAGGTGTGCAAGAGCAAATTATCTTCCCGGAGATCAGCATAGAGAAAGTCAACAGAATCTCAGGCATGGATATCACTTTTGTGACTTCTGCTAAAACAGATGAAGAAAGTTTAGAATTGTTTAAGGCTTTCGGAATGCCTTTCGTTAAAAAAACTAAAGAAGAATAGTCATGGCAAAAGAGTCAATCAAAGCTCGTGAGAGAAAAAGAGAGCGTCTGGTAGCCAAGTATGCTGACAAAAGAGCCGCGCTGAAAGCAGCCGGTGATTATGAAGCTCTTGATAAATTGCCTAAGAACGCATCTCCTGTAAGACTTCATAATAGATGTAAGCTTACTGGTCGCCCAAAAGGCTACATGAGAAAATTCGGTATCAACAGGGTAACCTTCAGAGAAATGGCCTCAGCAGGCAAGATCCCTGGAGTGACAAAGTCCAGCTGGTAAAATAACGACAGTAGTTTTTATTCTAAAAATCAATTCGTAACTTTGCACGCCCAAAACGGGTGTAGCTAGACTATAAAATACAATGACTGATCCAATAGCTGATTATCTGACTAGGTTGAGAAACGCCATCAAGGCATCTCACCGAATCGTAGAAATCCCTGCTTCTAACATCAAGAAAGAGATTACAAAAGTACTGCACGACAAAGGATATATTCAGAATTACAAGTTTGAAGAAAACGGTCCTCAGGGATCAATCAAAATTGCACTGAAATTCAATCCTGTCACCAAGCAAAATGCGATTGTAAGCCTCAAGAGAGTTAGTACACCAGGTTTGAGAAAATATGTGAAACATACGGAGCTTCCAAGAGTAATCAATGGGCTCGGAATAGCAATCGTATCCACCTCCAAAGGTGTGATGACAGACAAAGAAGCCCGTACTGAGGGTGTAGGTGGAGAAGTTCTTTGCTACGTATACTAATTTACTATCATGTCTAGAATAGGTAAAAAACCAATAAATATACCCAGCGGTGTTACTGTAGACGTCACAGCTCATGGAACTGTGACTGTTAAAGGTCCAAAGGGTACACTGATTCAGGAGGTAAATCCTGATATTACAGTGAAAGTAGAGGACAACGAAATCGTTGTTGCGAGACCTACCGACTCCAAAAGGCACAAGTCTATTCATGGTCTTTACAGATCACTAATCAACAATATGGTGATTGGTGTATCTGAAGGGTATAAGAAAGACTTGGAGCTTGTGGGTGTAGGTTTTAAAGCGTCTAATCAAGGTCAGATTCTTGAACTGAATCTTGGTTACTCTCACAACATCTTTATGATGCTTCCTGAAGAGGTGGCTCTTAAAGCTGAGACTGCAAAAGGTAAGAACCCAATCATTACCTTAGAATCGATAGATAAAGAATTGATTGGACAAGTAGCTGCAAAAATCAGATCTCTTCGTAAGGTGGAACCTTACAAAGGAAAAGGTGTGCGCTTCGTTGGTGAACAAGTTAGACGTAAGGCTGGTAAAACTGCCGCTAAAAAATAATAGGTTATGGCATTTAATAAGAATTCCAGAAGACTTAGAATCAAGCAGGGTATCAGAAGAAAGATTTCTGGTACTGATTCCAGACCTCGTTTGTCAGTTTTCAAAAGTAATACTGGCATATACGCTCAGCTTATCGATGACCTTAAAGGTCAGACTGTAGCACAAGCTTCTTCCAAAGAATTGGGAGCCAAGGCTAACGCTAATGTATCAGTTTCGAAAGAAGTAGGTAAAAAACTTGCGGAAAGAGCTGTTGCAACCGGAGTAGATTCCGTAGTATTTGACAGAAATGGCTACTTGTATCATGGGAATGTGAAAGCTTTGGCAGATGGTGCCAGAGAAGGAGGCCTTAAATTTTAATAAGCTATGTCTCAACTAAGAAGAAAGCCTATCAGGGCAACAGATACAGATTTAAAGGAAAAAGTAGTAGCTATAAACCGAGTTGCCAAAGTGGTAAAAGGTGGTAGAAGGTTCTCTTTTTCAGCAATAGTGGTGGTGGGAGATGGCCAAGGTGTCGTAGGTTACGGATTGGGTAAAGCCAACGAAGTAACAGATGCGATCACAAAGGGCATCGAAGACGCAAAGAAAAACTTGGTGAAAGTGCCAATTTTGAAGGGTACTATCCCTCATGAGCAGATTGGTAAATACGGTGGAGGATTTGTTTTGATCAAACCAGCAGCACCAGGTACAGGCGTTATCGCAGGTGGTGCAATGCGTGCAGTTTTGGAAAGTGCTGGCGTTACAGACGTATTGGCTAAATCTAAAGGATCATCTAATCCGCACAACGTGGTAAAAGCTACTATTGAAGCTTTGACTCAGCTAAGAGATGCCATTGCTGTTTCACAACAGAGAGGCGTTAAAATGTCTAAAGTATTTAACGGATAATCATCATGGCTAAGATCAAAATCACGCAAACCAAAAGTACCATCGATAGACCAAAAGATCAAAAAGCAACTATCACTGCTCTAGGTCTTGGTCGTATCAGCAAATCCGTGACCGTAGAGAATACGCCACAGATTGCCGGTATGGTAAATAAAGTTAATCACCTTGTAAAAGTGGAAGAAGCTTAATTATGAAACTGCATACATTAACACCAGCTGAAGGATCTACCAAAAATCGCAAGAGAATTGGTAGAGGTACAGGTTCAGGTAGAGGTGGAACTTCTACAAGAGGTCACAAAGGAGCTAAATCAAGATCAGGCTATAAGTCTAAATTAGGTTTTGAAGGTGGCCAAATGCCTCTTCAGAGAAGAGTTCCTAAATTTGGCTTCAAAAGCTTGAACAGAGTTGAGTTCAAACCAGTAAATTTGGATACATTGCAAGGTCTTGCCGAGCAATACAATCTTGAGGTTATCAACATGGAAACTATGGTTTCACATGGTATTGCTTCTAAGAATGACAAAATCAAAATCCTCGGTGGAGGTGAATTGAAGGCCAAATTAGACGTAACTGCTCATAAATTTTCGGCTACTGCAGCAGCAGCTATCGAGAAATTGAGTGGAACGGTAAACACAATTTAATTTAATGAAAAAGTTTATTTCGACAGTTAAGAACATTTTCTCTATCGAAGACCTTAGAGTAAGAATCATGAATACGATCGGTTATCTGATCATATTCAGATTGGGGTCGTTCATAGTTCTTCCAGGTGTTGACCCATCTCTTTTGGGTGAAGCTCCAGAAGGAATCTTTGGATTGATCGATACTTTCCTAGGTGGAGCGTTCAGTAATGCATCTATCTTCGGTCTGGGCATTATGCCATATATATCTGCTTCCATTGTGTTGCAGTTATTGACTGTCGGAGTACCGTATTTTCAGAAAATGCAAAAAGAGGGTGAGTCTGGTAGGAAAAGAATCAATCAGATCACTCGGGTATTGACTATCCTGATTACTATTGCACAAGGTATTGGGTATGTTTCTGCTACGATTATACCTACTGGAGCAGTGATGATTAGTTCTACCTTGTTTATGTTCAGTTCACTGGTTTTACTTTCCGCAGGTACCATGTTCTGCATGTGGCTTGGCGAGAAAATCACTGAGAAAGGAATAGGTAATGGTATTTCAATGCTAATTATGATCGGTATCATATCGAGATTTCCTGGAGCGTTAATCGCTGAAGGTTTAGAGAAGGGTACTTCAGGTATGTTGCTTCTTATCATTGAAGCTGCAGTGTTGTTCTTCATTGTAGTAGGGGTGATTGCCTTGACTGAAGCCACTAGGAGAATTCCTGTACAATACGCTAAGCAAGTGGTTGGCGGTAAAGTATATGGTGGACAGAGACAGTATATACCGATCAAAGTAAATGCGTCAGGCGTGATGCCCATTATTTTCGCTCAATCCCTGATGTTTGTCCCTGCTTTGATTGCTCAAATATGGGCATCTGAGAATGACATTGCCAATTATATAGGAGCAACGTTCAGTGATTTCACCTCTTGGCAATACAATTTGTTATTTGCAGCCATGATCATTCTATTTACATTCTTCTACACAGCTATCACAGTTAATCCTGAGCAAATTGCAGAAGATATGAAGAGAAACGGGGGGTTTGTACCAGGTATTAAGCCAGGTGCTCCTACTTCGGAATTTATCGACGGAATTATTTCCAAGATTACACTTCCGGGATCTATTCTCTTAGCTGCAGTAGCTATACTTCCAGCTCTTGCAATTATATCTGGAGTGGGTGGAGAGTTTGCTCAGTTTTATGGTGGTACCTCCCTGTTGATTATGGTAGGTGTGATCATGGATACCCTGAGACAAATAGAAAGTTACTTACTAATGAGACATTACGAGGGAATGATGAAGAGTGGTAATGTGAAGAATAATCCTTCTAATTACCAAGTTGCCTAAGATGTTCAATTACAAGACTTCCGATGAAGTTAAGTTAATAAAAGAAAGTGCAGATATACTAGCTAGAGCCCATGGGGAAGTAGCAAAACATATCAAGGAAGGGGTAAAGACCTCTTTTCTAGACAAAATTGCTGAGGAGTTTATCAGGGATCACGATGGAGTTCCTTCTTTTAAGGGCTACAATGGATTTCCTGCTTCACTATGTATTTCTGTGAATGAAGTAGTAGTACATGGTTTTCCCAGTGAATATGAATTGAAAGATGGCGATATAATCTCAGTAGATTGTGGAGTCTTTCACCAAGGTTTTCATAGCGATTCCGCTTATACATACCCTATTGGTGAGGTCTCTCCTGCTGTTAAAGCATTATTAAAAGCCACTAAAGATTCTCTTTACATTGGAATTGAGCAAGCTGTCTTTGGGAAAAGAATTGGCGATGTGGGTAACGCCATCCAGAAGTTTGTCGAAGCCAAAGGCTATACTGTAGTAAGAGAGCTTGTCGGACATGGAGTGGGCAAAAATCTACATGAAGCACCTGAAGTTCCCAATTATGGAAAGAGAGGAAGTGGTCCTTTACTGAACGATGGAATGGTGATCGCCATTGAGCCCATGATTAATCTTGGCACACGGAATATTGTCCAAGAGCGCGATGGATGGACTATTCGCACTGCGGATAGAAAGCCTTCAGCACATTATGAGCACACAGTAGCGATATTTGAAGACAGAACAGAGGTATTAACCTCTCATAAATACATAGAAGAGAATTTTAAATTCTAATATGGCCAAGCAAACATCAATAGAGCAAGACGGTACCATTAAGGAAGCATTGTCTAATGCGATGTTCAAAGTGGAACTAGAGAATGGGCATCAGTTGATAGCCCACATATCTGGTAAGATGAGGATGAATTATATAAAGATCCTTCCTGGTGATCGAGTTAAATTGGAACTGTCTCCCTATGATTTGAGTAAAGGCAGAATTGTATATCGATATAAATAAGACTGAGATGAAAGTAAAAACATCTATCAAAAAGAGAAGTGTTGACTGCAAGCTAATCCGTAGAAAAGGAGTATTGTATGTCATCAACAAGAAGAATCCTAAGTTTAAACAAAGACAAGGTTAAATTATGGCTAGAATTGCAGGTGTAGACATACCAGACAATAAGCGAGGCGTAATCGGACTTACCTATATCTTCGGAATAGGTAGATCTGCAGCTAAAGCTATCCTGACCAAGGCCGGTATCTCTTACGATAAAAAAGCAGGTGAGTGGGATGACGATGAGTCAACCTCCATCCGTAACATTATTGCTGAAGAGTTCAGAACCGAAGGTGTATTAAAGTCAGAGATCCAATTGAACATCAAGCGACTACAAGATATTGGTTGCTATAGAGGTTTGAGACACAGAAAAGGACTTCCAGTTCGTGGTCAACATACCAAGAACAACGCCAGAACAAGGAAGGGTAAGAGAAAAACAGTTGCTAACAAGAAAAAAGCGACTAAATAAAACCTGATTTAGATTATGGCTCAGAAAAGAAACGATAAAGCAAAAGGTAAAAAGAGAGTAGTAAAGGTAGAAGCTGTAGGTCAAGCTCATATTAGAGCATCCTTCAACAACATCATTATCTCTCTTACCAACAATGCAGGTCAAGTAATATCTTGGGCCTCTGCCGGTAAAATGGGATTCAGAGGTTCTAAGAAAAATACTCCTTACGCAGCACAGATGGCCGCACAGAACTGTGGACAGGTGGCATATGACTTAGGTTTGAGAAAAATCGAAGTGTTTGTAAAAGGTCCGGGATCTGGTCGGGAATCTGCGATCAGAACATTGCAAAATGTAGGATTGGATGTGACTACGATCATCGATGTGACTCCAATGCCACACAATGGCTGTCGTCCTCCTAAGCGTAGAAGAGTTTAATCATATAATTGTAATACAATGGCTAGATATACAGGTCCTAAAGCAAAGATTGCCAGAAAATTTGGCGAAGCTATAGAAGGACATAGCAAAGCACTTGCAAAGAAAAACTACCCTCCCGGCATGCATGGAAGAGGTAGAAGAAAAAAACAGTCTGAATACGCAATCCAGCTTGCTGAGAAGCAAAAAGCAAAATACATCTACGGAGTATTGGAAAGACAGTTTGCTAAAATGTTTGATATTGCTTCCAGAAAAAATGGAATCACCGGAGAGAACCTTCTTCAGCTTCTAGAAGCTAGATTGGACAACACGGTATACAGAATGGGAATCTCCCCTACCAGAAGAGGTGCCAGACAACTGGTTTCTCACAAGCATGTGCTTGTAAACGGCGAGGTAGTAAATATCCCTTCGTTTACACTTAAGCCAGGCGATGTAGTTTCTGTGAGAGAAAGATCAAAGTCTCTAGAAGCGATCACGAATAGCTTAGCAGGTAGAGGTGCTAATAAATATTCCTGGTTAGAGTGGGATGGCACTTCATTGACCGGCAAATTCGTCAGTGTTCCAGGCAGAGATGATATTCCTGAGAATATTAAGGAGCAACTCATTGTCGAACTTTACTCTAAGTAATATTTTAATATTTTCAGCTTTTAAAAAGAACGAAATATATGTCCATACTAGCATTTCAAATGCCCGAAAAAGTGGTAATGGAAAAAGCCGATGATTTTCATGGCTTATTCACATTCAAACCACTCGAAAAAGGCTATGGAGTTACAATTGGTAACGCCCTGAGAAGAATTTTGCTTTCTTCCTTGGAAGGTTATGCCATCACTGCGATCAAGATTCCTGGTGTAGTGCATGAGTTTTCGACCATCGAAGGTGTAGTGGAAGACGTTACAGATATTATTTTGAACCTAAAGCAGGTGAGATTCAAGAAGGTCCACGAGGCATTTGACGGAAAAATCACTGTAGAGATTAAAAATCAATCTGTTTTCACTGCAGGTGACATAGCTAAGTTCACTTCTTCTTTCGAAATCTTGAACCCAGAGTTGGTTATTTGTCACATCGACGAAACCAAGAACTTTGAGATCGAATTGACGATGGAAAAGGGAAGAGGGTATCTACCAGCTGAAGAATCCAAACCAAAAGATCAGATTTTCGGTCATATAGCAATTGATGCCATCTTTACACCAATTAAGAATGTGAAGTACAGCGTTGAAAACACTCGTGTAGAGCAGAAGACTGACTTCGAAAAGTTGATCATGGAGGTTTCTACTGACGGTTCTATCCATCCGGAGAAAGCCCTTCAGGAATCTGCAAAAATCTTAATCCAACACTTTATGTTGTTCTCTGACCAGACTATGGTTCTTGATTCAACTGGAATAGCGGAGCCTGAGCCTATTGACGAGGAATTCTTGCATATGAGAAAGCTCCTTAAGACTTCGCTGAGTGATCTTGACCTGTCGGTAAGAGCATTCAACTGTCTGAAAGCTGCTGATGTGAAGACCTTAGGAGACCTTGCTAAACTCGAAATTTCTGATATGATGAAGTTCAGAAACTTCGGTAAGAAGTCCCTAGCGGAACTAGAGCAACTTATCCAAGAAAAAAGTCTAACCTTCGGGATGGATATTTCTAAGTATAAACTTGATGAAGAATAAATAATAATGAGACACGGTAAGAAATTTAACCACCTTGGAAGGAAGGCCGCTCATAGAAAAGCAATGCTTTCTAATATGGCTACTTCACTGATCCTTCACAAGCGTATCTCAACCACGCTTGCCAAGGCAAAAGAATTGAAGAAGTACTTGGAACCACTAGTGACAAGAGCTAAAGAAGATACTACGCACAATAGACGTATGGCTTTCGCTTATTTGAAAAATAAGGAAGCTATCATAGAACTATTTGGTGAAGTGATCGAAAAAGTAGCTACCCGCCCAGGTGGATATACCAGGATTATCAAAACTGGATTCAGATTAGGTGATAATGCTGAAATGTGTATCATCGAACTGGTTGACTTCAACGAATTGATGTTGAAAGACACTACACCAGCTAAGAAAACTACAAGAAGATCACGTAGAGGTACTGGTAAAGTAGCAAGTTCTGACGATACTGCAAAAGCAGAAGTCCCTCCAGCTAAAGAAGAAGCAACTGAAGAGCCTAAGGCTCCTGATGCATCTGCAGATTCTGCAGAAGAAGAAACTGATAACAAATAAGTTGATCAGTGACTTCACGATATTGAAAGGATTGGACATTTGTTCAATCCTTTTTTTATACCCTTTTCATTTATCTTCCTTCCCAATAAATATTTAACTTTGGGCAACTACTTAGCAAAATGATCAAACAAAAAGCAACTTTACTCTTGGCCGATGGAACGGTCTTTCACGGTTCTCTAATCGGTAATCCAGGTACAAATGGTGGTGAGATTTGCTTCAACACCGGAATGACAGGATATCAGGAAATCTACACAGATCCATCCTACACTGGACAAATCATTGTAACTACTACTTCACATATCGGCAACTACGGTGTCATCGATGAAGAAGTAGAATCCGATCATCCTACCATCGGCGGCATTGTAGTCAATACATTCTCTGACGTGTATTCCAGACTTGATGCTTCAGGATCTCTACAAGATTACCTTGTGAAGAATAGTATCACTGGGATAGCAGATATTGATACCAGGCAATTGGTAAGGCATCTTAGATCCAAAGGGGCTATGAATGCAATTATTAGCTCTGAATATGAGAATGATCTGGATGGTCTGAGAGCTGAACTGGAAAAAGTGCCTGACATGGATGGACTTGAGCTCTCTTCTACCGTCTGTACGCAAGAACCCTATTTCTTCGGAGATGAAAACGCATCCATCAAAGTGGCTTGCATGGACTTTGGTATTAAGAAAAATATCCTTAGAAGTTTAGCTGATCGTGGTGTATACTGTAAGGTATTTCCTGCCAAAGCCTCCCTAGCTGAAATGGAAGAATGGGCTCCAAATGCCTATTTCCTATCCAACGGACCTGGTGATCCTGCAGTAATGGAATATGCAGTGAAAACTACCCGGGATATCTTAGAAACCGGTAAGCCTGTATTTGGAATCTGTCTAGGGCATCAACTACTTGCCGAGTCATGTGGTATTTCAACTTACAAAATGCATCATGGACACCGAGGCCTAAATCATCCGATTAAGAATCTGATGACCGGTAAAAGTGAAATTACTTCCCAAAATCATGGATTCAACATCACACGAGAGGATACAGAGCAAAATGCAGACGTTGAAATCACTCATGTGCATTTGAATGATAATACTGTCGCTGGAATCCGACTCAAGAACAAGCCTGCTTTTTCAGTTCAATACCACCCTGAATCATCGCCGGGCCCCCATGATTCCCGTTACCTGTTTGATGATTTTATTTCTTTAATCAATAAAAATTAATACCCTTAAACCTTTTAAAACTATGACGTTGATTCAATCAATTCATGCAAGACAAATTCTCGATTCTAGAGGAAATCCTACTATTGAAGTAGATGTTTACACAGAAAATGGAGCTTTTGGACGTGCTGCTGTACCAAGCGGTGCCTCTACAGGTATAAATGAGGCAGTAGAGCTTCGTGACGGAGACAAAGATGCCTATATGGGCAAAGGAGTAACCAAAGCAGTGGCCAATGTCAACGATATTATTGCTTCTGAGCTAGTTGGTTTCGATGTATTTGAACAAAACATGATTGATCAGATCATGATTGATCTTGACGGTACTCCAAACAAAGGCAATCTGGGTGCAAATGCTATCCTGGGTGTTTCTTTGGCAGTAGCTAAAGCTGCGGCAATGGAATCAAATCAACCACTTTACCGCTATGTAGGCGGAGTAAATGCCAACACGCTTCCTGTTCCGATGATGAACATCATCAATGGTGGTTCGCACTCTGATGCGCCTATCGCATTCCAAGAGTTTATGATCCGTCCAGTAGGTGCACCTACTTTCTCGGAAGCAATGAGAATGGGAACTGAGATATTCCACAACCTTAAGAAGATCCTTCATGACAAAGGGCTTAGTACTGCCGTAGGTGATGAGGGTGGATTTGCACCTAATTTCTCTGGAGGAACTGAAGAGGCATTAGAATGTATTTTGGATGCTATTAAGAAGGCTGGATACAAAGCTGGAGATGATGTAACTATCGCTTTGGATTGCGCAGCGTCTGAGTTCTTTGTAGATGGCAAATACGACTACACTAGATTTGAAGGTTCTACTGGAGTAGCTAGAAGCAGAGCAGAGCAAGTAGCTTACTTGGCAGAACTTACTGAGAAATACCCTATCGATTCTATCGAAGACGGATGTGCAGAGGAAGATTGGGAAGGTTGGGCTATGTTGACAGCCAAAATCGGTGATAAAATCCAATTAGTAGGAGATGACCTTTTCGTGACGAATGTGAAGTTCCTTCAACGAGGAATCGAAGAGAAATCTGCGAATTCTATCTTGATCAAAGTAAACCAGATCGGAACATTGACAGAAACCATCAACGCAGTTAATCTTGCTCACAAAGCAGGCTTCACAGCAGTAATGTCACATAGATCCGGCGAAACTGAAGATTCTACTATCGCTGATCTGGCGGTAGCATTGAATTGTGGACAGATCAAAACAGGTTCTGCTTCTAGATCTGACCGTATGGCTAAATACAATCAGTTGCTTAGAATTGAGGAGCAATTGGGAGATGCAGCAGTATTCAATGGCAAGTTCTAACAGGAGCTTTCTAATAATTATAGGTAAGGAGACAGCTCGGTATTACGAGCTGTCTTTTTTTGCATCATTTTTGTAACTTGAGCGTCAATATCACTTGCGTCATATGACTAAATACCTTAAATACACCAAAAGTTTTTATTTTCTGGGGCTTGTTTTTTTTATAGCATGGATGGTTTTTATTGATTCAAATAATGTGGTTAACCAAATTAAATTGAGTTATAAACTTGGACAGCTCGAAGATCAAAAGGACTATTATCTTGAGCGAAGAGAGAAAATCAAAGCCGAACGAGAGGAATTGATGAGTAACCCTGAACTCTTAGAGAAGTTTGCCCGTGAAAAGTACTTGATGAAGAAAAATACTGAAGACCTCTATGTCATTGTTAAAAAGTAAATACTTACTCCTATTTTTTCTAGCATTTGCTTTATTCCAAACTCGCTCGTTTGCTCAGCGGGAAATCTATTCTGACTCAGCTGCATTAAAAGATCGATTGTATTACGGAGGCAATTTCGGGATGCAATTCGGCTCCACTACCTTAATTGAGATTTCGCCCATCATCGGAGTGATGATTACTCCTAAATTTTCATCAGGAGTAGGAGTAACTTATCAGTATTTCAAGTCTAGGTATTACTATGGCGCAGAATCCACCTCTTATGGCGGTAGAATTTTTTCGCGCTACAATATCCTTCCTAATATATTTGCCCACGCAGAATACGAATCCATAAATTTTGATAGCAACATTTATGGTACTAATGAGTTCAAAAGGATTTGGTCAAATGCCATGTTCTTAGGAGGCGGTTATTTTGCTCCATTTGGTTCACGAGGCGGAGTTAATTTTACCTTTCTTTACAATGTGTTGCACGATAATCTTCGTTCTCCCTATGGTGAACCATACGTGATCCGTGTTGGTTTTGTGCTATAAATACATCTAACACCTATTCATGGAATCTTTTGTTTCAAAAATATACAAAGCACACCAAGATTGCTCAGAATGTCCTTCACCTAAAGTGATTCAGCAGTTTTTTGAGGATGTGCTCGGCTTGCTATTTCCTGAATATACAGTTGAGAAAATACGGGATAAATCACAGATAGAATTTGCCCTCATAAAATTGAAGGATAACCTGTCTTCTATTCTGGAGCGCAATCCTCACTTGCATAGTGGGGTGGGCTCTAAAATAGCAGATGCCTTTTTTCTTAATCTTGAGCACGTCTTTGATTGGATACATCAAGATGTTGATGCGATGTTTGAAGGGGATCCAGCGGCTAAATCTAGAACGGAGATCCTCAGAAGTTACCCCGGATTTTACGCGATAGCAGCCTACAGAATAGCACATTCTTTACATAGGCAAGGGGTGAGGTTGATTCCTCGAATGATCACTGAGTTTGCTCATAGTCGTACAGGAATTGACATTCATCCTGGAGCTGTCATTGGCCAGTATTTCTGCATAGATCACGGCACTGGAGTAGTAATCGGCGAGACCACCATTATAGGTAATCATGTGAAGATTTATCAGGGAGTAACTCTTGGTGCCTTGAGTGTGGATAAAGCTGATGCAGATAATAAAAGGCATCCTACTATTGAAGATGAGGTGGTGATTTACTCCGGAGCCACTATTTTGGGAGGTAGCACTGTTATTGGAAAAGGCAGTGTAATAGGAGGAAATGTGTGGCTTACTAAAAGTGTAGCAGCAAGAAGTAAAGTCTATTACCAAACTCAAATGTACCACTCAGATTCTGCTGTGACAGACATGTACGTTTTCAAAAATGATCAAGATGAAGCTATTTGAACTAATAGGAAACACACCACTGATACAATTAGATCATATTCCGATAAACCCAAAAGTTAAGATTTTCTGTAAACTGGAAGGTCAAAACCCAGGAGGAAGTGTAAAAGATCGGGCAGCATATAACATGCTAAGAAGTGCCATGGATCGTGGTGAAATAAAATCAGGGGATAAGCTGGTAGAAGCAACAAGTGGAAACACCGGAATTGCCTTAGCGATGGTAGCTAAAGTTCTCGGATTCGAAATGACCTTAATTATGCCCGATAATTCCACCAAAGAGCGGGTGATCTCTATGGAGGCATACGGTGCAGAAGTGATATTAACTCCAGCCGCGAAGACCATAGAATATTCGAGAACGCTGGCTGAGCAGATGAGCAAAGAAGGTTACTTCATGCTTGATCAGTTTGGCAATCCAGATAATTACCTAGCCCATTATAAGACCACTGGCCCGGAAATATGGGAAGATACAGATGGTGAGATTTCACATTTTGTGTCTGCTATGGGCACGACAGGTACGATCATGGGCGTTTCTAAATACTTGAAGGAACGAAACCCCGATATTCAAATTGTGGGTACACAACCTACCGACGGATCCAGTATTCCGGGAATCAGAAGATGGTCTCCTGAATTTTTGCCTAAGATTTTTGATCCAAGTAGAGTAGATCAAGTGATAGATGTAAGTGAGCAGCAGGCTACAGAGATGACCCGAAGAATGGCTAGAGAAGAGGGTATTCTTGCGGGTATGAGTAGTGGTGGAGCATTGCATGCTGCTATAGAACTTTCTAACTCCTTAGAAAACGGCACAATTGTTTGCATTACTTGCGACCGTGGAGATAGGTACCTCAGCTCAGACCTATTTGGTTGATACCAGCTCATTTCTAAGTCTGTGTTCTAAATTTTTCGATTGGAATTTTTAGGAATCTATTTCCCCGATTCTGGTAAAAGTGTCTTACTTTAGGAGGGGATTGATTTTTTGGGCAAAAAGGATATAATCGTATAATATCCCCGCCAAGCTGTTTAAGACTATTTTATTTGGCTGAAATGGATTTTTCAACTTCTATTTCTCCTTCGGCAATCCATTTGCATCATTTCATAAGAATCCAGTTTTAAGGAATTCATTGTGAAATTTTAAACCAACTATTCTATGAACTCGATTATTGAAAATCAAGATGAGCATACTAGAGAAAATCTTTCAGGTCAGAAAGCGGTTAAGAAAATCCGTGAATTGATTGACAAGTCAGGGTCTTGCTTTTTTGTGACTTCCACCAGCTTAAACAATTCTCATAAATCACGACCAATGTCTGTGCAGAAGACAGATGAAGCTGGCAATATCTGGTTTCTAAGTGCAAAGGATAGCTTGAAGAATATGGAAATCGCGGCTGATACTGATGTGACCTTGTATTTCCAAGGCTCGTCCAACTCAGACTTCCTTGAGTTGAACGGTCATGCGATCAGTACGGATGACCAGGCAAAAATAGAGGAACTCTGGGATCCAACTGTCAAAGCTTGGTTTCCTGAGGGAAAAGATGATCCAAGGATCTCTGTGATTCAGTTTATTCCTGATAGTGGATATTATTGGGACAATAAACATGGCAATACTGTCGCAGGAATTAAGGTATTGATCAGTGCAATATCAGGCAAAGCAATGGATGATTCCATTGAAGGAACTTTAAAAGTGTAGTTGGGGCACTTTGAAGTTCATTATGTGATCCAGGAAACTGGGTCACATTTTTTTTAGCTCACTATTTTCTCAAATCCTGAAGAAGATTTTTTGCTTGTAAAGGAAATAACATAAATACCACATGGCTCCCAAAGTCAAGAACGAGGTAATGATTGCAACTGCGAGCTCTCCTATGCCAATAGCGTGTAATATTCCCCCGCTAAAAATCTCAATAAATCCATATAACCAGCGATGTCCTAGAGCCTCAGCAAAGAGATAAATGAATATGGAATTCATCCCCACAATCACAAAAGGGAAAACCCATGAATTTTTCTTTTTGACATCCACTAGCCAGAAGGAAAAAGCCAAGGCCAGAATTGCCCAGCTTCCAGATGCAAATGCAAATGCAGTTGTGCTGATTCGTTTGACAATAGGAGTGATCCCTGCTAGATCAAGCCCATAGCCAATGGCTAAGGCAACTAAACCTGCTAGTACCAAGATCTTGATCTTTTCTTTTTCAGACTTGGAGGATAAAAGTATATTCCCACAGATTGCTCCCCAGATCGTATGGGCCGCGGTAGGAATACAGTTGATTGCTACCCATCCTCCATTATTGATTTTCCCCATCAGAATCTGATCTACATAATTCCCAAAGTTAGTCCCATGCTCGTAAGGAACTTCAGGGTTGTAGAGTCTATACATGATTTCTGTCAATGCAAGCAAACCTACCGAAACCCCTAATTGGACTTTCCACGATCTATTCAGTAAGAAATAGGTAACCAAAATGGTGAAAGATAATTGAGTCAAGACATTCCAAAGCTCAAAGACCAATTCTCCCGCATACACACAATGAAGTCCAGTGCCAAAGAGAAAAAGCAGTAGACATCGCTTCAGAATGTGACGGGTTACTTTACCTCGATCACCGACGATGGACATTCTTTTATTCAATGAAAAAGGCATGGCAACTCCTACTATAAACATAAAAAAGGGCTGAATCAAGTCCCAGAACCTGAGTCCATTCCAAGGATGATGTGTGAATTGAATAAAAAAATCATTAAGGAATGTTCCCTCAGGATTAGCCTCAAGTAAGGTGTGGTAAACCGACGCAGCTTCTGCTACCAGTAAAAACATTGTCAATCCACGGAATACATCTAGGGAAACTAGCCTGTTTTGGCCAGAGAGCTTCAGCTCACTCATTGGTTTGGGTTTAAAGTCAGTGGTTTTTCTAAGGTAGAAAAAATGAGAATGTAAAATACTCTGTTGACAGGAATTATACTATACGTTGTCAGGCTAGTTTGTCGATTATGAATTTCATTACCCTCTAATCCATTTTTTCATTTGTGGGAATTCTGAAGACTCACATAAATGCATCCATACCAAAAGTGGCAATCCCTTGTATTCACCATTTTCATAACTAGTAATCAGCATTTCGGAGTCTCCTTTATATCCATCAGGATGAAATACGACTTCAGGCTTTAGGTTCAAATGCTTCAATGCAGCATAGGTCCAGAGCATCACTGCCAATTCATCGTCTTGGGCTGGAGCTCTATATTCTTTGACGTTTCCGACTATAGTTTTTCGTTCTTCTTCAGTCATCAGGGCAATGTGTCCAGCTTCATGAAGTAAGTCTCCTGGGTATAATAACTTTTCAGGATCATATAGCAGCACTCCCTGATCGATTTTCACACCAGGGAGGAAGGTGTTTTCGAGGTGTTGTAATTTAGTTGGGAGGCCAATTTCTTGTAGGAAATCAAGGATAATCTTCATGTTTTCGGCATCTTCTTCCGGGATATCCTGGCCAGCTTTCTCTTTGATTCCTCCAAAAGCTCCGAAGCACATATTTTTGTGTAAAATTTCCACTTTGCAAAAGCCTACTTTTTTCATCAGATCCAATTGGAAGTTCATGGATCTTGGAGAATCTTCCTTTGCTACATAGGCGAGGACTTTTTCGCGGTATTCTTTTCCACCTATATCTTCTAGATAATCACCATATCGTTCCCAAGTATATTCATTGAGCAAGTCGGTGTCTTGGGTAATCAAATCGGAAATCATGAGACATCCTCCAGGTTTGAGAAGCTTATAGAGCTTTTCGAAAGTCCTTTCCCAATCTTCATCCTCACGTAAATGGTGCAAAACTGCTCCTGCTAAGATAATGTCGAAACTTGCCTCAGGAAGCCAAACATCTCTAATATCACCTTGGAATGCTGCTACTTTCCCAGTGGTATCTGCAGAGACGCGTTCCATCGCTTTTTCGAGCATTTTACCACTCAGATCTACCAATGAGCAGTTGAGCGCTGGCAATTTGGAAAGCATCATCAGCGAATAATTCCCGGCTCCACAGCCAACGTCCAAGAGTGACTCGGCAGTAGGCACTAGGCGTTTTGCTGCTTCAGTAAGAAGCTCTAAAGAGATGCTGGCGTCGATGGTAGCTACTTGACCGGTATCAAGGTTTGAAAATCGTTCTACATCGTTATCGAATCTTTCGCGGATTTCTGCGATACTTGACTTATTCATAGGCGTATTTGGTGTGGAATAAATGTGATGAATTGTGCGGGAAATATTGCTTATAAATGTTGATCAAAAAGAAGCATATTTCCATCTGGATCTTTGACTAAAAAGCTAGCTGGCCCAGTGCTGTTCTCATCCGCCGCGTTGATGATTTCTATTTCAGCGGATTTGAGATGCTGCTGGATTTTTCTCACATCCTGAAATCCTTCAATTTCATTTGCATTCTCATCCCAGCCAGGGTTGAAAGTCAGCATATTGTCTTCAAACATACCTTGAAACAATCCAATGAGTGCATTTTCATTTTTCATGATTAAGTAATTGCTTTCCATAGCCCCTCCAAATTGAGTGAATCCGAGGTTTTTATAGAATTTCTTAGAGGTATCAAGATCTTTGACACTGAGGCTGATAGAGAATGCCCCTAATTTCATATCCCTGAGGTTTATGTCGGCCTTTGCCTTGGTAGGTTTCGAATTGATGTAAGAATTTAAGGAAAACCCCAGACTAAAGGACATGAAAAGTGCTGCTGCGGAAAGTGTTAGCCGATTCATGATAGCAATGGTTGAAGTTAGTTGAGAAATTTTAAAAGACTTACCATGCAGCCTAAATGCAGTGCTTCATGATAATTATTGAAGGTGATCGCATCTGCTGCACTAGTAAGCCGGAAGCCTTTAGAGGTGGTGAGTTCGTTGTACGTGGCGAATTTCCCAGATTCAAAATCCCTGATAGTTTGGTCAATTGGGGATATCAAAAGCTCTTTGAATAATGCCACTGTCTCCTGAGGTTCATTTGACTCCGGCCTGGTCCCGGGTTTATATTTCTCAAAAAGCTCATCGGGCAGATTGAGGGAGAGACTTGAAAGCCCATACACCAAGCGCTGCTGTACTACAATGACATGTCCAATATTCCAAATCAGGTTATTGTTAAATCCTGTAGGGATTTTATTCAGTCGATCTAACGAATTATGCTCTAGGAACTTGTAGTAAATGGCGCGGTTGTTTTTCCAGATATGGAAGTTAGTTTTCATAGGTTTCCTTTTGTAGTTTGTTTATTTATGTTCAAGCTCGTATCGCTTCAGCCGGTTTTTGGTGGCTGCTAATTCACTTGTTAAGTCATCTACTTTGCGAAGCAAATTGAATATCACGTCTATGCCTTCTGGGTTGACTTCAAGATCCTGATGGATTCTGATCATTTTCTCCAAATCAGAGATTTTTGCTTCAGGTATAAACCTCGTCTGCTCTATGGTCTGTATCTCGATCAACCCCAAACTGGAAAGGGAATCCACAAATGACACTTCTATTTCATAATGTGTACATAGCGTCTCAATTAATATCAATTCTTGCTGTGCCATCTTATCGTAGTTTTTGGAGTTCTGCAAATAACTTTTTCTCTTCTGTAGTCAGCCTCGCAGGGTTTTTGATTGAATAGGTGATAACCAAGTCCCCGAACTCGCCTTCTTTTTTATAGACTGGGAATCCTTTTCCTTTGAGTTTTACCTTAGTTCCGTTTTGAGTTTCTGGAGCGACTTTGAGTTTGACTTTTCCGTCAAAAGTGTCCGCTACTACCTCTCCACCGAGCATTGCAGTATAGAGATCCAGTTCTACTGAAGAATAGAGGTTATCGCCTTCCCTCTGAAATTTAGTCGTGTTTTTGATCACAAACTTGATGTACAAATCACCGTTTGGCCCGCCGTTCATTCCCGGTGCGCCCTTGCCTTTGATTTTGATTGTCTGTCCATCTTCAATACCCGATGCGATGGTTAGGCGGATATGTTCACCATTGACAGTGAGCACCTGTTTGTGTGTTTTGTATGCATCGCGTATGTCTAGCTCTAGCTGGGCATTGAAGTCCTGGCCCTTAAATTTGGAGTTACGGCCTCCTTGTCGAAATCCACCGCTTGTACCGCCAAACATGGATTCAAAAAAGTCTGAGTAATCCGCTCCTCCAAAACCTTCTCCACTATATCCCGGATTAGGATTGCCTTGGCTTCGTTGTTGTCTTCCCGCTCCTGCTTGCTCGAATTGATCTGCATGCTTCCAATCTTTGCCGTACTTATCGTATTTTTTGCGTTTTTCTGGATCGCTGAGCACTTCATTCGCTTCACTTACTTCTGTGAATTTTAGCGCAGCATTCTTGTCGTCAGGATTTACATCAGGGTGGTACTTTCTAGCTTGCTTTCGATATGCTTTTTTGATATCTGCTTCAGTAGCATTCTTGTCTACGCCTAGTACGCTGTAATAATCTATAAATGCCATAATCCGTAGTGGAATTATTTTTAGTAGAAAAATAGTGGTAGAAATTCGTATTTGTTTTTCTTGCCATCAATATACTGAGAATGTAAAAGATACCCTGACGAATTTGGTCATTTCAGCAAACTCAAGCGTCAAATCCTTCACCTCATCCTCAAAGCTAGAAAGGATATCCGATTGCAAAATTGAAGATCAGATTTTCCTTTCTCCAGGTTTTGCTACCTATATCAAAGCTATTACCCCAGCGCTCCTCTTCCGGCAAATAAGGAATACGCAATGGCGTGGCTACATCAAAACGAATCACAAAAAACTGAATATCTACCCTCAAGCCTGCACCTGTACCCACTGCTAATTCATGCCACCAGGAGGAGGTGAATTTGCCTCCAGGCAAAGCTTCATTTTCATTCATCAGCCAGACATTGCCTGCATCCATAAACAAGGCTCCTTTCAGTAAGGATACAATCGGGAACCTGTATTCAATATTTCCCTCGATTCGGACATCACCAGATTGGTCAAAGTATGAGTTGATATCAAAATCTGCTGGCCGATATGTACCTGGGCCTATCGATCGGATTCGGAAGGCTCTCACACTATTAGGTCCACCGGAAAAGTACTGCTTGATGTAGGGAAGAGAGGAAGAATTGCCAAAAGGAAACCCAAAACCAGCAAATAAACGCGTAGCGATTGCTTGGTTTTTGTCTATGTTCCAATGATACCGCAGATCCAGATCCATTTTGCCATATTGGGCATATTCTAATCCTAAAAATTGACCATCATCCTTTGCTGATAATTTGTCTAGGAGGTGGAGTGTATTCCCAGCGAAATCAAGACCCAAGCCAAGGAAATACCCATGGGTGCGGAATCTGTCATTCAGCTTATTATAATTGAAGGTGTAATTAATGCCGGCGATGAAATTCTGTTCGAAGCTTCGTTTGAGGAATGGGTTGTCATCCAAAATCTGGTCAAATTCGGGAGAAGTTTTGCTGAGATTTACGACACTGAGGTTGATTGGATTGATCTCGTGGTAGGCAAACCGATTGGCGTTCCAGAAGTACCCATACTTGCCAGAAAGTGAATTAAGGCGGTAAAGACCACCTCGACTCAAGTATTCTGCACTTATCCCCATTTTAGTTTTCGGAACTGAATAACTGAATTTATCTTTGATTGGGACAAAGAAGATTACCCGTGGAAAAATCAAATCAGCACCTAATCCAAGCTCCAAAGATCGAAGCCCTTTTCTAGCTTCCCCGCCCGCAACCTGGAATTCGTAACCCACCCTTCCTGTCAAATTCAACGTTTCTCCTCCTTGGAATAAGTTTCGATTTCTATAAAGCAAATTCAAAGCGGGCCCAGCAAAGTTGTTGGATTTGGACACGGCCAGCAATTCTGCTCTTACTGACCTTTTGGTCATGGGCGATAGGTAGAATTCCGCCTTAAGATGACCGAGAGAATCAGAAGAAGGTAATTCTTCATACCGTAAATTGACAAACTTGTAATTTCCAATCGAGCTGAGGCGATTACTGGATAGGCGGGACAATTTCGGATTGTATAGCTTATCTTTTTCGATCAATATATACTCATTTAAGAGTGTTGGTTTGAACACCTCACCGCTCTGAATGTATTGCTTACCGTCTAGGTACACCGTATCGATTTTCTCGGCATTCTCAGTGATAGAATAGTTAGGAAATACATTAATGGAGTCCACAGTATAAGGAATGATCCCATTTTTCGGTACGTTGGTTTTTAGCCGTAAATAAAGCTTGAAGAGGCGGGCACTATCTGAGATATTGGTGTCTGCTTCGAAGATGAGGTAATCACTGTTGAAATTATAATAACCTTTTTCTTTAAGGGCAGAATCAATTCTCTCCCTTTCATAATTCAACCTGTTTAAGTCAAAGCGACTTCCTGAATCAAGGGCTGTTTCTTTCATCAGTGCGATGATCTCTTTGTCAATTTCCAGGCTATCCCGCTCCACCTCTATCCCGGCGAGTTTGTAGGGTTCGGAAATCACAGCAGTATAAGCTACCTCGGCAAACTTCCCCCCACGCGTAACTTCAGAGTGGATCGTACTATAGAAGAATCCCCTATTTTCCAGTCTGTTTAAAATTAGGTCTTCGGTACGGTTCGGAGTTACTTGACTAAAATAAACGGGTTGTTCTCCAATTTTTTTATTCAAAAAGCGATTGATAAATCCTGGCTTCTCCTTGGTGCCCTTGTAATGCGCCCAAAGCCCAATGTACATTCCTAATATTTTGGAGTTGGGTTCTGGTCGGAGTAGTCCTTCCAGCTCTTCCTTTGCAAGATCAAGCCCCTGGATTTCAGCTTCAGTTTGGATGTTCAGCTTAGCTCCTTTGTACAAAAATTCATTTTCCGGAATGTACTTTTTCACATTGCAGCCTAGTGTCACTGCAAGTAGAAATAAATAAATAATTGATATGAATCCTTTAATCCTCATTTTCATCTGATTCTTTGACGCTTTTTTTCTTTTTGTCCTGATTATCTGAGTCATCAGTTGGATTGGTCTTTTGTTGATCTTCCGGTGCCATAGGCCCATTCCATAATTCCGAAAAATCATTGAACTCTCGATTGAAAATCAATCCTCCTCCAGTGATGACTAGCTGTCCATCGATGATACTTTCAAATTGATTCTTTCGGAAGGCTCTGATTCTCCATCGACCATCCTCAGTGAGCAGGTATTCAAAACTGATATTTGCCAAAATGGAATTAGCCTGCTCGGAATCTTGAGTACTGCCTTCCAAGTCAACTTGGCTACCCACTTGCACTACCAAACGGTCATTGAAAAGAGTCTTTTGGGCATTGATGTTTAAGTCAGTGCGGTTTTGTGCACTTCCGGATTGGTAGTCCTGGTAACTATCCACATCAAATCCCACCTGAAACCCGCTATCGCCAAATAGTCTGCTAGACAAGGCATTCATTTGATCAGTAAGCACCTGGCTCACTGAGTTCCTAGCGATTGCTTCGGCACCGCCGTTGGAACCATCACTTCCTGAAGAAGGGAAAAATCTATTGAGCACAAGCAGGGAAAATACTTGCTTGTTCAGTTCATCTTCCTGTTCATTGATCTGTAGCACCCGAGAATATACATTGCCTCCAAAAGCACCACGCTGATTCTCAGGCATATCCAGCGTAAAAGAGATTTCCGGTCTGAGCAATTCCCCTGATACATTCAAATAAACTAAGAAAGGAAGCTGCTGCTTATATTGGGTTTGCGTGTCATTATTGCTCCCTGTAAGTTGTGCCGACATCAGTTCTGAGGCGGCGGTTTCGACTTTATAGATGGCACGAATGTCCAAGTTTGCATCCATTGGGTCGCCATTCCAGGTTATTCTACTGCCAGGGTTAATGTCAAATTTCCTGCTGACAAGATTGTAAAGAGACATTTCATAATGCCCATTTGAGATCTCATAATTCCCGCTCAAAGTAATCCTACCATTTGGGTTGATATCCATCTGAAGATCTGCATTACCTCCTATCTGAAGGTTGTCGCCTGTGGATGGATCTATCACGATGGTGAAAAGTGCCTTTGGGTCTGCTTGTAGCCGTGCTTGAATATCAAATCCTGAAAAAGCAGAGGTGGTTTCTTCGGACTGACGGGTCAGGATGTCGTCAGGGTTTTCTTTGTTCACGAATAATACCACTCCTTGTCTTTCCACTAGGTCAAGTTCTGATTCTGGCACTATCACAGTCAGGTCTGTATTGTCTTTGATACTTAGTTTTGCGTTGATCACTGGAAGTACCAGATCCCCCTGGATAGAGACATCGGCATCAATACTCGCTTTTCCAAAAATCAAATCATTCTCTTTATCTGTGGAGTTCACTGCCATGAAGTTTTTGGCAGTAAGGTTCAAATCAAATGTTGGGTTGAGATAGCTTTCTGTACCTACAATTCCATCTATGGTAAAAGTATTATTAGCTACATCTCTGATGGTAAATTGGTCGAAATACACCCCAGCATTATCCACCTTGATTGTTTCATCGGAGAGTAGATATTTTGTATTGAGCTGGGAAGGGACGAATGAAGTTTCATGAAACTGTAGTTCACCAGTGTATACAGGTTTGGCTGTAGTGCCATTGGCAGTTATTGTACCAGAGAGATATCCTGATGCATCAAGGATTTGATCTTGAGAAAGTGCGGCAATTTTTTCCATTTCGATCTTATTCAGATCGAGCTTTAAGTCAAAATCTCCTCCAGCATCGTTCGCAACAAAATCTCCATTAAGATCCAAATCAAATCCACCCTCTTTTAATCCGAGTGTAAAAATATAATTTCCGAGACTCTTTGCTGTAGCCTGGAGATTCAGATTTCCGAGTGGCACATTCACTATTTTCAGACTGTCCACTTTAAGCTCCCCCATAAGTCCGGTCGCTCCAAAAGGATTTTCTACCACCAAGCGGCCATCCATCCTTCCGCCAGCTAGGATCTCCTCAGGATTTAATAAGCTAGTAATCGTGGATAGTCTGAAGTCTCTAAATAGGAGCGCTATATTTTCATCTGTAAATCCTTCTACATTATTGACAATGGAGATTTCCTGATTGCCTTTGGTGAATTTGAAATCCTTGAATTCTAGGCTTTCGCCAGAATAATTTACCATGTTTTTCTCAGGAACCGTCCATTCCTCTCCTTTGAGCAAAAGGTCAATGGATGAGACATGATAGCTAATTGTATCTCCAACCAAGCCGATATCTGAAGAGACATGATAGGTGCGCTTCTCCTCTTCGAATGAGTGAAAATCAAAATACAGTCTGGAGTCAGCCAGTTGCCCCGTCATGAATGTTTTGCCGATGGCTAAGGGGCCAGAAGTTAACTCCTGAAAACCTACATACATCCTCAGTTCCTCTTTGTTTGAGCGAATTCTTAGTCCCAAACTATCCACTTCTGTTCCTGTGTAATTGATGTATGGGAAGTCAATGTCGGCTGTCAGTGAGTCTATTTCCTGAAAATAATCTGCCCGAATTCTTGCCGAATCTAATTGTTCCAAGCCTTGCAAAAACACCTCACTCAGCAATGGATCGTCAGAAATTTTTAAGTCCATATTCATTACTATGTTTCGCTCAGCAGTCGGATAAACGGAATCAGCTTTGGCTATGTATTGGCGGAAATGCCTAGAAATGGCTGTCGCCAAATCAACAGGATTGGTATTAGTTCGGACATAGCCGTTCACTATTTTACTGGTAAGATCCACGCTGGTGGAATCCTCGCGTACACTCGCATCCATTGCCAGTTCACCGATGGGGTAGTTTCTTTCGTCATACAATAAAATACCATCTTGCAACAGTGCTTTGAGGTCAAACTCATCTGGATTTCCTTTGAATTGTGCGTCTAGTTTGAGCCTCGCCCGAGAGTTTTTTGCGGTCAGACCAAGTGCATAAAAATCAGCCCCTTGCAGATCCAGGTTGACGTCTATTTGTGAATTAATTGAATCCAGATCCACTTTGGTAAGCAACTTAAAATCCAAAAACTCTGAGTTTAAGCCTGCTTGTAGATTCCCTGATCCATCGACTAATTTGCCTTCAAGCTTCAATCCAGAATAGTCTGAACCGTAAAGCCTGAGTCGCTCAAAGGTGGAGGAAAGTTCAGCATTCAAATCATTGATACTGGAACCAGAAGCTTTGGCTGCGATTTGAAAGGACAGTGTATCCAGTTCCGGTTGCTTCAGCAGATTTCCCAGCTGTAGTTGAATTACTTTGAGGTCTGCGTCAAAGGCAAGCTTTCCGTTATTTTGGTAAGCCCCGTCCAGAACGATGTTACCCATATCCGTATCAAGCTTCAGATTGGCCACAAGATCATCGATCATCCCGCTCGCACTTGCTTTTAGGTTGATTTGTTCTGGAAAATGTACTCCGTAATCTCCTTCCTTAACAAATTTCTCAAGCGTTTCTCTATTTGTCTGGAGATTCATATCCGGGAAATCAAATGCAAGCAGATCCACATCCAGGGGGTTTTGAACCTTTCCATTAGCATTGAGAATGCTTTTACCCCAGTGAAGATTCAGACTGGAAATATTCATTGATTTCAGATCTCCTCCTGCTACTAAATCCAGTAAAATCGGGTCTTTTGCCAGCTCTCGGAAGAGTGTGTCCTGAGCTATTGTAGGGTCAAAGAAATAGCTGTCGCGAATGTCCAATTTGGATTCGTTCACCGTCAAATCAAACTTGAGGCTTGCGTAATCGTCGATGAGTGCTTGGATGGAAGGATATTGAACAGCAATGGCCGCATCCAATTTGCTTCGATTAGTAGCAAGTAAAAGATTCTCCAAACTGGCAGAGTTGTCTCCTGCTTCAAAGTTGAATTGGAATTCTTTCAGCTCAAAACCACTACCCTCTAGGAAATGAAACTCCCGTAGATTTGCTCCGGCTTTTTCATCTTTTAGAAATAAATCTTCGGCATCAAAAGTCAAGTTTGAGATGGCAATTGCCTCTGGATTAAAGCTCCCTTTCTTGATTGGAATATTTGCGGACTTATACTCGATATCGGTGGAGTCAATGGATATTTTGTGAACCTTTATGTCCCAAGCTGGCCATTCGAATGGGGTATCAGCGCCTGTGCTGGTAGACTCACTTGAAGGAGTAGTGGAGAAGTCATGGAATAGAATTGATGACTTGTCTAATGAGAGAGTGGTGAGGAGTATTGTCTGTGATTGCAGATCTGCTTTAGGGAGTTCTACCAGTAAATTCCCTATACGAAGACGAGCTTCCTGACCGTCTGGAATACTGATGTAATCGGCTGAGACATTGGAAAGCCTGAGCTCATCCACATTCAGGAATGGAAGTGGGGTTTCCTCTTTAGATTCTTCAGCAGGAGGAAAGGGCTTGGTTTGGCGATACTTGATTTGAGTATTTTGTAGGACTACTTTTTTGACATCAAAAGCATACTTTTCCAAGCCCAAACCTGGTATCGTCATGTCCAACTCTCCAAGAATGATAGAGGCATCAATCCCCATCACCTCATCGAGGTAAGTGATGTCAACATCTCGAAGGGAAATTGGTGAAAGATGTATCGTTATCGGGTCTGAAGTTGTGGTATCCATTGCAACTTGCGTAGAATCCGCAGGTTGGGAAGTAAATGCCTCAATCAAAAACTCAAAGTTGAATTTCTCGGTGGAAGCACTCCGACTCACGCGAGCCACCACACCTTCCCAATCTATCTTAGTTATATTGATATTCCCAGTGGTGAGCAGTGGGGCAAAAGCCACTCCGGCTTCGAGGTTTTTAGAATAAACTAAGGTATCCCCATTTGTGTCTTCCAAGTATAAATCTTCCAGGTAAATATTGCCTGAAAAAGTAATAAAAAGACGCTTTATTGATACTTCTGTTTTTGTTTTGCTAGAAACATAGCTGGTGGCTTTGTTCACAATGATCCCCTGACCCCAAGGGCTACGTATGAATAGAATCAGAGCCACAGCAATCACCAAAATTATGGTGATCGCAATACCCAGAATCTTTAGAGATTTGGCAAAAAAGTGTTTAATGAATATGAGCGTTTAGTGTACTGGCAGTAAAGGTACTTATCTGTAAACTAATTATTCAGCAATAAATCAGCCAGTTTACAATTTACGTGTTTACTCTTTAAACTTGAAACGCTGTATTTTGTTAAAGTAATGTGTTTGGACGGCCGCAGATCATTGGCCTTTTTTGTAAGTGCGCATGTAATCAGCCATTTCTTCAGGGGTCATTTTTTGGTCAGATCCCGGTGTCAATTCAATAGCTTCTTGAATGGCTTTGTCAGCTCTATCGATGAATACCTTTGGCTTGCCTTCTGCTTTGATAAGGTCAAAACCATCGTATAAATCACCCTTGGCGGTATAGGAGCCATAGCTGAGTCGATTGCCTTCTATGCTGATTAATTGATATAGTTGGGTGTTGGAGGCTGCCCGATCCATCCATTTGTCAAAAGTGAGATTGTACATTTTTGGCCCGCTCACCGAGACGACATATACTGGTCCTTGGGCGGATGGGTCTTGATTGGCTACTCCAGAAGGTAGATTCCTTCCTCTACCATAAGAATGATCGTGTCCTTGAAGCACAAGATCAACTTTATATTTGTCAAAAATAGGCTTGAAAGCTTCTCGAAATTCCTTGTTGTCACGTCCAGTTCCCGTAGAATAAATTGGATGATGAAAAGTAATGATAGTCCACTTTTGGGGGTTTTCTGAAAGTACTTTTTCCAGCCATGTTTTTTGGGTAGCCATGGCGTTTTCATTCACAACTATCTCTTGCGAGTTCAGCGAAATTATTCTTACATCTGAGTAATCTATGTAATAGACTGTCTCTGAGAATTCCTCAGGGCCATTTTCAGGAAGCGTAAATTGTTTCTGCCAGTGGTAATCCAGCACTAAAGCACCATCTTCTTCGCTATCATATTCATGGTTGCCAGGAGTGGCGATACTCGGGATCATTGCATTAATAAATGAACCAGCATAATTCCATTCTCCCCATTCTGAATCGGATTGGGTACTGTTGATCAAATCACCTGCATGTAGCATGAATGCAGCTTTTGGCAAATTGGAATAGGCCTGTCTGATAATTCTAGACCACTGAGACTTGAGGTTGTTCTGCGCATCACCAAAATAGATAAAAGAAAAGGGAGTGCCTTTTTCAGGAGCAGTGGTAAACTGAAACCATTCTGACCAAGTCCCTTCATTGCCCACTCTATAGGCATAAGTGGTAGCTGACAGCAGATTAGGGAAAGTCACCGAATGATAATTTGCCTGCACACTGTCCACATCCAGAAACTCTGTTTTAGCTTCAAAAGTCTTTACGCTGTCGAGATAAATTGGTGTATTAGGAGCTAGGATAAACTGTGCCTTTGAATCCTTCACGTCAGCGGAAGTTCTCCAGGTCACAGTTTGGGTAGTCATAGGATCATCCGACCAAGTAAGCACGACCCGGTCAGGGAATTCCGTTGGAAGGAATTTTTGGGCAAAGAGATTGGCGGTAAGTGAAAGTAAAAATAGCGTGGCAAAAGTTATTTTAAATGCAGTGTTCATCCTATGGAAGTTTTGTGGAAATGTACCAGTAATGTAGTCGTTAAAAGCTCATTTTTTTGAATTATTCTATTAAGGAATCTTTAAATAATCCTGAGTATAGTTAGCAATAAATACTGTTAAATGTCTTATTTTCTGCTTAAATAAGGTTTTTGAAAATTCTTTTTTAGGCCAAATCTTCTATTGATGCTTATGTTTTTTGTCAGTATTATCCTCGTCATAGAATCATTATACTAGTTGTAGCTGATTTAGGCTTTGGTATTCCTTTTACAGTCAATAAGTATTTGACAGATCATTGTCTAAGTAAGCTTTCACAAATTGACGCTGTGGAATGGGCTCTAAAAATTAATAAGACCACTCAATCCAAACCCTACAATGCAGGTAAGGGACTGGATACTATTTCATCCTTTGTTACTGCAAACAAAGGACAATGGAAATTATTCTAAGGAGAAGTCAAAATGCAAAGTGGGGTTTCTGGCAATCAATTTTTCATTAATCCTATTCAAAATTTTGTGGGAACAGTGATAGAGATCTCCATCAAAGTTGATAACTTAAGTCACATTGAAACCGTAGATTTTTTGGATTGGTAATCAAATAATCTAATTTTGCATCCCATGAAAATTCTCCTAACAGACATAGTCTCAGACACCTATTCTAATGCAGCTGGGTACTCCCTTTATTTGGTGCTCAAGAATAAGTTGAAAGATGGAGAGGTAATTCAGTTGTCATTTCTTGGCGCGTCTCCTCCTTCCACATCCTTTCTAAATTCTTCATTTGGTTCTCTGATTGATGAAATGGGTTTGGATGATTTTCTTTCTCTAGTTAAACCTGCTGAGGTTACACATACACAGGCAAGTATGCTTAAGCATTATATTCAGGGCTTTCGCTCAGGAGCCAAAGCTTAGGGTAATTTGTTTTTCAGACTTGTAAAAAAAGGTAATGTACTAATGGGGATTTTTTTGATTTTTCCAGGTCTTTTTGATCACATTTTTTTCCAGATTAAAACTTAACCCAGAAAGTACTAGGCCAATCACCACTATCACACAGGCTGTCATCCAATTCCAATACGAAACCTGAATGGAAAAGAACTGTAGCCCGAGACCTGAGAGCCACACAAGGTGTCCATTCCTAGTGCGGATATTGCGCGGTTTGATAGTATAACAGCTTTTCCCCTCGTCGATCAGTGG
This sequence comes from Algoriphagus persicinus, assembly GCF_035156415.1. Taxonomy (NCBI): domain Bacteria; kingdom Pseudomonadati; phylum Bacteroidota; class Cytophagia; order Cytophagales; family Cyclobacteriaceae; genus Algoriphagus; species Algoriphagus persicinus. The sequence continues at coordinate 104,100 of NZ_JAYEEY010000017.1, forward strand.
CCTGAAAAAGTCCCGGTACTGCCAAAGTATAATCAGATCCAAGAGAAGCAGAAATGCCAAAACATAAGGTGTTCCTTGCCATTGCAAAGAAATGGTCACCATCAGAATATTCCCAATCAGGGGAAGCATCATAATGCTGCCTATAAGTTTGTAGCGCAGGGTCAGCAGCAGGTATCCAATGGTGATTTGACTGAAGGCGATGAATTTCCCATAGAGCCCCAGCCCATAAGGTTCCAGTCTTTCGATCAGCCAAACCGGACCAATCCATCCAAAGAATCTATGTTCAAAGAACAATTTGGCCATACCTGAACCCCAAAAGGTAAATCCTAAAAAGACAGAAATAGCTAGTAGGAAATAGCGAGACAGGTTTTTCATATGATTATAATTGCCTTTTAACGGCCATAACCTGTCCCGTGACGAAGGAAACGGGATGGAATCTCGCATGGTAGATAATCATCCCAGTGTGTGACGCTTGAGTCATGCTCGATTTCATGTGATTTCTATAGCGTTTAAATTTATTCATTTCTTCGGTTACATTCTCCCATTGCCACAGCAAATCTGGCGGAATTGTGTTAGGAAGTGAGGCTTACTGGCAGCTTAGCAGAACGTAGAATTAAGCTGAATATATTTTTTTACTTTAATATTAGATTAATTCTAAATAAGGCTTGTTTAGAATTAATCTAATTAATAGGTTTGAGAAATATTTGAAAACCAAACCAAGATGAATCGTAGAATTTTACTCCTAACCTCCCTATTTTGCCTTTGTATTTTTGCAGCTTTTGCACAGTCTGCCAGCATCAAAGGATTTGTAACTACCTCGGATGAGCAGCCGATGGAGTTTGTTCATGTCGGAATCAAAGGCCTCGCTAAAGGAAATGCGACCGATAGAAATGGCTTCTTTGAAATCAAAAATGTCACACCGGGCTACTATACAGTGTATGCATCTTTTGTAGGAATCGAAAAGCAGGAAAAGAACATACAGCTCAATGCTGGCGAGACGCTTTCTGTAAACTTTATTTTGGCAGAAAGCTCCACGGATCTGTCGGAAGTCATCGTAACAGATCAGGCTGCAAACAGATTTTATTCAGACAGCAATTTCACAATAGCTAAACTGCCACTTACGGACCTACAGAATCCCCAGGTTTACAATTCTATTTCGCAGAAACTGCTAAAAGAGCAAGTTGTGACCACTATGAATGACGCTCTTAAAAATGCGACTGGTGTCACACGACGTTGGGAATCGACCGGACGTGGAGGCGACGGGGCAGAATATTATTCTATGCGGGGTTTTGCGGTGCAACCAACCATGGTAAACGGCATGCCAAGCCTGAATAACGGCGGTCTTGATCCTGCAAATGTGGAAAGTGTGGACGTGATCAAAGGGCCTTCAGGGACACTATATGGTAGCTCTGTGATTTCTTATGGAGGTCTGATCAATATCACTACCAAGCGCCCAAGTGATATTTTTAAAGGTGAAGTCGGATTCATTACAGGTAGCTACGGCCTAAACCGCCTGACAGCAGATGTAAATGTCCCATTGAATGAAACTGCTTCTATGCGTGTCAATACTGCTTATCAGTCAAACAATACGTTCCAAGATGCTGGTGGGAGAAATTCCTTTTTCATCGCCCCATCTTTTAAATTTGAAGCAAGTGAGCGCCTGACCTTTTTGATCAATACGGAATTTTTGAATTCAAATTCTGTAAATGCACCGATGATTTTCTTGAATAGAAACAATCCGCTGACTTTCTCATCTATTGATCTTTTTGAGCAAAACTATGAGAAATCATTTACAGGAAGTGAGTTGAGTATCAATAATACTTCTTATGCACTTCAGGCGCAGGCTTTCTACAAGCTTTCGAATAGCTGGACATCCCAGACAGTTGTATCCAGAAGTTCCACTAAATCTGACGGATATTACCACTACCTATTTGATGGCAGTGACGGAGACTCATTCTACCGATATATTTCAGATCGCAACGCGCAGACCTTGACCACTGATATTCAGCAAAACTTCATCGGTGACTTCAAGTTGGGTTCCATGCGAAACAAGATGATCGTGGGATTGGATTATTATGATGCAGATATGTTGAATAGCAGCTCTGGCTGGGTCGGGAATGGAGTAGTGACGCTCTCTGATGGCGCTGACACGGGTATATTGACTCAGGCTGGAGTAGATGAGCTGTTGAAAGGTACTTTTGAAGGAAATACTACAGGGAATACGCGAATCGTGAGTGCTTATGTGTCTGATGTGATCGAATTGCTACCGAAGCTTTCTGCTATGGCAAGTGTGAGAATTGATAATTTCAAGAATGAAGCCTGGGGATCGGACTCTGAAGCAAATACACAAACAGCTGTATCGCCGAAATTCGGGCTCGTTTATCAGCCCGTAAAAGACAAAGTTTCCATCTTCGGTAACTATATGAATGGCTTTGTGAATATCGCTCCAGCCAATGTAAGTGATGCTGATGGGACTAATACTAGATTAAAAACTTTTGATCCAGAGAAAGCTAACCAATATGAGTTCGGTGTGAAGACCAACCTGTATAAAGACAAAATATCGGCAACGGCCAGCTACTATACTATCACCGTGTCTAATCGTTTGATGACTGATCCAACTAATATCAACCACTCCATCCAAGGTGGTGAAGTAGTGAGTAAAGGGTTTGAATTCAGCCTGATCGCCGAGCCGATTGTAGGATTGAATTTAGTGGCGGGCTTTAGTAAAAATGACGCTGAAGTGACTGAAGATTACCCTGAAAGTGGCTACCTAGGCCTTCGCCCTGAGGAAGCGGGACCAGAGAACTTGTTTAATTTCTGGGCAAGTTATTCCTTCTCAGCAGGTGGTTTGAAAGGCCTCGGGCTAGGGTTTGGCGGCAATACTGCAAGCGAATATTTAACTATGAATAGAGCAAATATTGGGGCATTTGCACTTCCTGCTTATCAGGTGTTTAATGCTTCACTTACTTACACCGGCTCGAAGTATTTCTTGGCTCTAAAAGTAAACAACCTGACGGATCAAAAGTATTACTCTGGGTGGTCCACCGTGACACCTCAGAATTTAAGAAACGCTTCTTTAAGTCTCAATTATAGATTCTGATGAGTTTAAGAAAATCGATTGGAAAAATTCACCTCTGGCTTGGACTTTCGTCCGGGCTAGTGGTGCTTATAGTGGCTGTCACAGGTTGTATCTATGCGTTTCAGGCAGAAATCAAAGAGTTGACCTATCCTTTCTTATCTGTTGAGCCGCAGGAAAGGGCTGTTTTGGCTCCGAGCAAAATCAGTAAAATTGCCCAAGAAGCTTTTCCGGAAGGGCATCTTCATGCGATACTTTATCCCACCAGAGAGAAATCCGCCCAAGCCATATTTTTCAGCTATGGCGAAGGAAATGATCACTACCAAATCGCCTATATTAATCCCTACAGTGGGGAATTACTCCAGCTCAAGGATGAATACGCGGATTTTTTCCGAATCGTTTTGGACGGACATTTTTATCTCTGGCTTCCTCCTGAGATTGGTCAGCCTGTGGTAGCTTCATTTACCTTGGTTTTCCTTTTTATGGTGATCTCTGGTATGATCCTTTGGTGGCCAAAGAAAAAGAAGAATCTAAATCAGAGTCTGAAGATCAAATGGTCTTCGAGATGGAGAAGAAAGAACTATGACCTACACCAGGTGCTAGGGTTTTATGTGATGACTTTTGCCTTGGTTTTCGCAGTGACCGGCTTGGTTTGGGGCTTTTTGTGGTTTAGAGATGGAGTGTATTTTGTAGCTTCGGGAGGTGATAAATTTGTAGAGTACTACAACCCAGTTTCAGATTCTACACAAACTTACCATGGGGAAATCTCTGCATTGGATGCAGTCTGGATGAAAATGAATGCGGAATATCCCAATGCTGATTGGATAGAAGTTCATACCCCCGACTTCGAAGGAGCTGCTATTGCGGCCAATGCGAATCCCGATGCATCGACTTATTGGAAAGCTGACTATCGCTATTTTGATCAGAATACACTGGAAGAACTCCCTGTGGAGCATTTTTATAACCGATTTGAGGAAGCTACTGTAGCCCAGAAAATCATGCGGATGAATTACGATGTTCACGTGGGAGCGATCGCCGGCTTACCGGGTAAGATTTTGGCTTTTTGCCTAAGTGCAATTATTGCGTCATTGCCAATTACCGGATTTTTGATCTGGTGGGGGAGAAGAAATAAGGAGAAGAAGTCAGTTAATCAGATCAAGGAAAAGAGGGAGCTGACTAAGGCGTAAACTCTTTAAAGGTTAAAGGTTAAAGGTGGAAAGGTTATAAGGTTTTGAAGCCTTTCTTCATTTTAATCCAGAAGTTATTGCGGCAACCGGAGTTGTATCGGACTATCTCATCCTGAAATAGCATCACAATAGTGCATGAAGTTTTGCAATTGGTGAGATATCATAAATACTGCTTCTGTTATATTTTTACCGGGTATGAATTTGTCAAAATTCCTTATTTTGGATGCCTAAACCTTATTTACAATGGCATCAGCAAGTGAACTAGCACCGGGAAGCAAACTATCTCACCCAAAATTCGGAACAGGAATGATACTGTCTCTGGATGATACCTATTACAAGATTTACTTTTATAATACCGAGGAGGTAAAGACACTTGCCCGAGATTATGATGGCTTCACTGTGGAGGAAGCCAAGGTGGCTGATTTCCCTATGCTCACGATGAAGGATGTGGAAAGGGCGATTCGAGAAGCACTAATCCAGACTTCGGAGAGAGCTCCGATTGTTACATTAGGGGGAAAGTGGATGGGAGGGAATGTAGTGTTTGAGCCCAATGATTCGGCACTGCAAAGCAAGGAGATTCCGATGGCGACCTTTTTTCATAAGATTGTGATGGTGCGTGAAAAGCTTCGGGTTTTGGAGCAAAACATCAACAATCATCCAAAGTTGGACGACGAAGATCGAGTTGGGTTGCAGCAGTATATCACCAGAGCATACGGTTCATTGACTACTTTCAACGTGCTTTATGCTTACAAGGAAGATCAGTTTAAGGGAAGTGGGTCTTAAAAGGAGTTGGGTCAGATTCTGGCTCTTATCCTACTGAGCGTCTCAATGGTCATATCTAGAAAAGAGGCGATTTGACCTACAGATGCCTTTTGAATCACTTTTGGTCGGTATTGCATCAGTTCGAGGTATCTTTCCCTAGCTGTTTTGAATTTGGTGAAGATCTGTTGCTCCTCCAGCACTATATAATACTGCTCCAAAATCAACCTATAGGCGTGCTCCAATTCTGGAAATTCGAGAAAGCATGTTTGCAGGTTTTCATAGGAGATTTTGAAAACCCTACTTTTCTCCATCGTTTCGATGTTTTCGTAGGAGGGTTTCCGAGTGATAAAGGAATGCATAGCGGTGACAAATTCCTCGTCTAGCGTAAATGAAACTGTAATGTCTCGGTTCTCTCGAAAGTAATAACTTCGAGCAGATCCTTCCGCCACAAAATAGAGGTACTTGCTGACTTGCCCTTCTTTTTCTAATAAGAAGCCTTTTTCAACCTCAAATTCTTCCAGGTGGCTCGCAAAAGCTGCTTTTGCTTCGTCACTTGTGGTAGGAAATTTGCTAAATAGGGTTGAGAAATTTTCCATAGGTTAGTTACTAAAAAGTGATGATGGCAAAGGGTATAGTTTAGATTTTCCCTAGGTTTGATTCAGTTAATTTAAAAAGAAGCACATCAACACGCGTTTTTTATTGAAAATATCTCAAATTTTAGCCTTGAATCCATTAAATACTACACTTATACTTTATAAACTAATCAATATTTTATGAAAAAGCTTTTGATTTTATGCTTTGCCTTAGGACTCTTCAGTACGGCCAATGCGCAATTTGGCGTTCAAGCTGGTTATAGTTTGGCTAATTTCTCCAATTTTGAATCTGATGCTACTGGCGGGATTCATGCAGGCGTCTATTATCGAAAAGAGTTGGGCTTTATTTCCATAGAACCAGGAATTCAATATTCACAAAAAGGATATAGGATAGATCAAACTACAGCCGGAGAAACCAAGGAACGTCTGAATTATGTAGATTTGCCTTTACTCCTCCGGGTTAATTTCTTACCTATTCTCAACGTTTTTGTCGGTCCACAGGGGTCTTTGTTGGTTTCAAGAAAATATGAAGCAGGGGGAAACACTGAAACCAGCACAGAAGCTATCAAGGCTTATGATATTGCAGGCATAGTAGGTGTGGGAGTGAAACTGCCGTTGAATTTGAATGCTCAGGTAAGCTATGATTTTGGTATTCAAAGTTTGAACTACTTCAATCAAGATGTGAAAAACAACGTATTGAAATTATCTGTTGGGATAGATTTCTAACTGATCTTCAGCATCAAATAGCATTCGAAAGCTCGGTGATAGCCGGGTTTTCATTTTTTCAGCCTATCTGGATTTTCTTCTATGAAAGATTTCCAACCAGCATTTCTGCCTTTAGTCTGGATTCTTCCTTCATGGAAGTGATGGCATAATGCTACCGCCAAAGCATCAGTTGCATCCAGCATTTTGGGGAGCTCTGTCAAGGAGAAAAGTGTCAGAAGCATAGCGGCAACTTGCTCTTTGGAGGCATTGCCATTTCCGGTGACTGACTGCTTTACTTTTTTGGGCGAATACTCAGTAATAGGAATATCTCTTGCCAGTGCCGCTGCCATTGCTACACCTTGAGCTCGGCCGAGCTTGAGCATGGATTGCACATTTACGCCGAAAAATGGAGCTTCCAAAGCCACGCTATCCGGCATAAATTCTTCTAAAATACTCGTGATCCGTTCAAAAATTTTCTTGAGTTTCAACTCATGCGTCTCATACTTTTTTAGATGAATTACGCCATATTGGAGGAGTTTATACTTTTTTCCTTCTGTCAAAATCACCCCGTAACCCATGACGTTTGTGCCGGGATCTATGCCTAAAATGATTTTTTCCTTTGGTGCTTTTTCTTGTTCTTTGCTCACTGGCGCAAGTTAGCCCAAAACATGCTAAGTTTTTACCTCATCTGGTCTCTGAGTTACTTCACATTGCTTTGGTGGATAAGCAGATTTTGGGAAATAAATGAAGGTAAGGCTATAGATCATTCATTTACTCCAGAAGTGACACTTATCATTCCTTTTCGAAATGAAGTAAGGAATATCCCAAGTTTGAGTGCACATCTAAAAAAGCTCAGGTATCCAAATCTTAGCATTTTGCTACTAGATGATCATTCTGAGGATGGCTCTTTTCAGCTTTTGGAAAAGTACTTTGAAGAAAATCCAAGCATCCAAGTCCTTCGAAGTCAGAAAAAGGGAAAGAAGTGTGCGCTGGAATTTGGTGTAAAAATGGCAACAGGAGAAATTATCCTATGCACCGATGCAGATTGTGATTTTCATGAATTTTGGGTTGAGAATATGATTGCGCCATTTCAGAATCAAAAGATTCAATTAGTAGCAGGAGCGGTGATGGTAGAGGCAGAAAGCAAGTTGTTGGAGGTATTTCAATCCCTGGACTGGGCAAGTATTCTGTTGATGACGAATTTCTCTTTTGCCAAAAAATGTCCCTTGATGTGTAGTGGGGCAAATCTGGCTTACAGAAAAGAAGCTTTCGCTCAAGTAAATGGATACGAGGGGAATCGCGAATTTTCTTCAGGGGATGATGAGTTTCTCTTGAAGAAAATCCATCTATGCTATGGCAAAGGTGCTTGTCATTATTTGACAACTTTGGAATCTTTAGTCAAAACAAAGGCAGAGCCTACTTGGGAGTCATTAATCAGTCAGCGTGTTCGCTGGGCGAGTAAGTGGAAGGCACATTCCTCCATCTCGCATGCTATGTCTGCCGCTGGAGCATTTTTTGTTCAGTTGGTATGGATTGGAAGTTTTTCTTTGGTTTTCTTGGGAGCCAAAGGAATACTGGCTTTTGCCTTAGGTTGGCTTATGAAAATATTTGCAGAGAAAATTAGTTTGGGTAAAGTTTTGAAAAGTCTGAACAGCCAACCAAGTAATCGAATGATCCTTCAGACATCCTTTGTGCATCCATTCTATGTATTTAGAGTTGGGATTCGAGCTTTGAGCGGAAAATTCACATGGAAAGGCAGGGGGAACTAGAGAAGTGTTAATTTTGAATATGATTATCCTCAATAATGCCAGTCCCCAAAATTTCTTTGCTTATCGGGCAGGAAGACCGAAGACAGCAGACCGAAGTGGGCTAAATTCTAATGATTACTAAATTCTATGATACTTTAGTTTCTTTACTGGCAGAAAGGAGGATACACTTAATTTTGAATCTGAAAATCAGAACATGAACGACGAGGAATTTGACTTGATGGACGAGCTTTATTTCGTCCAATCCTACGGATATCTATTGGAAACATTGGATTGGGAGGAGGAAGTGCTGTTAACGACTTTGCAGCGCCTTTTTTCTCAAGGATATATCAAATGTCTGGATGATCCGGATACAGAAAGATTCGGAGCGGTGGATATTAGTAAGGAAGGAAAGGATTTATATTTTTTGGCGTCTAAAAAAGGCCTGATGGCACATAATACACGATAAAATTGACCACAGAAACACACAAATATCAACGCAAGGAACTGCAACTGAAATCTCTGCTGGAGATCACTCAGGCTATAAATGAAAACCAGTCTGAGGCAGTTTTGCTTAATATTTTCAAGTTCACCTGCCTTGTGCACCTGAATATCAAAGCACTCATACTCTATGTGGCCAAGGAAGGGGCTTTTGAAAATAAAATCTCACATGGGGTGAAAGGGAATGTACCTGTGCTCATAGCTACTAATCAGGTGCTGGATGAGAAATCCACCGGTGAATTGCGGCTGGAGCTGGAGAAGGAATATTCATTTGAGGAGTTGGAAACCTATTTGCCAGTTTACCATAAGGACAAGATGCTTGCGATTCTTTTTTTGAAAAGGAAGGATCAGAGATTGGATTTGGATCTTAATTTCACACAAGCACTGACCAACATTCTAGTGGTGGCTCTGGAAAATAAGCGATTTGCCAGAAAACAGCTGGAGCAGGAGATCTTAAATAGGGAGGTGGCTATAGCCTCTCAGGTGCAGCAGATGCTTTTTCCTGCCGAGCTTCCTTTAGATAAAGAGCTGAAAGCGAAAGTAACCTACTTGCCTCATAGTATGGTAGGTGGTGATTATTACGATCTTATCCGCAAATCCAAAGATGAGGTTTACTTCTGTATTGCTGATGTATCCGGCAAAGGGATTTCTGCAGCGCTCTTGATGTCAAATTTCCAGGCGGCTTTACGTACACTTTTGCGAAGCGATGCAAACCTGGAAATGGTCGTGAAGCAGCTGAACTATACCTTGTATGAAAACACACATGGAGAGCGCTTCATTACTTTTTTTCTCGGGTACTTCAATTTCAAAACCCGTGAGCTCACTTACGTGAATGCAGGTCATAATCCCCCATTGCTGTGCAGAGAAGAAACAGGCAAATGTGAGAGTCTACATGCAGGAACCACAATTTTGGGGGCTTTTGATGAGTTGCCATTTCTGGAAATAGGTAGACGAGATGACCTAAAAGACTTTTCGCTGCATCTATACACTGATGGATTGACAGAAGCGATGAATCCATCTGAGGAAGAGTACGGTGAGGAGCGTTTGGAGAAATTTGTATCCAAGAATCTAAAGCTGGATCCAGATGATTTTCACAGGAAGTTCTTGAAGAAAATCAAGGAGTTTTCGAAGAATGTACCCCTCCGGGATGATTTGACTTTGCTGAGTTTAAGGTTCCAATGATATGATTTGGCATACAGTCCCGAAGCTTGTTCAACAGCTTTATCCAAACAGGATTTGGGGAAAAAGTGCTGCTGAGAATACAGTTTACTTGACTTTTGACGATGGCCCGGTACCTGGAGTTACGGATTATGTTTTGCAGGAATTGGCCAAAAGAAATCAGAAAGCCACTTTTTTTGTGGTAGGAGATAATGTACGCAAATATCCAAGGCTAGCCCGGCAACTTGTCAGCTTGGGCCACAAGGTAGGTAACCACACGTTTAATCACTTGAATGGGTGGAAAACAGAAAAGTCTATCTATCTAGATAACATTGAGCTATGCGATAGGGCGCTTGAAGATGTTTTGGGGATTGAGACAAAGCTTTTTAGGCCGCCTTACGGATTGATCAAATCAAGTCAGGCTGTGGAGGTTGCCAGATGCCATCAGGTAGTGATGTGGGATATGCTTTCGGGTGATTATGATCAGCGTTTGAAACCAGAAGTTGTTTTGAAGAATTCTATACGACATACCAAAGCTGGTTCAATTGCAGTCTTTCATGATCAGTCAAAAACTCAGGAACTTTTGCCTAAGATACTACCACAGTATCTTGATTACATACTGGAGATGGGCTGGAAAGCGGAAGTGCTATGATGCTCTGGCTTGGCATCGGAATAGTTGGGCTGATTTTGATTCAGTTTGTCATCGTTTTGATACGGATAAATTTTTTCTGGAAAAATCATAACGAGAAGTTATCCTCGGACTTGCCCTTTATTTCCATACTAGTGTCAGCCAGAAATGAGGAAAGAGATCTTCCAGACCTACTGAGATCCTTAGAGCAATTGGATTTTCCTGTAGAGCGAATCCAGTTTTTGTTTGCTGATGATCAGAGTACAGACCGCACTGCGGGTATTTTGGAAGATTGGTGTGCGGCGGGTTCGAACCGAACCTTTCTGACCATTGACTCTTCTCAAGCCGCATTATATAACAGGAATGGTAAGGCAAACGCCTTGGGGGTTTTGGGTGAAAAAGCGACTGGAGAATATTTCTTTTTTACAGATGCAGACTGTGAAGTCAATCCAAATTGGATACGGGCAGGGATCGGTGCATTTACAGGGAATGTAGGGTTGGTGATTGGTATTACTCAGGTGGAAGCCAGAGGACTGGCTGAACGTTTCCAAGAACTTGATTGGTGGCTGACTTTAGGTTTTGTCAAAGTGGCTACGGATCTCGGGATTCAGACTACGGGTTTGGGAAATAATATGGTGATCAGTCAAGAAGCTTATCAGCAATCGGGTGGTTTTAAAAATTTGCCCTTTAGCCTTACGGAAGACCTTGAGATCTCACGCGCTATTCAGCTGCAAGGATTCAACATATCCCAGCAAGTAAGTCCAGAAATGCTGGTGATGACAAAGCCCGAAACAAGTTTTAGAAGCTTACTTGATCAGCGGAAGCGCTGGATGAATGGTGTGATGACTCTGCCGATTTATTGGAAGATGATTTTAGGACTTCAGTTGGGGTATTTTATTGGGCTTATTGGCCTTTTAGTGCTGTATCCAGCAGTTGGATTGATGCTAGGATTGATCAAAATACTGCTACAGGGAGCGTTTCTGAATGGGGTTGCAGGGAAAGCAGGAGTGAAGATCAATGGGTTCTCTTGGTTCGTTTTTGATTTTTATAATTTCAATACCACCGTCCTTANGAGCGTTTCTGAATGGGGTTGCAGGGAAAGCAGGAGTGAAGATCAATGGGTTCTCTTGGTTCGTTTTTGATTTTTATAATTTCAATACCACCGTCCTTACTATTCTTTACTATTTTTGGCCTTCCAAGACCAAATGGAAATCCAGAATATACCCATGAAATCGAGCATGACTCAAAGGGTCACACACTGGGATGATATAATATATGCGAGATTCCATCCCGTTTCCTTCGTCACGGGACAGGTTATGGCCTTTAAAAGATAAATTATAATCATATGAATTACATAGAGACACACGCACATATTTATTCTTCCAAGTTTGATTCGGACCGGGATCAGGTCATCCAAGATATCAGAGATGCTGGTATAGAGCGGATTTACATGCCAAATGTGGATGTGGAGACCATCGCAGCGATGCTTGATTGTGAGGACAAATATCCGGGTTTATGCATTCCTATGATGGGACTGCACCCATGTGATGTCAAGGATGATTTTCATGAGCAATTGGCTATTATGGAAGATTGGCTGAATAAACGTCAGTTTGTAGCGGTGGGAGAGATAGGGCTAGATCTTTATTGGGACAAAACATTTTTTGAGCAGCAAAAGGAGGCCTTAAAGATTCAGATCAATTGGGCAAAAAAGAGAGATTTGCCCATTGTGCTACATTGTAGAGAGTCAATGGATGAGACAATAGCTATAGTTAAGGAGGAGCAAGACGGTAAATTGAAAGGAATATTCCACTGTTTCAATGGTAATTTGGAACAGGCAAAGCAAATTATAGACTTAGGCTTTTTGTTGGGTATAGGAGGAGTAGCGACGTTCAAAAAAGGAGGTTTGGATGAGGTGATTCCAGCAATTGGTCTTGATCATTTGGTTTTGGAGACGGATGCCCCATACCTTGCCCCTGTTCCATTTAGAGGAAAAAGGAACTCTCCGGCTTATTTGCCAATTATTGCAGAGAAAATTGGAGATTTCCTTCAGATTGCGAAAGAGGAAGTAGCTCTCAAGACAAAACAAAATGCCCTTAACCTATTCGGTGAGCTTGGATCATGAATTATAAAATAGTACGATTAAATACGGCACTACGTACCAGCAAAACATCTTCTGTCCTTATAGTATATACAGGGGGAACGCTTGGAATGGCCTATGACGATAGCGGTGCGTTGGTGCCATTTAATTTCGGGCAGATTCTGGAGAAGATCCCTATTCTCTACACCATGGATATTGCCATTACGGTGATTTCTTTTCCCGAGCCGATAGATTCTTCCAATGTCACAATGAGTCACTGGAAAGATATGGCTTACATTATCTATGAGAATTACGATAGTTATGACGGGTTTGTGGTACTTCATGGTACCGATACCATGGCTTACTCTGCATCCATGCTGAGCTACATGCTACAGGGATTGAATAAGCCTGTGATATTCACTGGAGCCCAGCTCCCTATCTCAGCGATGCGATCAGATGCTCGCGAAAACCTAATGACTTCCTTAGAAATCGCCACCGCAAAGATCAATGGGGAGCCAATAGTGCCTGAGGTTTGTATCTTCTTTAATCACCTACTGCTTAGGGGAAATCGTTCCAAAAAAGTGCAAAGCGTGCATTTTGATGCCTTTGAATCAGAGAACTATCCTCCGCTGGCAGAGTCAGGAATTGTGATTGATTATAATACACAAGCAATTCGTCCCTTAGAAACCCACAAGAAATTGGTGAATAGAAATTCACTTGACAATAATGTACTTATCCTCAAATTATTTCCCGGGATCACTCAGAATGTGATTGATGCCACTCTTAATATAAAGGGGCTTAAAGCAATTGTATTGGAAACATATGGATCAGGAAATAGTCCTAGTAAGGAATGGTTTATGAATTCGCTTCAAAAAGCAATTAAAAAAGGAATCATCATCCTAAATGTCTCACAATGTAATGGTGGGCGAGTGATCCAGGGAAGATATGAGACTAGTAAAGAGTTGCTGAATGTAGGGGTGATCAGCGGAACCGATATGACTACTGAAGCAGCTGTGACGAAATTGATGTTCTTATTGGGTCAGGAGAACAAGCATTCGGATGTAATCGCGAAGCTGAAAGTTCCCTTAGCTGGAGAGATGAGCGCTTGATAGCAATTTCAATGGCTATTTTCCAGGATAATTTGGAAACGGCACTAATAATAATTTTCTTTGCACTCCGATTCAGGATAAGGATCGTATAACAACCTAGAGAGGTGGCCGAGTGGCTGAAGGCGCACGCTTGGAAAGCGTGTATACTCGTGAGGGTATCGAGGGTTCGAATCCCTTCCTCTCTACTATTAAGGAATTGAATATCAATAGGTTACAGGTTTAAAAATCTGTAACCTATTTTTGTTTCTGCCTTAAATATATTTAAATAATTGATTTTCAAGTACTTACGTTGATAAACGTTAAGATTTTCCAGAAAATACGAAGGCCTGTAATTAGTTGTGTTACAGGCTTTTTTGTATTCAAACCCCTAAAGTTTTCACAATTGCCTGTAATTCCAGTGCGTCATTCGTGTAGTTCACCTACTTCGAAAAAAAAGACGCACTAAGATCTATATTATGCTTTGAATATCAACTTGTTCAATATTTAAACTTTTTGTGATTTAGAGCCTGTTTTTCGAGTTTTATTAACCTATATCAGTGCGTTATGTTAGAAAAATGCTTTGGATTGCTCTTCTTTCTGAAACAATCCAAAAAAGCAAAAATGATGAAAGGTATATTTACCTGAGAATTACTGTTGATGGAATAGCTAAAGAGTTGTTCACCAAAAGATTATGTCCATATTCTAGGTGGAATGTCTCCGCCGGACGTGCAACAGAAAATTCAGAGGAGGGAAAAACCTTAAATTCGTATCTTGATACTCTTTACTACAAAGCCCTGCAGGCAAAAAAAGTATTGCTGGACCATGATAAAGAGGTCACTGCTGATGCAGTAAAAAATATTCTCTTAGGAATAGGAGAAAAGAAAAGAATGATCTTGGAGATTTTTCAGGAGCATAATGATCAGGTTGAGGCCCTTCTGGATAAAGAATATGCACCAGGCACGCTTCAGCGATATCGAACCTCCTTGGGCCATACCAGAGCATTTATGAGATGGAAGTACAAAAAATGAAGATTTGGATATCCAATCCTTGGACTACGACTTCATCTCTTCCTATTCCTTTTGGCTTAAAACAGTCCAGAATTGCAGCCATAATACCACGGTGAAGTGTTGGCCAATTAAAAGATCGTTCTTATATGCCTTAAAAATGGCTGGCTGGACCGAGATCCTTTTATCCGTTTTAAAATTGTAAAAAATGAAGTTCATCGAGTCTATCTAACTTCTTATCACAAGTAAATCGTGTTCAAAAGAATACCAGCAATTACCTTAATTTCCAGGCTCTGCAGGTCTTACTTGCTAATACAACTTTTGATAACGATAAATTATTCTTTATTTGGATAGCCCTTTAGATCTTTCTCATTTTCTACTTAGAGCTTTAGATACAGGTGATTGGCAGGAAAAATCAATTACCAAAGAGCAGGTTTTAGAACTAATAAGAGCTAAAATACAAAGCGTAGACTTTAATAGTATAAAGGAGGATTTAATACGATTTATCCAAGATGATTCGTCATTATCAATCTGGAGTCCGCAATACTTTATAGATCTCATAGAAAGTTTGAAATTCAAGCAGACATAAGTTGCTCTTTTTAACTTTAAGGTAATTTCAACCGATTTAGCTAAAATGGTTAATGTGTTGTTAGCCTCACCTTACTCCCCATTCTCGGATGATACGACGAGTCAGGGTTATTGAAATACTTCAAAAGTGGGAGGGAGGGGGTACTTCCGAAGTACCCCCTCAACTTAGGAGGTCCTCCGTTAGCCCTTTTTGCAACTCGCTTGAACCTCTGAGCCTCAACGTTTGATCTTTTTGCTGCTCGCTTAAGGCTTTTTGCTTCAACGTTGCGCCTTTTCGCATCATATTTGAGGCTTTTTGAATATCGCTTGAATCTTTGAGCTTCAACGTTACACCTTTTTACTACACTGTTTCGGCTTTTTGATTCCTATTTGGTTCTAATTGCCTCAATGCTGTATCTTTTTGCATCAAGCTTGATTTTTTTAGCTTAACGCATGTCAGGTTTTAGAGGACATTTGTACCTTTCTTACTTACACTTGTCTGTTTTTACTTCATCTTTGGAGCTTTTTAGTTGAATGTGGAGTCCTCCGCTAAGCGGAGTTTGTGACTCCGCTTTTCTATTATTTGGAATTTGTAAATCCTTCTCCCATAATGTTCAATCCCTTCAGGATTGCCATCTATTTTCGAACGTCTTTTACCCCCGGTTGCACCGGGGGCTATTCATGGTTCGATCCTTTCAGGATCAATTGCCCAGAAATATCCTAATACAAATGAGGCTGTCTCAAAAGTAGATAGTTTAAAAGGCTAGTCGATTACTCGGCTAGCCTTTCTTGTTTTACTCAAAATATGTACTTTGAGGTGTGGAAAAACAAGACTTAAATGTAGTC
>NZ_JAYEEY010000018.1:0-93369 GCF_035156415.1 Algoriphagus persicinus
TAAAGCCAGCTTGAACAGCTGGCTTTTTTCGTTTTATAGAAACCTTATTTTGAAATACTATTTTTCATTTTTGGAATATTATTGCAGCTTTGCATCAAAGTAAATTTTAATGTCTATTCTATTTAAAGGCCTCCGTAGTATTCATTCTGATGGTTTAGAAAAATCAAAGGATTATATTTTTGAAAATGGAGAAGTTAAACTTGCTTCTTCCAGCAATACATTAAAATTTGATCAGGAAATAAATGCCTCTAAATGGCTTTTATCAACAGGATGGATTGACCTTAGGTGTGGTATGGGGGAGCCAGGGCTAGAGTATAAGGAATCTATTGAAAGTTTAGCCGAATCCTTAACAGTAAGTGGTTTTTCAGCAGCTGTAATACTGCCGAATACTCTTCCAGTTATTCAGTCCAAAGGGGATGTGGATTTTGTGCTTAACCGAGCCAAAAGGTATACTCCAGAATTTTTGATTCAAGGTGCTGTAACGAAGGATACTGATGGTGAAAATTTCACGGAGATCCTTGATATGCATCATCAGTCAGGTGTTTCTGTTTTTGGAGAAGGGTTGAAGCCTTTGGCCAATGGAGACCGATATATGAAGATATTGCAGTACCTCCAGAAATTTAATGGAGTGCTTTTTGATCATGCATACGATCCGTTGCTAGCAATTTTTGGGCATATGCATGAGGGAGAAAACTCTACGATGCTAGGTGTAAAAGGGATTCCTAATCTAGCTGAGGATGTTGCAATCCAAAGAAATCTAGAGATTCTCCGATATGCTGGAGGACGTGTTCATTTTCAAACAATCAATACTGCTAAGGGTGTAAATCTAATCAGACAAGCAAAAGCTGAAGGCCTTAATGTAACTGCGGACGTATCGATTTTTCAATTGATTTTCTCAGATGGTGATTTGATGGACTTTGACCCAAATCTTAAAGTATTGCCACCTTTCAGAGGAGATACAGATAGAATAGCTTTGATTGAAGGCCTCAAGGATGGGACAATCGATGCATTGGTAAGTAACCATCAGCCAGAAGATCTAGATTCTAAGTTTATGGAATTTGATTTGGCAAATTTTGGAATGGTAGGTTTACAAACATTTCTACCGGCAATGGTTATTCTTGAAAAAGAACTTGGTTGGTCTCTTTTAATTGAGAAAATCACAACTGGGCCTAAGGGAATAATACCATATGAACTAACTCAGTCTTGGACAATTTTTGATCCAGAAGCTGAATGGATTTATAATGAGCGGACAAATAGATCTCTTTCTTCTAATTCACCTTGGTATGGAAAAGATCTAAAAGGCCAGGTAAAATATGTGATCCAAAAAGGTCAATTAATAGAAGTAGATGTATAAGTACTTTAGTTCAGCCTACAAATTTGGAAGTATTGCGGGTGTATTAAGTATCCTTGCTTTCATCACACTATCATTCTTATATCCAGACCCTACTAATTTAAATTTGATATTCGGGTATGTTATTACCCCGATCGCTATTTTTATGGCTATCAAATTTTTCAAAGATTACAGCAATAATGACTATTTATCATTTGCAGAGGGTATGTCAGTAGGGTTTGTAACCTATGTGCTAGAATCAGTAATTTCACTAGTTGGCATATGGATTCTATTAATAATACATCCTGATTTATTTTATCAAATTAAACTTTCTAAGCTTGATGTATTAGCAGAAAGCAAGGTTTCTATAATCGCCCAGGTAGGTGAAAGTTCATTTGATTTGACCTTGGAAAGCATCAGAAATATGGTTCCATTTGACATCGCGTTGAATGATTCGTTGTGGAAAATCATTCCCGGTCTGTTTTTTACTATTATTATATCTATTATTTTGAGGAAAAATCTTAACTAACGAACTCATGGAAGAGCATCAATCACCTTTTCAGGCAGCTATCAAGCCAGGGCTTACAATTGGCTTAGTGTCTTTGGCACTTACTTTTATAGCGTATTTTATTGATTCTACGCTTCTAGGTTCACCGTGGTTTGGACTTGTGGCTATTATCATATTCTTTGTTTTGATGATCTACTTTGGCAAGCAGTATAGAGCTGAATTGGGTGGGTTTATGAGTTTTGGAACGGCCTTCAATTTTAGCTTTATCGCCATCGTAATCTCCGGCTTAGTGGGTTTGGCGGGTCAAATCCTTTTGTTTCAAGTCATTGACCCTTCATTGGCTGGAGTATTGGCTGACCAAGCTTTTGAGACAAGCATATCCATGATGGAAAGTTTTGGGCAGGATCCAGATGCCATGGACCCTGCGGTCCTGGACAAAATAAGATCTGATACAGCCAGTAGCTTTACAATGGTTGGGCAGCTAAAGAACTTTGGGTTTGGACTCATTGTGTATGCAATTATTGCCTTAATTTTGGGAGCAATCCTAAAGAAAAGAGACAAGTCTCTCGATTATTAAATTATGCCCCAGATTTCAGTTGTAGTTCCTGTATTTAACGAGGAGGAGTCTCTGCCTGAATTAACGCAATGGATTAGCCGTGTCATGCATGATCACGGCTTTTCTTATGAGTTGATTTTTATAAATGATGGTAGTTCTGACAGCTCATGGGGAGTTATTAATTCAATGTCTCATGATTCTAATGAGGTGAAAGGGATCAATTTTACCAGAAACTACGGGAAGTCAGCTGCGCTGGATGCAGGGTTCAAAAAGGCATGTGGTGATGTAGTGATCACTATGGATGCTGATCTGCAAGATAGCCCGGAGGAAATCCCTGGGTTGTATGGGATGATAATAGAGGGAAAGTTTGATGTGGTATCCGGCTGGAAAAAGGAGCGTCATGACCCAATAGGCAAGACTATCCCTTCCCGGTTTTTTAATGGAGTAACTAGATGGATCTCCGGAATAAAGCTCCATGATTTCAATTGCGGGTTGAAGGCTTATCGTCTCAAGGTTGTGAAAAATATCCAAATCTATGGAGAGATGCACAGATACATCCCCTTACTTGCCAAATGGAACGGATTTGGCAAAATAGGTGAAAAAGTAGTTCAGCATCAGGCAAGAAAGTTTGGCTATTCCAAATTTGGGATTGAACGTTTCTTGAATGGATTTCTGGATTTGATCTCTGTCTCTTTTGTGCATCGCTACAAAAAGAAGCCCATGCATTTCTTTGGGTTTTTGGGAAGTTTTTCGTTTTTGACAGGTTTTATTATCACTTGTTGGTTGATTGTCGAAAAAGTATATGGGTTAAGCAAAGGTCATAAAGTACGGGAAATCACTGAGCAGCCTTTATTCTTTTTAGCATTAGTTGCCTTGATTATCGGAGTTCAGTTATTTGTGACAGGGTTCATTGCTGAGTTGATGACTTCCAATCAATCCAAAGAGACTGAGTATAAAATTGATGAAGAGATAAACTTCGACTTTTGATGAAGTTCTCGGTAATCATACCGGTTTATAATCGACCAGAAGAGTTACGCGAATTATTACAAAGTCTTATTAAGCAAGCCTTCTCAGACTTTGAAATCGTAGTGATAGAAGATGGCTCTATGAATGATTCTGGTGGTGTTATTACAGATTTCAACGATAAACTTCAAATTCAATATTTGGTACAACCCAACACGGGGCAAGGATTTGCCAGAAACAATGGAATGAAAACAGCCAAAGGAGAATTTTTTGTCATTCTGGATTCTGATGTGATATTGCCCGATGATTATTTGCAAAAGCTATCAACAGCAATAGAAAGCCGTATGCTTGATGCTTTTGGAGGGCCAGATGCTGCTGATAAGGATTTTTCGGTTTTGCAAAAAGCGATGGATTTTGCCATGACATCCTTATGGACTACTGGTGGTATTCGTGGTAAAATGAAAAATCCATCCAAGTATCAAGCCCGTGGATTCAATATGGGGGTTTCACGAAAAGTATTTCAAGTGACTGGAGGATTTGCAGATCCAAACCAAGGAGAAGATATAGAGTGGAGCATCCGTATAAAGATGGCTGGATTCAAACTTGAATTAGTTCCCGAAGCTTTTGTGTACCACAAGCGAAAAAATACGGTTGCTTCCTTTGCTAGGCAAGCGTTTTCATTTGGTAAGAATCGAGTGAATGTATCGAGATTTCACCCCGGTGCTATCAAACTTGTCCATTGGTTACCTACAGCTTTTTTGCTTTTTTGTCTTTTTATACCGCTTTTCTATTTTGTGAATAAATCGCTATTCCAACTCACTGCAACGTTATTATTAATCTGGAGCGCCGGCGTGATACTTTCGTCGGCGATTCAATATAAATCTGCTAAAGTTGGATTTCTGAGCTGGATCACGTCTATCATCCAACTTTGGTCTTATGGGATAGGATTGCCGTGGGAGCTATTGAGGAAATGGAGTAAAGGTTAATTCCCTTTTCTACATATAAAGATCACCTCTTCTGAGGGAAGTGCATTTTGCTTTACTTGTTCAGGAGAGAGCTCTTTTACAAATAAATTCTCTTCGATAACTAACCCTGATTTTCTAAGGCGTTTTGCATAGTCTTTACCAAACTTGCGCACATGATCCCGCTGTCCAAAGACACGTTCGCGTTCTGCGGCGTCAGTAATATTGTTGTCTTCTAAGGTCTTTTCGATAGCATAGACAGGTGACTGGAGTATTCCCCATCCACTTGGCTTCAATACACGATTGAACTCAGCACAGGCTCTTAAGTCATCTTCTACATGCTCCAAGACATGGTTGCAAAAGACGACGTCAAAACTATTTTCAGGAAATGGAATATCATGTACATCCATTTTTACTTTTGCCAGAGGTGATTCAATGTCTGCGGTGATGTAGTCTAAGTTTGTTAAAGATTCAAACCGCTCAATAAAACAATGCTCTGGTGCGACATGCAACACTCGAAGTGGGGCTGTGAAAAATTCTGTTTTTTCCTTAAGGTAAAGCCACATCAGTCGATGACGTTCCAGAGATAAACAAGTTGGACAAAGTGCATTAGCTCTTGCAATCCGTCCATATGGCAGGAATTTCTTGTAACTATGCTCACAAACTGGGCAGGTGACATCTTTGCCAGAATTCATCTGCGCAAAAAATCTCATTACAATAGGACTTACTCGCTGTAATAATGGTCTAGGGATGTAGCGAATAACGAAACTGATAATGGTCTTCATGGTTGGTCGGAATCAAGTAGCAAGTTACTCAAAGGGGTAAAAAGAGCGTAAGGAATATTAATCTTTTACTTTTTTAGATTTTTTAGGAATTGAAGTGCAATAAAATTCTTGTTTGTGAAGAATCAATCAGTATTTTAGTTGATAGGAATAAATTGCCTTTTTGAATCCAAAAAATTGCCTTTATGAAGATCCAGACAATATTTTTTTTTAAGTATCTTTTAGTACTACTTACTTTGGGTACAACTTTCAATTTTTCAAATGCGCAAAACACGCCAACTTTTACCCTAAAGGAGCTGGTGCAGCAGGCAAAGGATAATTCTCCAGTAGCACTTAGGGCAAAGACGCGAAGAGAGAATCGTTATTGGCAATACAGGCTATTCAAGTCTAATTATAACCCACAACTTCGATTGACTGGTACAATTCCCCAATACTATCAGGAGTACAACAACATCACTCAGCCCGATGGCTCCATCGAGTTTATCGAGGTGAAGCAAAACTTTATGGATTTGGGATTGGGTTTGGAGCAAGTGATCGGGGTAACGGGTGGGGCCGTTTCGGTGAGTACATCTACGAATAGATTTGATAATTTTCTTTCGAATCCTGGAACCCCTCAGACAAGATACTCTGGTGTGCCAATCAGTGTGGCATTGCAACAGCCGATTTTTGCATACAATCGATTCAAATGGGATAAAAAGATTGAGCCTTTATTATTTGAAGAGAGTAAGCGGGAATTTGTAAAGGAGATGGAGGAAGTTTCTATTTACGTCACGCAATTGTATTTTGATTATTTGACAGCCCAAGTTAATTCCGAGATTGCCACCACAAATCTCAAGAATACAGAAAATATTTTTGAGATAGAAAAGCGCAGAAATGAGCGAGGAATAACTCCTGAGGATGATCTACTGCAAGTTGAATTAACGGTACTTAATGCGCAACAGGCGATGGCAGAGGCTCAGCTTTCCTTAGAAAGTGCTGCATTTGCGATGAATTCCTTTATAGGCTTGAATCAAACTTCTAAGTTGAATCTGATTTCCCCTGTTACTATTCCTGAGTTTGAAGTTGATGTTGAGCGAGCTATTGACCTCGCATTTCAAAACAGAGCAGAGTCCATTGGATTTGATAGACAAAAAGCTCAAGCAGAGTCTCAGGTAGCGCAGGCCAAAGGACAGCGCTTCCAAGTTCAGCTAAATGCTAGGTATGGGTACAATAATGCTGCTTTTAATTTCCCCGACCTCTATCAGAAACCCAACACTCAAGCCCTGGTTAGTTTGGGGCTGTCGGTCCCTATCTTAGATTGGGGTAGAAATAAAGCCAGAATGTCTATGGCAATGGCAAATCAGGAGTTAATAAACTATACAGTAGAGCAGGAGCAGATTAATTTTCAGCAAGAAATTTTTACTATGGTGAAAAACTTCCTGATGATCAAGCAGCGATTAAATGTCACAAAAGTAGCTGACGATGTAGCCCAGCGACGGTACGATATTGCGATTAAAAGATATCAGACAGGTAATGTTACCATAACCAATCTCAATATTGCCCAAAATGAAAAAGACTCTAATAAAAGAGCCTTTTACGCATCTTTACGTGATTTTTGGGTGGCGTATTATGAACTTAGATCGCTTACCTTATATGATTTCGAACAGAGTGAATTACTTTATAGACCTGAGTTAGACTAATTGGGGAATTTAGATTGAGGCGTTTTCCTTGATGAATTCTTCCAGCTTACGCATCTTTTTCTCTAGCTTCTCGATGGACTTAGTTTGCTTTTCCATTTTCTTGGTGATTTTCTCAATGTCATTTGGAGAAAGTTTGCCAGCAGAGTTTTTCTTTTCAAAATTCACTCTTAAGTCTTGACGTTTTTCTAAAGCTTTCCGGTGATCTTCTTTGTATTTTATGAGCTTTACTTTTGCCTTTTCGACTTTTTCATGGGTTTTAGCATCTATCCCAATGGTGCTAACTGTCTGCGCCACTACTTCAGGGGTAGATAGGCAAATCAAACCAACTAAAACTGTAAATAATAGAATGAGTTTTTTCATGATTTTTATTGGTTATGATGATTTTCTGTAATGTTGTCAGTCCAATCTCCTTGCTTATTAGGCTAGGATTCCCAAAAGTGCAGGGAGACGAGGAGGACGAAGTTGGCTTGCCGTCGTCTTTAGTCACATGCTAATTTTACCTCAGAAGTGGAATAGGCTATACACCTAGTGTTTTCTATTATGGCACAAAACTTTATTTTTGGGTTGAGTTCCCGGTTTTATTCCAAGCTAGTATTATTAGCATCTCCTTTTGGTAAGCGACCAGCCTTTTTCAAAGATTCTCGGATGATCCATTCGAGTTGGCCATTGGTACTGCGGAACTCATCTGCTGCCCATTTTTCAAGCGCTTTCATCATGTTCTCATCCAACCTCAGTGCAAATGCTTTTTTTTTGGGCATAACTTATTCCTCTCTCCAGTTTTCCAAGAAGTCTGTCAATTCTTTTGACTTCATTGTTCCTATCAATATTTTTTTCTTTTCTCCCACGTCCAAAAGAAGTCCTTCATCACCAAGCACAGAGTATGCCTTGGTTGTTCTATTGCCCTTAAATCCCCAACCACCATAGTCTGTGACTGGGTTGTATTTGATCACTTCGTGGGATTTTATGATTTCTTTTGGGAATTGTCTCCAATTGCGGATGAAAGGCATGTATCTAAAAGAAATGCTTTTATCATCAATCCTTGTCTCTAGCTTCAAGTTGAAAATCAGAGCGAACACTAAGATTAATGAACCCATTACTACTCCCAAGGCAATAGCCATTTCTTGTTTTTCATCAGAAGTGGCGTAAAGTACAATCATCAGGATCAGAACAGGTACCTCTGTCAAAATCATGACATACATGATCCAAGTGCCCACATAAGTTTGGCTTTCTTTGAAAATCCTATTGGCCATTTTGGCTAGTGATTTAATGTCCCGACATTAAGCACTGGGCTGGCGCTCTTGTCCGAGCAAAGGACTACCATTAGGTTGGATACCATCACCGCTTTTTTCTCATCGTCAAATTCTATGATGTCTTTTAACTTAAGATCAGCTAAAGCCATTTCTACCATTCCTACTGCGCCTTCCACGATCTTCTGTCGAGCAGCTACGATAGCAGTTGCTTGTTGTCTTTGCAGCATAGCAGAAGCGATTTCCGAAGAGTAGGCGAGATGTGATATTCTCGCTTCAATCACCCTAATTCCTGCATGATGAAGCCGCTCACTGATTTCTTGCTCAAGGGAGTGATTCACGTCTTCAACCCCAGATCTCAATGTAATTTCTGCTTCTTCCGCTTCAAAATTATCGTATGGATACAGTCCAGCCATCTTTCTAATAGCCGCATCAGATTGCAAATGGACAAAGTTTTCGTAGTCATCTACATCAAAAGTAGCTTTGAATGTGTCTTCCACCTGCCATACGACGATGGTTCCTATCATGACAGGATTACCGATTTTGTCATTGACTTTTACAGGCTTATTTTCAAAGTTCCTCACTCGAAGTGATATTTTTTTCTTTGTCATGAATGGGTTGACCCAGTAGAAACCATTGGCTTTCACACTTCCTTTGTAATCACCAAAGAGCAGTAAGACCATTGCTTTGTTGGGCTCCACAATGAAAAAACCACCTAGACAGATTAAAGCTACTATCACTGATAAAATACCTACTACTATCATGATTTGCTGGATAAAAAGTGCTACTGCAAAAATGATAAGCCCAAGAACGAATAGGATCATGAAATATCCCGACATAGGTTTAGTTACCTTTTCCATATTAGTATGATGTTAAAATGATATCATACTAAATTACAGTAAAGTTTGGATATAGTTTAGATTTACGAAAAAAAAATACCCCGATTGTGGGCGGAGTATCTAATAGCGTGAGATTTACTATTTCTTCTTAGTGAAAAGCGAATCGACAAATTCTTTTCGGTTGAAAATCTGTAAGTCTGTCATTTTTTCGCCTACGCCAATGTATTTGACAGGGATTTTGAATTGATCTGAGATGCCGATCACCACACCGCCTTTGGCAGTGCCATCGAGCTTGGTGATGGCTAAGGAAGTGATTTCGGTCACTTTAGTGAATTCTTTAGCCTGAATAAATGCATTCTGCCCCGTGGACCCGTCCAATACCAATAGTATTTCATGAGGAGCATCCGGGATAAATTTCTGCATCACGCGTTTGATTTTTCCCAGCTCATTCATCAAGTTCACTTTAGTATGGAGTCTTCCTGCAGTATCGATGATTACCACATCGGCATTAGTATCTACTCCTTGCTTTACCGCATCAAATGCAACTGATGCAGGATCTGTATTCATTCCGTGGGAAACTACGGGTACTCCGACTTTTTCACCCCAGAGAATCAACTGTTCGACAGCAGCTGCTCTAAAAGTATCTGCTGCGCCCAAGACTACTGACTTTCCAGCTGTTTTGAAAAGATTGGCAAGTTTGCCTATGGTGGTTGTTTTGCCTACTCCATTTACTCCGACCACCATGATTACATAAGGTTTTTTTCCTTCAGGTAGATCAAAGTCCAGGAGATCTTGTGAGTTGTTTTCTCTTAATAGGTTTTCAATTTCTTCTTTAAGAATGATGTCAAGCTCACCAGTATTGACATATTTGTCTTTGGCTACCCGTTCTTCAATTCTTCGGATTACTTTGATAGTAGTATCTACACCCACATCAGAGGTGATTAGAATTTCTTCCAATTCATCCAAAATCTCATCGTCCACTTTGGACTTGCCTACTACGGCTTTACTGAGTTTGGAAAAAATATTTTCGCTTGATTTCTGAAGACCTTGATCAAGGCTTTCTTTCTTGTCTTTAGAAAAGAAACCAAAGATTCCCATGCTTGTGCGTTTTAAAAGTGGAATATAACGAAAAAGTCCCTGCTGACCGATGGACAGAGGGACTAGAATGACTTATGTTGCGAATCGCAACTTATTTTTTCAAAGCTTCCTGTACCAAAGGGGAGGGAACCATTTCTTCTCTGAAGGTATAAGCACCAGTCTTCTCAGATCTTACCGCTTTGATTACTTTGGCGTAAGACACGCCACCTTCTTTTTTAAGGGTTGCTACTACTTTCTTAGCCATGGTCTTGTTGTTTTAACGGAATTGCTTCCGAGCTAGATTACTTAATTTCTTTATGAACAGTTACTTTCTTCATGATCGGGTTGAATTTTTTCAATTCCAATCTTTCCGTAGTGTTTTTTCTATTCTTGGTAGTGATGTATCTTGAAGTACCTGGCAAGCCAGAAGCTTTATGCTCCGTGCATTCCATAATCACTTGTACTCTATTGCCTTTCTTAGCCATCTTTGTATTGGTTTAAGGGTCGTGACCTTGATTATCTGATTACAATCATCCCGTTTTCCTGAGCTTCTTTCAAAACCGCAGTGATACCTTTCTTATTGATAGTCTTCAATGCCTTAGTACAAACTTTCAAAGTGATCCATGCATCCTCTTCTGGAACGTAGAACGTCTTCTTATGAAGATTTGGGTAGAACCTACGCTTAGTTTTGTTGTTTGCATGGGAGACGTTGTTACCTACTCGAGGTCTTTTTCCGGTAATGTCACAAACTTTTGCCATGGTAATGTATAGTAAATTGTATCCGTTTCTGTAATGAGTCTGCAAATATCGGAACTTTTTGGTGAATTGCAACAAAGCATTTCAAAAATATTCCTATTTCTATTGGGCTTCAGAATAGGGACAGTGTTTGCAACCATTCCCACAGCAATGCCCACGTTTTAAGTGATATTTCTTAGTAAAAACCATTAGTCCTCGATCATTGTAATAAAAGTCCCCCATACTCAATATCGGGGTAGGGTGAGGCTTCTTTGGATCTTTCATGGTTAGGGCAAAGGCAATTACTATATTTGGCCTTGACGGCTATTTATTTATATAGTATACAAAATTACGAAAAACATGCAGACTATTATTTCCAGTAAGCAAGCAATAGAATTAGAAGATAAATATGGAGCGCATAATTATCACCCATTGCCAGTGGTGCTAGCCAAAGGTGAGGGAGTTTTCCTCTGGGATGTGGAAGGCAAGCGCTATTATGATTTCCTGTCAGCCTACTCTGCTGTTAATCAGGGACATTGTCATCCCCGTATTAAGGATGCGTTAATCGAGCAGGCAAGCACCCTGACGTTGACTTCCCGAGCTTTTCATAATGATGTGCTCGGCCCTTTCGAGAAATATGTCACTGACTATTTTGGTTATGATAAAGTGCTTCCTATGAACACGGGCGCAGAAGGAGTGGAAACGGCAATTAAAATAGCCCGAAAATGGGGATACGAGAAAAAAGGTGTGGATGAAAATCGTGCTAAAATCGTAGTAGCCGAGAATAATTTTCATGGAAGGACTACCACGATCATTTCGTTCTCCAGCGATGAGAATGCACGGAAAAACTTCGGTCCTTACACAGCTGGATTTGTCAAGATCCCTTTTGATGATATTTATGCATTAAAGACCGTTTTAGCCGATCCAGATGTGGTGGCATTCTTGGTGGAGCCGATTCAAGGCGAGGCTGGAGTGCATGTGCCAGGCCTAAATTATCTGAAGGAAGCTAAAGCTGCGTGTGAGTCGCAAAATGTGCTTTTCATTGCGGATGAGATTCAGACCGGAATAGCACGAACAGGCAAATTGCTTGCGGTAGATCATGAAAACGTAAGACCGGATATCTTGATTTTAGGCAAAGCCGTTTCAGGGGGATTCTATCCGGTATCTCTTGTTTTGGCAGATGATCCAGTGATGAATGTAATCAAGCCTGGGCAGCATGGTTCGACCTTCGGTGGTAATCCACTTGGTGCCCGAATTGTGATGACTGCTCTGGAGGTAGTGAAAGATGAGAAATTGGCTGATAATGCACTGAAGCTTGGAGAGGTTTTCAGAACAAGAATGCAAAAGCTCGTGGATAAATCAGATCTGGTAAAGCTTGTGAGAGGTAAAGGCCTGTTAAATGCCGTAGTTATCAATGATTCGGAAGAGAGCAGCACAGCATGGGATATATGTGTGGCGTTGAAAAACAATGGTCTGTTGGCCAAGCCAACCCACGGTAATATCATCCGCTTTGCTCCCCCCTTGGTCATGACAGAAGAGCAGATTCATGAGTGTAGTGATATTATAGAAAGGACAATAGCTGCCTTTGAAAAGTAGAGATAGGGATTTGATTGAATTAGCCCTCCTGTGTTTTTGGAACTTGGGAGGGTTTTTTAGTGTCTTTTGTTTAATTTTGCTACTTTAAAAAACTGAACCAATACATGTTAAAAGCTGTCATTTTTGATATGGACGGGGTGATTTGTCATACCAATCCATTTCATTCTATTGCCTTCCAACAATTTTTTGCGAAGCGAAATCTTAATCCAACACAAGCAGAGTACGCTGAGCATATGTACGGAAAAAATAACGGGTATATCTTGAGTCATTTTTTAGGCAGGAAGATAGAAGGGGACGAGCTGGCTTTGCTCGAGGAAGAGAAAGAAGGGCTTTTCAGAGAGATTTACAAATCGGAAGTTGACCCAATTACTGGATTTATGGACTTTTTTGAAAAACTGAAATCAGAAGATTTACTTACTGCTGTTGCAACTTCTGCCCCAAGGGCAAATCTTGAGTTGATTATAAGCACTCTTGGGATCGGCAGTCAGATGCAGTCACAGCTGGCCTCGGAAGATGTGGCAAAACATAAGCCGGATCCTGAGGTGTACCTGAAGAGTGCGAAAAGACTTGGTGTGAATCCTGAAAACTGCTTAGTGTTTGAAGATTCTTTCTCTGGAGCAAGCGCTGGCATAAATGCAGGGATGAAAGTCGTTGGCGTGCTTTCCAGCCATGCGAAAGAAGAATTACCCAATTGTGACTTATATATTGAGGATTATCAAAACTTGAATATCATCCAGATTAATCAACTTTTCAATTAAGCTATGTTACGTAGACCTCGAAGAAATCGAAAATCCGAAGCTGTTAGAAATCTTGTAGAAGAGACTAGTCTTTCTGTCAAGGATTTATTATTCCCAATGTTTTTGGTGGATGGTATGAAGAAGAGGATTGTGATAGATTCCATGCCTGGTATCTATAGGTATTCCATAGATACCATGCTTAGCGAAATCGAAAGCTGTTTGAAGCTTGGAATCCAAGCTTTTGATGTCTTTCCTGCTTATCCTGATAGTTTGAAAGATGCAATAGCTTCAGAAAGCTATAATCCTGAGACTTTTTATTTGAAGGCGCTTCGTGAGATCAAAAGGGAATTTCCTGAAGTTTGTCTGATGTCTGATGTGGCGATGGATCCATATAGTAGTGATGGCCATGATGGTTTGGTGAAGAATGGAAAAGTCTTGAATGATGAGACCTTGGAGATTTTGGCCAGAATGTCATTAGCACAGGCAGATGCTGGAGTAGACATCCTCGGCCCATCGGATATGATGGATGGACGAGTAGGCTATATACGTGAATTATTAGATGAAAATGGATTTACGGAGACCTCCATCATGTCATATACTGCTAAATACGCCAGTGCATTCTATGGGCCTTTCCGAGATGCGTTGGATTCTGCACCCAAGTTTGGGGATAAAAAGACTTATCAGATGAATCCTGCTAATTCGAAAGAAGCATTGATCGAAGGAGATTTAGATACTGATGAAGGAGCCGATTTTCTAATGGTGAAGCCTGCACTATCCTATTTGGATGTTATTAGCCTTTTAAAAGAAAACTTCCCCTTACCGATAGCAGCGTATAATGTGTCGGGTGAGTATAGTATGGTAAAGGCTGCTGCGGAAAGAGGATGGATAGACAATGATAGAGCTATGCTTGAAATTTTGCTGAGTATAAAACGTGCTGGAGCCAAGGTAATCCTCACCTATTTTGCCAAAGAATATGCAAGTTTGGTGAAGTAGAGTCCAGCTATTTCTATTTTGATTGTAAGACCGGCATATGCCGGTTTTTTTATGCCCATTGATCTTAAAAATCATCTGTATTGTCAGGAAAACTGTTCTTTTCTTAAAAGTTGGGTATAAAAAATATCTCATTAGTAAAATTTTATATTTTTCGTAAAATCTATCAATTGACTTAAAATCCTGTTTTTTCAATTTTTTACAAATAATATTCCATAAGTCCAGTGTTTTTTTTACCAAAATTTTGAATATCCGGTTTAGCAGTCGGTTTCGAAGAATTTTATAGATATAAACCAAATATTATTTTATTTAGTAATAAGTTCTTAATGAGACCTATAATCTATTATTTATTGCAAAAAATGTAAAAAATGGGTTGTAAATAATAGTCAAAATCAGGAATTAATGTTTAAAATGTAAAAATTGATTTGTTTTATTAGCAATAATATAATTACATTCGATTTCAAATTAATTCATCAAACCTATCGTAAATTCTGAATATCGTTCTTTTAACTATATCTAACCTATGAAGTATTTCGCAACACTGTTGGCTCAAGATGTGGCCACAACAATGGATTTGTCAGCCGAGATTGCACAAAATCTCCTCACAACAAACAATGTCTGGATGATGCTCTCTACCGCCCTGGTATTTATTATGCACTTGGGATTTGCTGGAGTAGAAGCTGGATTTGGCCAAGCCAAAAACACAGTCAACATCTTATTCAAAAACACGATTACTCCCATTATCGGTATTTTATCCTATGCCTTTGTGGGATTTTATCTGATGTATCCAGGTTTTGAAACTCCGGGGTGGTTTTCCTTTGATTCAGCTGGATGGACCATGTTTTGGTTCTCCCCGGGAGATGCAGACGTGACTACTGGCTACGCGAAAGGAGGCTATACCTATTGGACGGATTTCCTATTTCAGGCGATGTTTGCTGCCACTGCAGCTACAATCGTCTCTGGAGCCATAGCAGAGCGAGTGAAATTATGGGCTTATCTGGTATTTACTTTACTATATGTAGGTATAGTTTATCCATTGATCGGTAGCTGGAAATGGGGTGGAGGAGCACTAGATGCTATGGGCTTTTATGACTTTGCGGGAAGTACTTTGGTTCACTCAGTAGGTGGATGGGGAGCGCTGGCAGGTGTGATTTTAGTCGGCCCGAGAATTGGTAAATATGTGAATGGGAAAACAGTTGATAAGCCAGGATCAAGTGTTCCGTTGGCAGTTATTGGTGTGTTTTTGCTTTGGCTGGGCTGGTTTGGTTTTAATGGTGGTTCTGTGCTATCTGCAGATCCAGCATTAGTATCCTTTGTTTTAGTTACTACTTGCTTGGCAGCATGTGCCGGTGGCATCGGAGGATTTCTCGCTGGAAACTTGGTTTTTAAGCGTCTTGATCTTGGAATGGTTCTTAATGGTGTGCTGGCAGGCTTGGTAGGGATTACTGCAGGTGCTGATGTGATCAATCCACTAGCAGCTGTATTTGTAGGCTTCGTAGCCGGGATTTTAGTAGTGTATTCTGCAGTATTGCTGGATAGACTCAAGCTCGATGATGTGGTGGGCGCTGTTTCTGTCCACTTGACATGTGGGGTTTGGGGTACTTTGGCAGTCGGTATTTTTTCCACCAATCCTGAGCATAGTTTCTTTACTCAATTAATGGGTGTGGCTATTTGCGGAGCTGCAGCATTCTCAGCGGCTTTCACAATCTTTTATGTCCTTAAAAAGACGATGGGTATTCGTGTCTCTGAAGAGCATGAGCGTGGTGGCCTGGATTCGCACGAACATGGAATACGCGGCTATACCATAGTGTATGACGAATAGACCAATCTACTACCTGCCATAGATTAGGAATTCCTAATTCTTTGGCATCATTAAAAACTAATTATTATTTATAATCCTATACCTATAAAAACATGAAAAAAATTCAACAATTTATACTAGCAATTTTGCTTTTTGGTGTAACAAATACATTTGCCCAAGAGGCTACTACAGTTGAAGAAGAGGAACTGTCCAAGTTTACATTCTCTGGTTCTGTAGATGCTTATTTCCGGACCAATTTAAACGCACCTAACAAAGGTGATAATTTTCAAGCGCCAGCTTCATCCTTTGGTAATCTTCCAGGCTTTTCGTTAGGTATGGCAAATATTATTGCCACCTATGAAGGAGAGAAAATAGGTGCAGTAGCTGATTTGGTGTTTGGCCCTAGGGGTGAAGATGCCGTTTTTGGTTCTCCGTTATATGCTGGCGGTATGGCAGGTAGTTCGCAAATAGTGAATCAATTGTATGTGTATTGGAATGTATCTGATGTAGTTACTTTAACGATGGGTAATTTCAATACATTCTTGGGTTACGAAGTGATTTCTCCAACGGGTAATTTCAACTATTCTACATCTTACATGTTCTCATATGGCCCGTTTTCTCATACTGGTTTGAAAGCTGATTTCGAACTTTCTGATAATTGGTCATTGATGGCAGCAGTGATGAATCCTACAGATATGACGGAGTTCAATTTAGCTGGAACCTATACACTGGGAGCTCAATTGGGATATTCTACTGATGCAGGAAGTACGTACTTGAATTTTGTATATGGCGATCAAGACGGAAGGCTGGATGTAGATAACGGAGGATTAATTCCAGGTGCAACTTCTATGGGGAATACGTTCCAGGTTGATTTGACGACAGGTTTTAATGTTTCTGATGCAGTATATATAGGGGTGAATACTACTTACAATACCACTTCTTCAGGTGAAATTTTCAGTGGGTCTGATGTACAGGATACTGATGGAGATGGATCTGGTTTTTACGGTTTTGCAGGTTATTTGCAAGCGACTACTTCAGAGAAATTTGCTTTGGGACTTCGTGGAGAGTACTTCAGTGTATTCAACGGAGGCCTTGAGGGTGTAGTTGGGGTGGATGGAAATGGTGATGGAAACGTGTTTGCAGTAACTCTTTCAGGAAATGCAAAAGTTCACAAAAACCTAACTTTAATCCCTGAGTTAAGATTAGATTCGATGGGAGAAGATTTCTTTATGAATAAGGATTTGAATCCAAGCAAAAGTTTAGCCTCATTTATGCTGGCAGCAGTGTTTGCATTCTAAAAATATAAGCAGGGTATATTGTTAAAATTAAGCCGGGATGAATTTCATCCCGGTTTTTTTGATTCTATGTTTTTATCGTAAAATTCGGATTTAATTTTAGTTGTTTTTTTGCAATACTAGTGTTGATTGAGCTAATTGAGCCTTTTAATCACACCTATTTTAGTTGGTCAATTGAACTTTTAAAGAATAAAATTTCATATTTCACCCAAAAAGATATAAGAAATATTGATTATTTGTAACCTATCCTTATCATTTCAGTATATTTCAATAGGAACAATCCAAATATACAACTAATGAGAAGGTCAACATTCCTTATCACTTTTATGATGATTTCCACATTTGCATTTTCACAAAATGTAACTGGGCCAAAAGCAAAAAATGCTAAGCTCAGTCAAAAGACAAGTAGGTCTATTGCAGTAGTCTATCAACAAACGCCACTTACACCGAAAGGGCCAGCGGCTAAAAATGCCAAGGTCTGGAATGAAGCAGAAAGAAGAATTTATAAAATGGTAAGTTTCCGTGAAAATGTTAACAATCCAAAAGGATTAAAAGCTAAGAATAGTAAGGTTTGGGAGGATCCTGAATTAGTTGTTTCTGGATCAAAAGCAAGCTATGTTATCCCAAAATCAATGCGGCCTAAAAAATTCTGGTGGCACTAAGTAGTGATAAGAAATAGAAATCAAAAAGCTCGGTAGGTTCCGAGCTTTTTACTTTACAGATCTTGCTCTCTTTCGAGCATAAGAATAGCTCCTTGAGAAACAATGAAATATTTTTGATTTTCATAAATTATTTCATGCGCACCAGATAGTAAAAAGATGGCTAAGTCACCCTCCTTTGCCTGTAGTGGAATGTATTTTACTTGTTCTTCTTTGTCCATCCACGGCTCTTGATTTTCAACTGGCATTGGAATAGGATAGCCTGGGCCAGCTTTGATGATATAACCTTGCTGGACTTTTTCTTTTTCTTGAACCCCAGGTGGTAAGTATAAACCTGAACCTGTTTTTTCATTCGGCTTTTTCAACCGAATCAAAACGCGGTCACCTACTACTATGAGTTTCTTTAGTTTGTTATCAGCTGTCAATTGCATGGCGTTAGATTTCTACAATTAAAATATGGGTACCTAGAGTCTTGAGGCAATAATCTTAACTATGTAACTAAAAAGGCACCTGCTTTTACACAGATGCCTTTTTGAGTTGGTTTAGCTTAGCAAGCTATTATTTTTTCTCTTCTTCGCTTACTTCTTCGTAATCGACATCAGAAACTCCATCACCAGTATCAGCAGAGCCTGCTCCGGCATTTGGATCAGTTCCAGCTGCACCTGCACCTTCAGCACCCGCTGCATTGTACATTTCTGTAGAAGCAGCTTCCCATGCTTTGTTCAGCCCCTCCATTGCAGAGTCGATCCCCTCAAGGTTTTGAGATTGATGAGCAGTTTTCAATGCCTCCAAAGCTGAGCTGATAGCCGTTTTGTTTCCTTCGGAAAGCTTGTCTCCGTATTCTTTCAACTGCTTCTCAGTTTGGAACACTAAGCTGTCAGCTTGGTTCAGCTTGTCAATTTTCTCTTTCTCCGCTTTATCAGTGGCAGCATTTGCTTCAGCTTCAGACTTCATTCTGTCTATTTCTTCCTGTGAAAGTCCTGAGGAAGCTTCAATCTTAATCTTCTGCTCTTTGCCAGTTCCTTTATCTTTTGCAGATACATTTAGGATACCGTTAGCATCGATGTCGAAAGTCACTTCGATTTGTGGTACTCCTCTTTGAGCTGGTGGAATGTCAGAAAGCTGGAATCTACCAATGCTTCGGTTATCCTTAGCCATTGGTCTTTCACCCTGAAGTACGTGGATATCCACAGCTGGTTGATTATCTGCAGCAGTAGAGAATGTCTCGGATTTCTTGGTAGGAATAGTAGTATTAGCCTCGATCAATTTGGTCAATACTCCACCCATTGTTTCGATACCCAGTGAAAGAGGAGTCACATCTAATAGAAGAACATCTTTTACTTCGCCAGTAAGTACACCACCTTGGATTGCAGCGCCAATTGCTACCACCTCATCAGGGTTTACACCTTTAGAAGGTTTTTTACCAAAGAACTTCTCAACTTCTTCCTGGATTTTAGGGATTCTAGTTGAACCACCTACCAAGATCACTTCATCTATATCGGAAGGGCTCAAGCCGGCATCTGCCAAAGCTTTTTTACATGGCTCCATAGACCTTCTTACCAGATCTTCAGAAAGTTGCTCAAATTTCGCTCTACTCAAGGTTCTCACCAAGTGTTTAGGACCTGTCTGAGTAGCAGTGATATAAGGCAAGTTGATCTCTGTAGATGCAGAACTAGAAAGTTCAATTTTAGCTTTTTCAGAAGCTTCTTTCAATCTCTGTAGTGCCATTGGATCTTGTCTAAGATCGATTTGCTCCTCAGACTTGAACTCATCAGCGAGCCAGTTCATGATAACCTGATCAAAATCATCTCCACCTAGATGTACATCACCGTTGGTAGATTTTACTTCAAATACGCCATCGCCAAGTTCTAGTACTGAAATATCAAATGTACCGCCGCCAAGGTCATACACAGCGATCTTCATGTCCTTGTGCTTTTTGTCCATACCGTATGCCAAAGCCGCAGCTGTAGGCTCGTTGATGATACGCTTCACTTCAAGGCCGGCGATCTGTCCAGCTTCTTTAGTAGCTTGACGCTCAGAATCATTGAAGTATGCAGGTACAGTAATTACTGCTTCTGTCACTGCCTGTCCCAAGAAATCCTCTGCTGTAGTCTTCATTTTCTGAAGGATCATTGCAGAAAGTTCTTGTGGGGTATAAGATCTGTCACCAATCTTCACTACAATAGTGTCGTTGGATCCTTTTTCTACTTTATAGGAGGCATGTTTTTTCTCTTCAGAAACTTCAGAGAATCTTTTGCCCATAAACCTTTTAACTGAGGAAATGGTGTTGGCAGGGTTAGTAATTGCTTGTCGCTTTGCAGGGTCGCCTACTTTACGCTCACCGTTTCCGTTGTCAAGGAAAGCCACAATTGAAGGTGTGGTTCTTCTTCCTTCACTGTTTTGAATGACTACCGGTTCATTACCTTCCATTACTGCTACGCAGGAGTTGGTTGTTCCTAAGTCAATGCCGATGATTTTTCCCATGATTATATGTTTTTAAGTTATTTCAAATTGATACATCTCCCTTTCTTCAATGGATGTGCCATCTGGAAAATCATGTGATTTTGTGTCACATTGGCAGATGATTTGACAATAGAAGGGGCAGAAAACTACTGAATTGTCATTTTTCTGTTCTTGTGAAATCTCCAAACTGACAGTTTTTAGAAAAAT
Organism: Algoriphagus persicinus; assembly: GCF_035156415.1. Classification (NCBI taxonomy): domain Bacteria; kingdom Pseudomonadati; phylum Bacteroidota; class Cytophagia; order Cytophagales; family Cyclobacteriaceae; genus Algoriphagus; species Algoriphagus persicinus. Next base: position 20,427 of record NZ_JAYEEY010000018.1, read on the forward strand.
CTCTTTGCCTTTGCAACCTGTAAGCTGACTTCTGCATCTATTAGATAGAATGAAGCTTTTTTTAAAGGGAAATAGGGGAGAACGATGTCGATGGTGCTTAGTGATTTTGCTGGGAGTAGCTATACTCACAGTCAATAGAGAATTTGAACTAGGAGCTTCGATGTCGACTCATTTTAAAGATTTGTTTCTGTCGTTAAAAATTTTTTCATCTGAAGAAGGAGTTTTCTAGCATAGAGACTTATTTTTAGATCATGCCAGAACCTCTAGTTATTCAAGACCTATATATTTATCCAATTAAATCTCTCGCCGGCGTGCGCCTCACGGAAGCCAAAGTAGAAGAAAGGGGATTTGAACTCGATCGCCGTTGGATGTTGGTGGATAAAACTGGTCAATTTCTGTCTCAGCGTACTTTTCCGCATATGGCAAGGCTGCATGTTACAATTGGGGTCGATTACCTTTCCGTATGCCATATTTCGAAGCCAGACGATTTTGTACATATCCCAATCGCTGAGGAAGGAGACGAAATCTCTTCCGTGACAGTATGGGATGATGAGATGCCAGCACGGCTGGTCAATCTGGAAATTGATAGTTGGTTTAGTAAGGTGCTGGGTATGCATGTACGATTAGTGAAAATGCCCCTTTCGACGGAACGAAAAGTAGATCCAAGATATGCTGTGAATGGAGAATCGGTGAGTTTCGCCGACGGAATGCCCTACCTACTTATTGGCCAGGAATCGCTTCAAGATCTTAACTCCCGATTAGAAGCTCCTGTACCTATGAACCGCTTTCGGCCAAACATTGTCTTTTCGGGAGGAAATCCATTTGCCGAGGATTCTTGGGGTAAAATACAGATAGGAGAGTTAGACTTTCAGGTAGTCAAACACTGTGCACGCTGTATAATGACTACTGTAGATCAAGATACAGGAGTAAAAGCTACCGAACCACTGAAAACTTTGGCGACGTATAGAAAAGTGAGTAACAAAATACTTTTTGGACAAAATATGGTCGCATTTTCAAGTGGGATTTTAAAAATAGGAGATGAGATTAAGCCGGTATAAAATAAAAAAGGAGCCTTGAAGCTCCTTTTGATTACTTAAAATCTTTTACAGTCTGGATGAATACCTTGACCATTTCTGGGTCAATATCCGGATAAACTCCATGACCAAGGTTGGCAATGTGACGAGTACCACGGAACTGCTCCATCATTTCAACTGTCGCTTCACGCACCTGATCGGCCGTGCCATATAGTGCCGCAGGATCTAGATTCCCCTGTAATGTTTTAGTATCACCGATCAACTTCCTCGACTCAGCGATTCCCATATTCCAGTCCAAACCGATCGTTTCGCAATTCAATCTACCCATTTCTTCTCTTGCAAAGAATGCTCCTTTGGCAAAAACAGTTTTTGGTACAGTAGTGATTGCTTCACAGATCTGAGCGATGTATGGCAAGGAAAATTCCGCATATTGCTTTGGCCCCAAGATTCCAGCCCAGCTGTCGAAAAGTTGAACCAATTGCGCACCTGCTTCGATCTGAGCTTTCAAGTAGTTGATCGTGCTGTCAGTGATCATCTGGAGCAGCTTGTGAGAAAAGGCAGGTTGAGTGTAGAGCATCTCTCTAGCTGCAGAGAAGGTTTTGCTTCCATGCCCTTCTACCATATACGAGAAAATAGTCCAAGGTGCGCCTGCAAAGCCGATTAAAGGCACACGTCCATTCAAAGCTTTTCTGGTGATAGTAATCGCATCTGTTACATAGCGAAGTTCGGCCCCATCAGAAATGTGTAGTTTCTTTAAATCAGCTTCAGATCTGACTGTACTTGGAAATAAAGGACCTCTTTTCTCTACCATTTCATAAGGCAATCCCATAGCTTCGGGAATCACTAAAATGTCTGAAAAAATTATGGCAGCATCCACGCCTAATAAATCAACAGGCTGAATAGTTACTTCGGCTGCAAGATCTGGAGTCTGAGCAAGCTCAATAAATCCACTCACACTGTCGCGTACTTTTCTATATTCTGGTAAAATTCTACCCGCTTGGCGCATTAGCCATACCGGGGTTCGTTCTGTAGGTTCGCCTTTGGCGGCTCGAAGTAAGAGGTCGTTTTTCAAATGCATAGGGCAAAGATAAGCGCCAAATTATTTTTGGCTGGGATATTTGACACATAAAAAAGCTGGATCGATGTCTCGCATAGATCCAGCTTGTAGTAATCAGTTGGTTTAGATTAATATTTTTATGAATTATTTCAATTCTATTCGCTTAAAGTCAGCATCGTTCAGCCCAAGAAGTTTTGTGACTGCATCATAATCGGTTAGATCAATCCTTGCATTAGTGGAAGTAAAATCTCCAGGGAGTACAACTACCCTGAAAAGCTGATTGTCAGTCCAGTCCGTACTAAGTGTGCTAAGGTCTAAATTCCCATCCAAGAACAGACTGAAATCGCTTCTAGTGAAGTCATAATTATATACTAGAATGCCTCCTTCTTGAAAATAAGCAGTTTGTGGCATTGCTCTCCATATTGGCGTTTGGCCGTCAACTTCCCATAAAACGAATGAAAGAACCACATCACTTTCAACAATGATTGGGTCAAATGAGAAAATCTCGCTATAGTCATTGGCAGCAGTAAAATCAACCTCTACTTCAAAAACTTCTGAAACGATATTGACGCCATCTTCCCCATCAAAACCGGGAGCCCCCTGTGGTCCTTCAGGCCCTTCACATGCTTGGAATACAACCAGCCCGAAAAGAGCCAAAATTAATGTGTTGATATTTTTCATAGGAGTAGTTTGTTAAGGTTAGTAAGTTGTTTTCACGAATTGTGCCATTAAATGGTTGGTTAAAAATCCTAAACAATTTTTTACTTAACTGGCGCAATGACCTGAACTTCCTCTTCGGAGATGATCTTATCGATAAAAACACCACTTAATTCCAGCTGCTTTTCTTGAGCAAATTCTCTCAGTCTTTCTTTTACAGTTTCTGGACTGGGCATTACCCATTTATTGCTTTTGATTTTGGCAAGTAAGTACCTGCTATTATCGAAGGTTCGAAATTCTAAATCAGTACTCGGCAGGTTTTGATTGATTCCTACAAAAACGATCATGGTGTCTAGTTTGCCAGCGGGCTCCACTTCATAGATAGTATGAAGGTAGCTACCGGGGTGCATCCCCTTCTGAGTTTCCATCTTCTCGAAAACCTTCCCCAATTCCTCATTTCCTGGAGTTCCTCTATAGGTTATCCCCACCAGGTTTTCAGGTTTGCTTTGGATAAGCTGAATATCGATGGGTGCATTTCCACCTAATTTCTGAAATCCCCAAAACCCTACAAATGCCAGGATTGCTAGAGAAGCGATGGCTAGTACAATTTTTTTTTTCATTCTTAGAAAATATAGCGGACGCCAATACCTCCCTGCCCTTTGATGTGACCAATGCGGTCAATCAATTCTAGGAAAAAGCCCGCCTCACCAAAAACAGAAATAGGGACATCATCAAAATAATACTCAGCCCCAATGAACGCCTCTGGCCCAAAATCGACATTAGTTCGGCTGTCATTCTGTAAAAATGAAGCATTCTGTCCATTTCTATAAGTATAAGTGACTTTGGTCGTTCTCAGTTGAATCCCTGCACCAGCATAGGCAAGCAGATATCCTTCTGTAATTCCAAAAATGTCTGTGATATCTTCATGATAAGCTGAGCGTACATTGAAAGAGATTCCTTTTTTGGCACTGTGAGAAATATAAAATGCGTTGGACTCAGGCAGGTTACTTTCGAAGTCTTTTTGATAATAGCTTGCCCCGTTGATTCCGGCTACCCCGATCATTCCTTCGATGGAAATGTATTCGCTGAGAAAGTCCTTGTAGGTAATGGAAAGAGGCTCGCCCAGACGGATTCCGATTCCTCTTTCCTGGGCAAAACTAATAAATGGTAATAATACCAATAGGGTAATTAATCTGTATTTCACTTGATATATGGTTTTTAGAATAGAAATCAAAAATCAGGCTAGATCGCCATTGTCTTGAGTTGCATCTGATGCAATTGGGTGTAGTAACCGCCTAATTCTAGTAAAGAATCATGAGTGCCCGTCTCTACAATTTCCCCTTTATTAAGGACAATGATTTTATGCGCTTTTTGAATAGTGGAAAGTCTATGGGCAATTACGATGGAAGTTCTTCCAGTCATCATAGTCTCAATAGATTCTTGGATCAATTCTTCTGTTTCTGTATCTACCGATGAAGTAGCTTCATCCAGAATGATAATTTCGGGATTGTAAACCATCGCCCTTACAAAAGAAATCAATTGTCGCTGACCTACAGAAAGTGTAGCGCCACGCTCCATTACATTGTAATCAAGCCCGCCGGGAAGCCTTTCTATAAATCTTTTTGCGCCAGCCAGCTCTGCTGCGTACATCACTTGCTTACGCGTGATACTTGGATTACCTAACGTGATATTGTAGAAAATTGTATTGGAAAAAAGAAAAACGTCCTGAAGGACTACTCCTATATGCTTGCGCAAAGTGTCTAGTTCAAATTCCCGGATATCATGGCCATCGATAGAAATATGACCTTTATTGATTTCATAGAATCTAGAGATCAAATTGATTATGGAAGATTTGCCTGCTCCCGTAGCGCCTACTAAAGCGACTGTCTGGCCTGACTCTACTTCGAAACTGATGTCTTTGAGCACGTAGTCTTGGTCCACATAAGCAAACCAGACATTTTCTAATTTGATGTTGCCTTTGACTCTGGCAGGGCTATAATTCCCCTCATTGGCGATATGCTCATCGCTATCGAGCAGCCTGAAAATGCGGGAAGAACTTACTACGCCCATTTGTAGCGTGTTGAACCGGTCAGCAATCATCCGAATTGGTCTGAAGAAAAGCTGCAAGTACATGATGAAAGAGATCAACACACCGATCTCAATATCCATTCCTAACACCCCAACGGCTCCATACCACACCACTAAGCCAATCCCTATTGCTTGGATGATTTCCGCAACAGGAAAGTAAATCGAATAATAAAGGACAGACCTGATATGAGCTCTTCTGTGCTCCTTGTTTATTGTTTTGAATTTTTCAAATTCCCTTTCTTCCCGATTAAATATCTGCACGATGTTCATCCCCGTGATATGCTCTTGCAGAAAGGAATTCAAATTGGAAACAGCGTTTCTGACATCATTGAAGGTTACTTTGATTTTTTCCTTAAACACATACGTGGAAATAATCATCAGCGGCAAGGTGCTTAAACTCACCAAGGTAAGCTTCCAGTCGATGTAAAACATCACAGCAAGGATAGTTACAAGTTGCAATAGATCGCCGATGATTGCAGCCAAACCTTCAGAAAATACATCGGCGAGCGTTTCTATGTCAGAAATATTTCTGGTGACCAGTCTGCCGATTGGCGTATTGTCAAAGAATTTTAAGCGGAGCTTGAGTAGATGCTTGTAAAGCTTTACCCGAATATCACGGATAATTATCTGACCAATCCAGCCTGAATAAAACGTATGTGCCCACTGCACAAAAGCCTGGACAATCATTAATCCTATGAGCAAATAAATGATTTTCAAAAGTCCTGCTGCGTCACCCACAGCGATATAATCATCTATCGCTATTTGTATAAAATACGGCCGAGTGGGCGCCAATATGGCAAGAGCGATGGTAAGAAGGATAAGAAAATAGAACTGGGCTTTGTAAGGTTTTACAAAGCCGTATAGCTGCTTGAGTACTTTCGAATCGACGATTTCGCCGGATGATGATTTTTCTTGTTCTAGGCTCAAGGTAAACTAATCTAAATAAATGTCTTCTGAATATTCAATTCTGCTTAAAAACAGGCCGCTAGCAGGTGCTGATTTCCCCGCCTTCTTTCGATTCCGTGATGCGATGATCGCATGCATTTCCCCGGGATCCATTTTGCCTAGGCCAATATCTACAAGTGTTCCCACAATTGCTCTTACCATTCCACGCAAAAATCGGTTCGCAGTTATATGAAATTGCAATTCCCCGTCTTTTTGTTCCCAATGAGCTGATTTTATTTCACATCGGAAATGTTTTACCGCCGTATGGACTTTGCTGAAGCACTCAAAATCATGGTGTTCCAACAGGATTTTGGCAGCCTCATTCATTCTATCTATATCTGGATTGAAGTAATGTCTCCAGACATAGTCCTCAATAAACGGGCTTTTTTGCAAAATCATCCGATAAATGTAAGATCTGCTTTTGGGGCTGAATCTCGCATGTGCATCTACTTTTACTTCACGGATGGAATTAACCGAAATGTCCTTTGGCAAAATGCCATTGATAGCCCGAAGAAACTTGTCTCTATCTATTTCCTGCTCAGTATCAAAATGGCAGACTTGCATGCTTGCATGCACGCCGGTATCCGTACGTCCACTTCCCATCACGGAGATTGGATTTCTGAAATAAGCAGAAAGTCCAGCTTCCAGAGCTTCTTGGACAGTAAATGCATTTTCCTGGATTTGCCAGCCATGATAGCGCGTACCTTTGTAACTAATATCCAGGAAATATCTTTTGCGCTCACACATACGGCTGCAAAGATACTATTCCCAATCAATTCACATGGAGAAACCTGCTTTCCTTGGTAATGAAGTCATAAGACCTTTTCTTTGCCAAAAAATCAGAAAGAAATGATCCAGCGCTTACAATCAATTTTCCTTCTCCTAGTGGCTGTGGCCATGGGATTGACTTTGGGCTTAGACCTTTGGGTACAAGTAATGGCAGATTCCGGTGATAGCTGGAAACTCAACGCATTGTTTTTAGAGCAAAGTAGTGCTACAGGTGAAATCCTTCAATCTTCTTCAAACTGGTATGTCGCCGCATTGGCATCATTTGTAGGTCTTTTGGCTATTATTTCGATCTTCCAATATAGAAATCTTGGAAGACAGATGATGATCAATATGGTCAATTCCCTGTTGATGGTAGGGCTTGTTGTGATTGTTTTTTTGACTACAAATGGTGTAAATAAGGAAATCGCCTCAGCAGATAATGGCGACTATCAAATTGGCTTTTGGGCGATTTTGGCAGCGATGGTCTGCAATATGCTCGCCAATCGGTTTATAAGAAAAGATGTGGCTTTGCTTAAATCCGTGGATAGAATTAGATAAGCCCTAAGTTGGGTGACAGAAGTTCACGTCTTTGCGAGCGACGAAGGAGCGAAGCAATCTCATTAAATATTCCAACCAAAAAAGCCAGCAAATCGCTGGCTTTTTTGGTTTTATACTTCGATCATATTACCAGAACCTGATTCCCACAGTAGGATAGAAGGTTTGGAAGTTCTCGGTGCTGATCACACCTACCTGTATAGAAATATGTTTGCTCAATTTTCTATTGTAATATGCCTGCATGGTGGTTCCGCTGAATAATTGGCTTTTGTTTTCATTGATCAAATAGCCTACACCAAATGTATTTCTGCGCGGGTCTTGCAGGTTTCCAAATTCCCAGGCAAATTCTGCATTTGCAAACCAATTACTGTTCACCTTAACGTTGTTTTCCACCCGCTCAGGAAAATAAATCGTATTGGTGATGGAACCGCCAAGTGAGAAATTGCGCCAATTGACATGTGCCCGGAATCCGACTACCGGTGTGAAGTCCCCTCCTGTATAGTCCAATCCGACTGGGAAAGTCAATTCCAAACTGTCTATGTAGGGGACGTACTTTTTCTCAATCTGATGTTTTACAGTTTTTAGACTTGTGGGTGTAAAGTTCTCCCCAATTCTATAAGCAAGAGTGGTGAACTCAGGAAAGTCTGTTGCTTTGCGAAGCAAAGGTTCAAACTCTTCAGTCAATTCAACTGCTGTGAATTCCGTGGCATTGAAATATAGCACTAAGGCACTTTCATTTGGGAAATCAAATACCAAGGTGTCTGTTATTGGCCAATCCTTATCCAGCCATTCTTGATTTGAATTTGAAATTTCGTTTTCTACCTGTTGAGCCATGGTTTGAGAAGCACATAGCAATGCCAGGAAAGGAACTAATAATAGTCGTTTCATAATATTTTCTTATAGAAGTTTCAGTGAATTATTGCTTTTGAAATTTGATTTTTATCGAATTCTTTGAAGGATCTGCTCTGCCGGTTTGTTGAAAAGTGATTTGCTCTGGATCACTTGCGCCGAAGGTTGTTCTGATTTTACTTTTTTCCTGTATTCCCCAAGAAATCCGGACTTTGTGCAATGTCTCGGGTTCCTCTGCTTCTAGAGAATGAGCAATTATTAATTTTGAAACAAATTTATTTTTTGTATCCAAATCAGGTAAGTCCAACTTAGGAAACACGATAGGATCAGTTGTTTCTCTGTCGCTTAACTTCTTTTGAATTATGTTCGGTTTAGGATTATCTGGCTCAATTTGTTTGAATTTCTCCACTGAGGATTCTGGCTGAATTTTCGTTTGTTGATCAAGTAAATTGACTTCGGGAATTTGTACATCTACCTCAGTGACCATTTGAGTTCCCACATCTTTTTCGCCAAACTGTAAATAAGCAATTCCAGAAAGCACCAGTATCAATCCAACAGAAGCTGCCACCCTTCCATATTTCCATAGTGGGATTACAGGTGTTTTTCGGTCAAGTTCATGTTCTATTGCATTCCAAAGATCCATTTTAGGCATACTCTCAGGAAGGTTTTGCGCATGCTCTTTTACCTGCGAATCAAAATCCTTCCGCTGCTGAATCTTACTCCATAAATCTGGTTTTAGGCTATATTTCATGCTTGCAGAAGTTTAGTAATTCGCTTTTTCAAGAGCGTTTTGGCATAGTTCAATTGAGATTTCGATGTATTTTCTGATATCCCCAGCATAGTAGAAGCTTCCCGGTGAGAATAACCTTCTACTGATAAAAGTAGAAATACTGCTCTCGCCCCGGCAGGCAAGCTTGCTATAGCCTGATCAAGCATTTCGGCATCAAACCAAGAATCAAACGTGTCGTTGGTTTCCTTTTCCGCATCTTCGATCGGTTCAAAATGGATTTTCTTTCTAGTCTGCGCAATTGCCTTGCGAATCGTGATCGTCTTCATCCAAGACAACAAAGCTTCAGGATGTTTCAACGAGTGGATTTTCTGGAAAATCTCCACGTAAGAATCCTGAAGTACGTCGTTTGCCTCATCCTCATCATTGACTATTCTGAAGCAAATCGAATAAAGCATTCCTTTGGTCAGTTCAAAAAGCTGAAACTGCGCAGACCTGTCGCCTTGGAGTACATTTGATATCAGTTTGGTGTCTAGCTTTTGAGGACTCATTGAATTGGCTTGTACTGAAAAGAGTTACTTGGTAGGTAAAAGGTTGGAAGGGAACTCAAAGTTTTTTTCAGACTTCGAGGCATTTTACAAATTCTTTTCGGGGTCCACCGAAATATTGGTAATTTCAAGCTCAGCCCTTTGCAAGTATTAACAATCAGCATATGAAATCGAGAATGACTCAACCGACACACAGAAGGATGATTATCAACCATGCGAGATTCCATATGGCCTTTAAAAGACAAATTATAATCATATGAAACTCGAAACACTCGCTATCCACGGAGGAAATATCGTTACGGATTCTGAAAGGCCGGTCGTTCAGCCGATCACCCTGAGCACTACCTTTATTCATCATCCAGAGTCGATGACCTATGCGAGGGCTAATAATCCTAATCGACATGCGCTAGAGCAGCTTTTGGCTGGTTTGGAAAAAGGTGCCGATGCTGCGGCTTTTTCCTCGGGAAATTCGGCAGCAGTGGCGGTTTTCCAAGCATTGGAGCCTGGTTCCCATATCATCGCGCCTGATGATATGTATCATGGGTTGAAAAATGCGATTCTTTCCATTTTCAAAGGAGTTTTGGAAACCACTTTTGTGGATATGACTGATTTGGAAGAGGTAGAAAGTGCCTTCCAGTCTAATACAAAAGTGGTTTGGGTGGAGACGCCATCGAATCCCTTGTTGAAGATTACAGATATCAGTGCTGTCGCAAAATTGGCTAAGGAAAAAGGAGCCATGCTAGCCTGTGACAATACATTTGCCACTCCAGTCTTTCAGAATCCCATCGAATTGGGGGCGGATCTTGTGATGCATTCCAGTACGAAGTACTTAGGAGGACACTCGGATATCTTAGGAGGTGCCTTGATTACCAAAGAAGCAGATGGATTTTGGGCGAAAGTGAAAAACGTACAAATCGGTGGAGGTGCTGTGCCATCGCCACAGGATTGCTACTATCTGTGCAGAAGTATCAAAACTCTGCCTTATCGCATGAAAGGTCATGCGGAGCATGCAATAGTCTTGGCTAATTTTCTCTCCACCCATGAAGCTGTGGAAAAGGTCTATTATCCCGGCCTGAGAGCTCATCCAGGGCATTTGATTGCAGCAAATCAGATGACAGGGTTTGGAGGCATTGTTTCTTTTCAGGTAAAAGGAGAAGCGGCGGATGCAGATCGCGTGATTTCCAAACTCAAGTATTTCACCAATGCGACCAGCCTTGGGGGGGTAGAAAGCTTGATCGAGCGCAGAGCTGCTTCAGAAGGGCCAGAAACTCTGACTCCCCAGAACTTAATCCGGGTGTCGGTGGGATTGGAGCATTTGTATGATTTACTGGAAGACATGGAGGAGGCACTTAAATAAAAAAAAGAGAGAATAGAAATGACTCTATACTCCCCTTTTCTCCACACGGTTTTTGTCCTACTTGTACCAATTCCTTAAGCGTACTTCCACGGTTGGTGCAGACTGATTTACAAGTGTTTTGAATTTTTCCACATCGTTTAGCCCATTCGTCCCTCTGTAGTGGTATGGATATACAATCGCAGGCTGCAATTCCAAAACTGCACTAGCCGCCTGATCCACATCCATAGTATAAGGAAGGTTCATGCAGACAAAAGCTACTTCGATATTTTTCAGTGCTCTCATTTCAGGAATGTCCTCAGTGTCACCTGAGATATAGATTTGCTTTCCGCCTAAAGTTACAATGTATCCATTTCCCCGTCCTTTTGGGTGGCGGCTATCCTCAGTTTCTGGGAGGTTGTACATTGGGATCGCTTTAATATTAATTTTATTAATGGTTTTAGATTCACCATTGCCGATAACTTCTACTTTCATACCCGCACCTGAAGTCAGTTTATCCGCAACTGCTTGAGGGGCGACAATTGTTGCACCCGAAAGATCTAATCCATCCAACGTTTCTTGGTTAAGATGATCGCCATGGATATCCGTAATCAATACCAAAGTAGGTTTTTTCTGACCTTTGAAAGAGTCAGCACCTCCATAAGGGTCAACGTAGATAATCTGATCCCCATGCTCCAAGACCAAAGTGCCATGGGTGATGGGATTGATAGTGATGTCTCCGTTATTGGCGGGAATTATATCCTGGGCAAAGACACCAAATGAGATAAATAGAAGAAGAAAAGTGAGATATTTCATATGGTTATAATTTTATTTTTCAAAGGTCATAACCTGTCCCGTGACGAAGGAAACGGGATGGAATCTTGCAGGATTTATAATCATCACAATGTGTGACTCTTGAGTCATGCTCGATTTCATGAGCGATTATGTTAGTTTAGATGCGAGGCAAAGATTGGTGCCAGAATGGAATTTGATGATTTTACTTTAAGGGTGTGATCGTTTTTGATTTCAATTTGATCCTGACTTTCACTGTTCGTTAAAGCTGTTATAGCCATCTTCATATCCTGCTTTAATTGCTTTTACATTTTCTTCCCAATCATAGATTGTTTCAAACAAAAAGAAAGCAAATAGTCCAAGCACGAAGAATACTAAATCTCTTTTTGTGATTCTTTTCATAATGAAGGGTAGTTGATCTTAAAAGGAATTTAAGAATAATTTTCAAAAACTTCCGATTCCTTTTGCCATCAACCCTGCCAAAAGCAGAATAATGAATAACAGCAGCAGTTCAAAACTTAGCTGCATAAAGATTGTTTTTGGAATAGACACGACTTCATCTGGGTTTCCTTTTCTGTTTTTGATAAAGAATACCGTCGGGTAAATGGAAAGAATTCCTATCGTCGCAAAGAGTGTGATTTTGATATGGAATATGAAATTTTGGGTATAAAACTCAGACGGCTTACCATATCCTCCCAGCCAGAGCGTAAGTCCAACAATAGCAACAGAGCGGGCATTTCATAAACCCCGTCCATACTGGCTATTCTCTCGATTTCTTTTCGTGAATGCTCTTTCTTTCTCAAAATATGTTCAGAAACCAGCGCTCCCACAATCGCAAATATGCAGATAAAATGAAGGTAGCGGAGGAGGATTTCAGGGGTCATAGGTAAGATATTAAATGATTATTGTCCTTCAAAAAAATCTTCATCTAGCTGCTTGATTTCATATGTTGATTTGATTTGAACACCAACATTATATTCATGCATTAGACTCACAAGTTTTTCACCATCTATTAAAATTAAATTGTGATGAGCAAATTTGGCTTTTTCTTCAGCTCCTTTATCAAATTGAGAGGTTGTTACAAAAACACCTTTGGTAGTATCGCCACTCATGGCGCCTATAAAATTCCTAATATCTTTCTCACGCACTTTATTTGTTTCAAACCGTTTTGCTTGGATATATATTTTATCTAATCCTAATTTGTCTTCATTAATTATTCCATCGATACCGCCATCTCCCGATTTGGGGGTTTCAATAAAGTCTCCATACCCCATCTTTTTCAGGAGTATTAAAATGACTTTCTCGAAATAGTAAGGATCTATAGTTTTTAACTTATCCAGTAAATCGGTTTTTGTTTGGGTTTCAATTTCTGAGAACCCTTTATCTATTAAGTCTTGAGGAGTAGAGCTTTGAATTTCAGTTTCTTTTGAAATCCCTTTTGATTTTTCTTCCGAGTAAAATTCAAAAAGGTTTGAGTCATCTTGGATATCTTTAAGAGAAAGGGTGTCTTTCTGAACAAGACCTTTATCAGTTATTTGGGTCATTCCTCTTTCTGGGATAAAAAGGTAGCCACCTTTTTTAAGATATGATTTACCCCAAGCAATTCTATTTTGAATTAGGATCTCTCCGCTTTTTGTTCTCTCATTTAGCACTTCCTCTGGAAGGTGTGAATAATATTTTTCTATTACTTTTCTGATTAACTCACGTGTATGGATAGATTTCCCATCACTGAGAATTTCTAAGATAGGATTGAATGTTTCGTGGAACTTCGGAATTTCTAATTTTCCCATTTTCAAATTTCTAATTTTAAGTTTCAAACTTCCTTCTCACCCTGCCCATCCTTCTCTATCCAGACTTCTATACTGTATCGCTTCGGCAAGATGCTCGACTTTGATCTCTTCACTGCCTGAGATGTCGGCGATGGTTCTGGCTACTTTCAATATTCTGTCATAAGCTCGAGCAGATAAGCCTAATCGCTCCATGGCAGTTTTCAGAAGCATTTTACCTGCTTCATTGATCTGGCAGATTTGCTTCGTTATGTGCGAAGGCATCATAGCATTGCAAAAAACCTCTGGATTATCCTTAAATCTTTCCTTTTGGCGCTCGCGGCCTTGAATCACACGTTCACGAATTTCCTTGCTGGATTCAGTTTTACGGGTGGAGGTCATTTCTTCAAATTTGACAGGCGTCACTTCCACATGCAGATCAATTCGATCCAGGAGTGGCCCTGAGACTTTGTTCAAATAACGCTGTACGATTCCCGGTCCGCAGACGCATTCTTTCTCTGGGTGATTGTAATAGCCACATGGACATGGATTCATACTGGCGATGAGCATAAAATTGGCGGGGAAATCCACCGAGACTTTAGCTCTGGATATCGTAACCCTGCGCTCTTCCAGCGGCTGACGCATGACTTCTAATACGGTGCGCTTGAACTCAGGCAATTCATCTAGAAAAAGTACGCCATTATGGGCTAGTGAGATTTCTCCCGGCTGAGGATTTCCGCCACCGCCGACTAAAGCCACATCGCTGATCGTGTGATGCGGCGATCGAAATGGACGATTGGCAAGGAGGGAGCCGTTTTTACCAAGCTTCCCTGCGACAGAATGAATCTTTGTAGTTTCTAGGGCTTCCACCAAAGTCAGCGGTGGAAGAATCGAAGGTAATCTTTTTGCAAGCATGGTCTTGCCAGCTCCAGGTGGGCCTATCATGATCACATTATGTCCACCGGCAGCAGCAATTTCCATTGCCCGTTTGATATTTTCCTGCCCTTGTACGTCAGCAAAGTCAAATTCTATGTCATCCAAGGAATGGTAGAAAATCTCTCTGGTATCTGTAACTAGAGGTTCTATTAATAAGTCTCCCATCAAAAAATCTGTGGCTTGTTGCATTGTTTCCACGCCGATGATGTCCAAATTATTGACAATCGATGCTTCTTTGGTGTTTTCCACAGGAAGGATAAAACCTTTGAAGCCCCTTTTTCGGGCTTCTATCGCAATGGGAAGCACGCCTTTGATCGGCCTGAGATTACCATCCAGAGCGAGCTCACCCATGATCACATAATCTCCCAGAGCAGGAAATTCTACTTGCTCAGAAGCCTGTAAAATCCCCATTGCAATTGGTAGATCATAAGCAGAACCTTCCTTTCGGATATCTGCTGGAGCCAGATTCACCACTACTTTTTGGCGTGGCATCCTATACCCGAAGTACTTCAAGGCACTTTCCACCCGCTGCTGGGATTCCTTTACGGCAGAGTCAGGGAGGCCTACCATGAAAAAGTTGGTTCCTTGCCCCACATTTACCTCTATTGTGATGATATTGGCATCGACGCCTGATACTGCACTTCCAAAAGTTTTAGCTACCATAACATTAAAAAAGGAGACCTTATTGGTCTCCTCAATATACTAGTTTGACCTAGTTAAAATCTCACTTATCAGTAAAATTTTGTCTTCGGGGAATATTACTTTGGTCTGACTCGGACGGAGTTGTGGGTTTTGCACCTGGATTTGCTGTCGTTTTAGGATGCTCGAAATCATAAATCTTAGCTTTAAGCGCATGGGTTTCATTTTCCATTTTTTTGATCTGAGACGAAAGGCTGCTGTAAGCTGCATAGCTACTTCCCCAAGCGGCAAGGAAAAGAAGCAAACCAATCAGGATGATGGTTACCATGGAGTCTGAAGTGATTTCTTCCATGCCAAAGAGCCCACCTAGGGTATCGAAAGCTATGAAGAAAATAAGAAAAGCACCAAAATAGGCCAAAAGGACTATTTGTAGTATTTGGTGAAGTTTTTTCATGGGATTTAAAATTAGTTTTAACGAATATACTAAACCGACTGAATACTAGAAAGTTTCTGATACAAGCCTTCAATTTGACTCAAATCGGTATGTGTTCCTCTTTGCACTATTTCTCCACGATCTATCACCAAGATCTCATCGGCATGCTGAATAGTGCTGAGTCTATGTGCGATCACCAGGGTGGTTCTATTGCTCATTAGTTTGGTCAATGCCTCCTGCACCAAATGCTCTGATTCAGAGTCCAAAGCAGAAGTAGCTTCATCTAGAATCAAAATTGGAGGGTTTTTCAGTACTGCTCTTGCTATACTCAAGCGCTGCCTTTGCCCGCCAGAGAGTTTAGAACCCCGCTCTCCAATGCTAGTTTGATAGCCATCCTCCATTTTCTCGATAAACTCATGTGCATTGGCGATTTTTGCAGCTTCCAGAACCTGCTCTTCTGTCGCCCCTTCTATTCCAAATGCGATGTTATTGAAAACCGTGTCGTTAAACAGGATTGATTCCTGGGTTACTATGCCCATAAGGCTGCGCAAATCTTTTAAATCGAAATCCATTAGACTTCTTCCATCCAGCAAGATTTGGCCTGCGCTAGGATCATAAAAACGAGGCACAAGGTCAGCTAAAGTGGATTTTCCTCCTCCAGAAGGGCCTACCAAGGCAATTGTTTTCCCTCGCTCAAGCGTAAAATTGATATTTTTCAAGACCAATTGATCTTCGTAAGCAAAATTCACATCCTTGACTTCAACTGAATGCTCAAACGTATCCAAAACCGACGGCGACGCTGGAGATGTAATCTGCGATGGCGTATCTACTACTGTGAAGACTCGCTCAGCTGATGCAATTCCTCTCTGAATGCTGCTGACAGCCCTAGAGATTTCTTTGGCAGGATTCAGTACTTGAGTAAAAATAATAATGTAGGTGATAAAATCCGAAGCTCCCAAATCTGAGCTGCCGCTCAGTACCATGCTACCACCGTACACAAGAATTCCAGCAACTACGAATACACCCAAAAACTGAGAAATAGGAGAGGCAAGCTCATTCTTTCGAGCCATGTTTACATTCACATCTGCGTAGAAGTCAGTTTCTCCATCAAATTTCTTCTTCATAAATCCTTCTGCATTGAAGGCTTTGATCACGCGCATTCCTCCAAGGGTTTCATCTAGGATATTTACTATCCGACCGAGAGATTGCTGGCTTTGCACCGCCTTTTTCTTCAGTCTTCTGGTGATACCACCGATGATGGCGCCAGAGATAGGAATAATCAAAATGGTGAAAAGTGTCAATTTCACAGACATGAAAAACAGCACAGAAAAGTAAAGGATGATCGTAGCAGGCTCCCTGAATACCACACGAAGGGACTGCACAATCGTGTTTTCCACTTCTTGCACGTCATTGGTCATTTTGGACATCAAGTCTCCCTTTCGCTCATTGGAAAAATAGCCGATGTGTAAACTGCTGACATGTTCAAAAATATCCATGCGCATGCGCTTGATGACGATTGCCCGCACTTTAGCTAATACTACTCCTGATAGATAGGTGAAGAGATTTGATAGGAAAACAGAAATAACAATGATAATACAGACATAAAAAAGCGTTCCCATTTTTCCATATTCTTCTGCGACCTGAAGGAAATTATAATTGAAAAGATGGGTGAAGTACTCAATCGAAAAACTGAATTCAGGCTTATCTGCATATCGTGTAAGCGACTCTGGATCTACTTGTTCAAAGATTACATCAAAAAGTGGCTTTAGTAATGTGAAATTGAGTAGGCCAAATACAATAGATAGAAAGGCGTAAATAATATAAGCAGGCACGAATTTCCCAAAAGGCTTGGCATAGGAAAGTATTCGCAGGTAAGTATTCATAAACTAATATTCGTGGAATAATCACGCAAGTTACGCAAAAATGACCGCTGAGGTTTCTCTTTAATAGTTGTAGTCAGGTCGGATAAAGTTCCAACGAAGGGCCAGCTGCAAGTATTGGGTGGTTGCTGGGCTGTCTAGATCCTGAGCAGTTCTCCTTCGGAAAGTATGTGATGCATCAATAAAGAAATTATGACGAAGCATGTAGCTCGCATTTAGATTAGTCTGGATTACCTTGTTTTCAATTCCTTGCCCGATTTCATTGCCAAATAATCCAGTTGGGCTTCCCTGAAGTCTGTTTTTTAAGATATTACCTCCCCAGTTTGTCATCTCATTCGGATCTGCTCCGTAGAGTTGGTACATGGTGAGGAGAGTAAGATTCAGTTTAGGAATCGGCTGATATCGGATGATTCCCAGCATTTCGCGGAAGTTCGCCCCTCGGGGATGAGTAAGCGGAGTCCTCCAATTGCTGTAGGATTGATAATCGGTTTTCTCCTGGAAAGTATAGGGTCTTGCCGAATTGTATTCCAACTGCAGGTCAAGGTTAGCTACTTGAAACATATCAATGTATTTAAAACCTGCTTGGAGCCCGTATTTGTTTCTCTTGGAGTTTTTTCCGTCTTGACCAAAAAATTCAGAGAAGACGAATTCGTCCAGTGCAAATTGCCCGTAAAGTTGCATGGAAGGATAAAAATTCCATTTCCCATCCAGCCCAAGCATCACTTTGTCCGGTGTGCCGAGTGATTGCTCCACCCAGCGGTAGAATACAATCGGATTGAAATAGTTAAAGTCAACTTGGTCTGTCATCACTGACTCAAAGAATCCCAGGTTAAGCTTTTCACCAACATTGAAACCTAGCCGGTGAAATGAAAACCATTTCTGAGGATATCGACCGTCAGTAGGTCTTCCTCTATTATAATCCACGTCGGCAGTCATCTGTGTCCAGATATTGGTCAGCTGGAATTTCCATACTTGCGTATTGAACTTCACAAACATATAAGGGTTGGAAAAGTCAGACAGCAAAAAAGATCGATAGCCTTCTCCGATAAAGTTGCGGTCATGTCCCACTTCCACTTGGATATGCTTGGTGATGTTGAAGCTTACATGGCCTAGGGCTGAGAAATAACTGTAGCCCTCCGAGTTATATTCTTTCCAAAAACCCTCTCCCGGAACAGCCCCATTTTGCGCGGCATAGCCTTTTACCCAACTTGGAAAAAACACCTCCGAAGAAGTGAAATAGGTGTAAAAACCCACTTTATTATCAATTGACCCTCGAAGAACTACTCCACGGGAAAGCCGGTTTGGGTTTTGATCGTTGTCTGGCTCTATGCCACCATTTAGGTATATGACAGGACTTACATGTATGTCAAATTCCTCACTGTAATAATGCGCAAAGTCTCCCGGTCGCTGGTATAGTCCTTTCAGGAAAGGTTTTTTTGATTCAGGTGTTTCTCTGCTGATAAACTCCCAATTGTCCTGACTCAAATAAGCCAGATTGAACTGATCAGATCTAGAGCGGATGACGGGATCTTTAGCTAGACTATCCAAGTATGCCGCCACATTGTCTCTTCTGTAGGGCTTTGCTCCAGTGTGGAAACTGACATTATTTCTTCCCTGAAGAATCTCATATCGTTCGATCTTCTGATAGTAATCTCGATCAAATGGGATATAGCTTCCCTGAGCAATGGAAAAAAGTGGAAGAAAAAATAGGCTTATTAAAATAAGCAGTTTTAGGCTTAGGGTGTGTTTGTGTGGTTTTACCATTGGCTAAATCTAAAAAACATTCCTGAAAATGAAATACTCTTAATGATGATTGAAATTCTAGTGTTTCAGCCACTGGGCTAATGTGAATTAGCATTTATGAATTCATAAGGCCACCATTTCTATTTTATTTTTCCTTCAAAAGCCCTTCTTTTGTGTTCTGTAATCCACTTTTTATATCCTTTTTACCAATTGACTTAGAAATACTTGACAAAGATTTGGTGGGTTTTCTGAAAAAGGGTAGCTTTGTGCCTCATTTGAAAGAGGTACTATATAACTAGCAATAATATGAAAGCTGATATCCATCCAAACTATAGAGACGTCGTTTTCTACGACACTTCTAGCGAATTTAAATTTCTTACTAAGTCAACTATCGAAACAAGCGAAACTATCACTTGGGAAGATGGCAATGAATACCCTTTGTTTAAGGTGGAAGTGAGCTCACACTCGCACCCATTCTATACAGGTAAGAAAATGATGCTTGATACAGCGGGTCGTGTTGAGAAATTCAACAGAAGATACGCTCAGAAGAAGTAATTCTTCCTTATCTCAGGCTAAAAAGTCTCCCGGAGCATGGATTCCGGGAGACTTTTTTATTTTTGCCTCATGGATTCGATATTGTTGTTTGATGATCCTGCTATTCGCGGATCATTGCTTCCTTTTACTTTTACCAGACCTGTGGCGGACATCCGTGTAGGAATTCTGAAGATTTCTGAAAAATGGGAAAAGATCACCGGGGCACCAGCTTCATTTCTCACTCAAGACTACCTTCAAAAGAAATTTCCCCGTAAATCAGGCAATTCCCTAGCTATAAATGGAGCCTGGCTTCCTGATGATGCTAGTTTAGGATTATTAAAATCTCTTTCGGCTAATGAGGCACTCTATTTCGGCAAAACTCTCATTGCTACCTATATCGGTGAGACTGAGAAGAATCTTGGTACAGTGAAGAGTAAGGAAACAATACAAATAGAATCTGAGCCAACACTCCTGTTGAAAACATGGAATATCTTCCAGTTCAATGGAGCTGAAATAAGAAAGGATTTTAAACTGATTACTCAAGGGAGAACTTCCGCAACGATCATAGACCCTCATACCTCGCTGTATTCATCAGGAAATATCTTCATAGAAGAAGGAGCGGTAATTCGTGCAGCAGTGTTGAATGCTGATAATGGGCCAATATATATTGGCAAAAATGCGGAGATCCAAGAAGGCGCATTGATACGTGGGCCGTTTGCATTAGGCGAAAGTTCTACGGTAAATATGGGCGCAAAAATAAAGGGAGACACTACCATCGGCCCGCATTCCAAAGTGGGAGGTGAAGTGTCCAACTCGGTGGTTTTGGGCTTCAGCAACAAAGGCCATGATGGTTTCCTGGGAAATTCTGTGATCGGTGAATGGTGCAATATAGGCGCTGATACCAATACCAGTAACCTGAAAAACAATTATTCGCCTGTGAAGCTGTGGGATTATACAGTAGGTACTTATGCCAACACAGGTCTGCAGTTTTGTGGCCTAATGATGGGTGATCATTCCAAATGTGGGATAAACACCATGTTCAATACCGGAACGGTGGTAGGAATTGGCTCCAATATTTTTGGTCCAGGATTTCCACGTAAATTTATTCCATCTTTTGCTTGGGGTGGTGAAGAAGGATTCTCTACCTTTTTGTTTCCAAAATTTCTTGAAACAGCAAAAGCCGTGATGGCACGAAGAGGGCTGGATTTGACTATGGAGGAGCAAGAAGTATTACGTACCATTTTCGAAATGTCCAAAAACTATAGAATTTGGGAAACCTCATCCTGATTAATTAATTCATGCAATTCGCAGATATACCGGGACTGCCCGAGACCAAAGAAAATCTAGTCAATGCCGTCAAAAACAATCATTTGGCGCATGCATTACTATTCCATGGACCTGAGGGTTCAGCTAATTTGACTATGGCTTTGGCGCTGTGTACATATTTGTACTGCGAAAATCCAGGTGCAGCAGATTCCTGTGGAAGCTGTACTTCTTGCCAGCGAATGAGCCGATTGGTTTTGCCGGATCTGAATTTTGCTTTCCCTACCATTACCAAGAACAAAGATGATGATAAGGAAAAGGAGGAGGACGAAAAGGTTGATCTACTGACAAACTGGAGGAAGTTTGCCATCGAGCAACCTTACGGTAACGTTCATGATTTTATCTATTTCAATAATTTTGAAAAGAAGCAATTAAATATTTCTAAGGGAGCTGCCCGCAAAATCATTCAAGCCCTATCTTTGATGTCTTTCGAAGGAGGCTACAAAATCATGATGATTTGGGCACCGGAATTTCTTCATCCTGCGGCGGCCAATGCCTTGCTGAAAATCCTAGAAGAGCCACAACCTAAGACGCTCTTTATTTTGGTCACTAGCCATGCTGATCAGTTACTGACTACTATTCTTTCCAGAACTCAGAAGGTGACAATTCGAGGTTTTTCAGATGAGGAAGTGAAAAGCCATCTCATTGCAAAGGGACTTTGTGATGAAACGTCCGCTGATCAAATAGCTATGCTGGCTGATGGTAATCTTCGGGAGGCATACAGATTAGTGGATCAGGTAGAAGACATGCAGGTGAGAAAAATCAGAGAATGGTTTTTGTCCTGTTACAAAGCAGATTTCAAAAGCATTTTTGGACTAGCGGAAGATTTTCACAAATCAGATAAGGAAGCACAGAAATCACTAGTATTGACAGGACTGAATGTCCTGCGAGAGATACTGCTGAAGAATGCAGGTTTGGATGAATTGCTTCGTACCCATGACGAAGATCGCGATTTTGTCAATAAAATAAGTGGAAAAATCCTGAAGGAAGAGCACGTCGGCAAACTCTATATTGAATTTAACACTGCCCATTATCACTTAGAAAGAAATGGGAATGCTAAATTCATCTTCACAGATCTATCTATGAATGTGACTAGATTGATGGCAAAAATCAGCTGATATGGATCAAAAAATTATTGGGAGAAAGGAAAAAATATCGCTTCCTGAATTAGGTCTGAAGTTGGCCTGGGCAAAAGTTGACACCGGGGCATATACAAGTAGTATTCATGCTGAGAATCTGGAAGTAATCGAAGTTAATGGTAAGCGGGTGCTGAAATTCCAGCCTTTGCTGCCTGGGCACAAGTTACACACAGGGGAGGTGGTCGCTTTTGAGCATTTCAGAGAAAAAAAAGTGAAAAATTCTTTCGGTCAGACTGAAGTCCGTTATTTGATCGAAACTACCTTTGAGCTAGCTGATGAAACCTACGCGGCTGAGTTTACCCTTTCGGATCGTTCTAGCATGAGAAATGCCATTCTTCTCGGGCGAAAAATCCTAAGAAATCGTTTTCTTGTAGATGTATCTAAAGTCAATATGGCTAGAAAATACAGACCTAAGTAAGTAAATCACCGATTTATCCCACAGGTCCTAAAACGGACCTACAGCATCTAAAAATTTTCTCATGAAATCGAGCATTACTCAAGCGTCACACAGAGGGATGATTATCCTTAATGCGAGATTCCATCCCGTTTCCTTCGTCACGGGACAGGTTATGACCTTTGAAAAACAATTATAAACAGATGAAATCGAGCATGACTCAAGCGACACATACTGGGATGATTACATGCCATGCGAGATTCTCCCGATCCGCCGCGGCGGACGGGACAGGCTACCTGCCTGACGGCAGTCAGGTGTGACCATTAAAAAACAAATTATAATCACATGAAAATTGCAATCCTATCCAGGAACCCAAGTTTATATTCCACCAAGAGGCTTTTTGAAGCGATTCAGAAAGCGGGGCATGAAGCCATAATAGTAAATCATAGTATTTGTGACTTGATCATTGAGCAAGAAGGCCCATCTATCATCTACAAAGGAGAAAACCTCACGGATATAGATGCTGTGATACCGAGAATTGGTGCCTCGGTTACTTTTTACGGAACAGCCGTGGTCCGTCAGTTTGAGCTGATGGGAGCTTTTTCGGCGGTGCATTCGCAAGCGATAGTGAGAAGCAGAGACAAGTTGAGAAGCTTGCAGATCTTATCCAGTGCCGGTTTAGGTATGCCAAAAACAGCCTTCACCAACTTCTCCAAAGGCGGAGAGAAGCAAATCATCGAACATGTAGGTGGAGCACCTCTAATTATCAAATTACTAGAAGGAACGCAAGGCTTGGGGGTTGTTCTGGCAGAAACTAGAAAAGCCAGTCAATCAGTGATTGAAGCTTTTCACGGGTTGAAGGCTAGAATTATTATTCAGGAATTTATCAAGGAAGCCAAAGGAGCTGATATACGCGCATTCATTGTGAATGGGAAAGTAGTCGGAGCTATGAAGCGTCAGGGAGCAGAGGGCGAATTCAGATCCAATCTTCATCGTGGAGGAAAAGCTACCATTATTAAGCTGAGCCGTGCAGAAAAACAAGCGGCATTGGGCGCTGCCAAAGCTCTTGGACTCGATGTAGCCGGCGTGGATATGCTCCAATCTGCAAGAGGGCCGTTGATTTTGGAAGTAAATAGCTCGCCGGGACTGGAGGGCATAGAGAGAGCTACAGGGATAGATATTGCTGCTGCCATCGTGAAATTTATTGAAGAAGGGGTGAATAAGCGCCCTATGAAAATATCCAGTCAATGAGTCAGTTAGTAAAAATAGGTACGAGGGGAAGCAAATTAGCGCTTTGGCAGGCGTACCATGTGGAGGAGCTTTTGCAACAAGCAGGACTGCGCACAGAGATTGTAATCATAGATACCAAAGGAGACCAAATCCTTGATGTTTCCATTGCCAAGATTGGGAGTAAAGGCGTTTTCACACAGGAGCTGGAAGATCAATTGCTGGATGGACGAATTGATATCGCTGTGCATAGCGCAAAGGACATGCAGTCCAAGCTGCCGGATGGCTTTGAAATAATTGCTTTTACGGAACGTGAAAAGGAAAATGATGTGCTGGTCTCTCATGACAAATCAATTTCCCTAAAGAAAGACATTGTCCTAGGTACTTCATCGACGCGTCGGGTTGCTACTTTGAAGCATTTTTATCCTCATGTGAAAACGGTGGAAGTTCGGGGTAACCTACAAACTCGGATCCGCAAGATGGAAGAAGGACTATGTGATGCTTTATTACTGGCCTACGCAGGTGCGCACCGAATGGAATATGACCACATGATCGTGGAGGAATTGGATTTGAATGAGTTCACTCCAGCTGTGGGGCAGGGATCCGTGGCTATAGAAGTGGCGAAAAAACTAGCTCCGAAATTGAAGTCTGAAATCACATTAGCCTGTAATCATCATGAAACCTCCTTGAGGCTTCGTGCCGAAAGAGCATATCTTAGCGTATTGGAAGGAGGCTGTAGTATTCCTGTTTTTGCCCTAGCAAATCTATCAGACGGCCAACTCAGTCTAAAAGGCGGCATAGTGAGTTTAGATGGGAAAGAACGCATTTCCATTGTGGTAGAAGGAAATGCTGATCAGCCAGAAAAACTAGGACAAGCTCTGGCTGACCAAGTTTTCGCCGCAGGCGGGAAAGTAATATTGGATCAAATCAAAACAACTTTGAATAAATGAGATTTCTGAGAGCCTTACTTTTTTTCTTCCTTTGCGCGAGCTCATTTGCCTGCGCAGGCGACAAAGATTACGTGATTACCATAGAGACCAGTTACGGAAATATCGTGGCTGTTCTCTTTGACGATACGCCTGAGCATAAGTCCAATTTCATAAAATTGGCGGAAGCTGGGAGGTTTGATTCTACCGAATTCCAGCGTGTCATGAAGAATTTCATGATTCAGGGAGGAGACGTTTTTACGAAAGAGAATCTTCCCCCACAAGAGTGGCCAACCTTTCCAGCCGAAATCAGACCGAATTATTATCACAAGAAAGGAATGATAGCGGCAGCCCGCCAACCTGACGACATTAATCCTGAGCGGCGCTCAAATGGTTCTCAATTCTACATCGCAATCGGGAAAGTCTATGATGTGCTTGAGCTTACCACGGATATGGCTCTTTTGCAAAAAGCGTTTATGAAATACATTGAGCTAGGTAGCCAGGAAGAATTAAAAAACACCTATGTACGCATGTATAATGAGCAAAAATATGACAGTTTGACTACGTTGCTTCTTTCCAAGCGGGATGAATTGGAGTCTTCGCTGAACATGAACTTGACCAAGAATTTCACTAAGGAGCAAATTGAAGCTTACACCTCTGTTGGTGGGATACCGCATTTGGACCAGGAATACACGGTCTTTGGAGAAGTGATCCAAGGACTGGAAGTGGCTGAAGAGATATCCAAAATTCCTACTGGGTATAGAGACAGACCTAATGAGCCGGTTTATATGACCGTGAAAGTTGAAAAAATGTCCCGAAAGAAAATCGAAAAAGAATATGGCTACAACTACTCAGATGACAAGTAAGAAGAAAGTGTTGATCACTGGTGCCAATGGTTTGCTTGGACAAAAGCTCGTTAACCAATTGGTGGAAAAAGGAGAGTTCCAGGTTGTCGCCAGTGGAAAAGGTGAATGCAGATTGCCAGGTGAGGGATTTGAATTTGTGACTCTGGATATCACCAAAGCGACTGAGGTAGAAAAAACCTTGGCTAGTATCAAGCCGGATATCATCATCCATGGTGCAGCTATGACTCATGTGGATCAATGCGAATTGAATCAGGAGGCCTGCTACGATGCTAATGTCAATGCTACTGCCTATTTGATCAAAGCTGCTGAGGAGGCAAAAGCGCATTTTATTTTTGTGTCCACGGATTTTATTTTTTCTGGAGAGGAAGGGCCTCTGGACGAAAATGCTAGTCCTGCCCCAGTCAATTATTATGGAGAAACGAAGCTCGAAGGCGAGCAGATGGTCATGAACTCTAAAACCAAATGGGCAATTGCACGAACAGTTTTGGTATTTGGAATCGCGCATGATATGAGCCGAACCAATATTGTGCTTTGGGTAAAATCCTCTTTGGAAGCAGGGAAAGAAATCCAAGTAGTAGATGATCAGTTCCGTACGCCTACACTTGCAGAGGACTTGGCGGCAGGTTGCATTTTGCTTGCAGAAAAGGAAGCAGAGGGAATATTTAACATTAGTGGGCCAGACTTTTTGTCTGCTTATGATATGGCAATAATCACAGCAGACTACTTTGGGCTTGACAAGAAATTAATCAAGCGAGCAGATTCCAGTACCTTTTCACAGCCTGCAAAAAGACCTTTGATAACAGGTTTAACTATCACAAAAGCCCGGGAAGAGCTTGGTTTTGAGCCTAAAACTTTCCAAACGGCAATTGGTATTTTAGCAAAACAAATTATCTTAGCCCGCTCTTAAAAAGTAGTTTATACACCCTTAATTTAACTTGAGAATCATTTATGGCAGTTAACAACGACACCGAAGAAAGAGGCCAATGGGGATCGAGTCTCGGCTTTATCATGGCCGCAGCAGGATCCGCAGTAGGACTGGGGAATATATGGAGGTTCCCATATTTGGTCGGTGAGAATGGAGGCGGAGCCTTCGTATTCGTCTATATAGTTTGCGTGTTGCTAATCGCATTACCACTTTTATTCAATGAAATTGCCTTAGGAAGAAAATCAGGAAAAAACCCAATAGGAGCGATCAGAGAGACCGGAGGCAATGGCTTCTGGCAGTTGACGGGAGTCCTTTGTGTGATAGTTTGCTTCTTTGTGTTCAGTTATTATTCAGTGATTGCAGGCTGGACGGTAGGTTATATTTTCACTGAGATCATTGATATACCTATTGATTTTGCTGTTTTTGTAAAGACTCCTATGTATGTCATTCCATTGACATTCGTATTTATATTAATGACTATTATAATTGTATTAGGAGGGGTATCCGGAGGTATAGAAAAAGCATCTAAATTCCTGATGCCAGTATTGTTTATCATTATCATATTCATTGCTGGAAGATCAGTTACACTTGAAGGAGCATCAGCAGGGATAGAGTATTATTTGAAACCGGATTTCTCCAAAATAAACGGAGCAGTAGTGCTTCAGGCACTTGGTCAGGCTTTCTTCTCTATGTCAGTTGGATGGGGATTAATGATTACTTTTGGCTCCTATTTGCCCAAAAAAGCTAATATAATCCAGTCTTCTGGATGGATAGCTGGGATGGATACTTCAGTCGCTCTTTTGGGAGGTTTGATGGTGTTCCCTGCATTATTCGCGTTACTTCCAGGCAAAGATCCTGCTGCAGGTCCAGCCTTGGTTTTTGATGTGTTGCCAAAAGTGTTTGATGCCATGCCAGGTGGTAATATAGTTGGGGGGCTTTTCTTTATCTTATTGATGGTGGCAGCCTTGACTTCCACTATTTCTATGTTGGAAGTTCCCGTTGCATTCTTGATCGATGATAAAAAGTGGGGCAGAAAGCGGGCAACTTGGACAGTGGGTATCGCAGCTATGGTACTTTCTGTTCCTTCAGCACTTTCTCAGATCCCAGGTACTTTCTTTGCTAATCTGCATATCAATTTCTTCGGAAATAGGCTGGAAGGTTTCTTCGGGATTATGGATTTTGTGTTCGGTACGTTTGCAGTGATCGTGATCTGCTTGATGCTTGCACTATACACAGGCTGGGCATCCAAAATCTCGGATTATGCAGATGAATTGTCTTCTGGAGCACCTGGTTTCAAAGGCCCGTTCAAAGCTGGATGGATGTTCTTCATTAAGTGGGTGTGTCCAGTGGTGATCATCCTACTGATTCTCAATATGGTAGGTGTGTTTGGTACAGCTCAAGCTGCGTAAGAGATATTTATTGCATTGATAATTGAAAAGGAAGTCTTCGGGCTTCCTTTTTTAGTTTTTGTGCAAAAACTTTTATTGGCAAGGGTATTGCTAATTTTTCTTAAAATCTGTCGTTACTAAGCATACTAAACCAATAACTATAGAAAAATGAAAAAACTCATTCTATCATTTGTCCTGTTGGCATTTGCACTTACGGGCTATTCGCAGGGATTTTCTTTGGGCCCAAAAGTAGGCCTTAGCCAAACACAATTGGATCTTAAAAGTGATCAATTCAAAAATGGGGAATCCAAATTTGGGTACCATGTCGGGGTTTTTGCCAGAATAGGTCTTGGCCCTTTATACCTGCAGCCAGAGGTGCTTTACACGCAAACCCAAGGTCAATTTACTTTCGATTCGGATGATCAGCCCATCAAGGAATATGAAGCTGATTTCAACCGTCTGGATATACCGTTGATGGTAGGGTTTAAGTTTTTCAAGGTATTAAGAGTGCAGGCAGGACCAATTGCCAGTATTAATATCAATTCTGAGATTAAAGATGCGATGGATACAGTCCAAGATGCGGACTATAAAGATGCTACCATCGGCTATCAGGCCGGTCTTGGACTGGATATAGGGAACCTTATAATAGATGCCAAATACGAAAGTTCTTTGAATAGGATCTCCGGTAATGTGGGGAACTTTGAGACAGATCAGCGAACGAATCAGTGGATTCTTTCCGTAGGTTTTAGATTATTCTAAGCGACTTGAAAGGATGTAGAAAAGCCCGATTGATAAACTTCATCAATCGGGCTTTTTTTATGATTACTTTTTTGCCACTATTCGGGTTTTGTAGAAGACGGAGTAGTCTTTTTCGATATGTTCAAAATTTGGTGTAAACCAGATTTCTTCTTCAGAGATGAATTTGAAGGTGAATCCTAGAGATTCCGGTTTCATGATCACTTTAGAGACTGATTTTCCGTCAAATAGAACCTGTCCATTCGTGTTTGTTTTGTTGCGCTTGCGACTAAACTCTTCCGGGTCTGAATTTTCCAATGCAAAGATTTCGTCGTATTCCTGATCTGTCAGTCCTCTGTTATACGTGAGCAAAAACCGTTGTTTTTCTGTTGGGTGGAGGTTCTGAATCATTCCCACATAGATGTCCTTCATGTCGTAAGTACCATAATGTGCTTCCTCCTTTGGTTCTTTTTGAATAAACTCTTCAAAAGGAATGGGTTGAATAGATGCTGGGTTGGTTAAGTCTGAAAATGAATAGCCGTATACCACCGGTTCGTTGCGGAAGGCGACGTACAGCGTGTCAGAACTAGATGCGATAAGGGTGTGATAATTTACATTCAGGTAGGTTTTTTCTTCAGTTCTGAATTTGGATGAGCCTGGGAACGGTATGGATGGGCTAAATTGGCCACTTTTTAAATCCAATACTTCGACCTGACGGGTTGCCATTTGGAATTCTTTTCCATCCACTCCCAATTCATCCGAGAGCCTGCCTTCCCAAGGAAAGATGACCTGGTCGCCGTGTATGACCAGATTATTGTTGAACATGTCAATGAGAGAAATGGTGGGTACAAATTCGGGTAGAAAAGAACGGGTAGGTTCACCTGAAAGTGAATACAAATAAAAGCCTCGGTAGGCAGGTACGATGATCTCTTTTGAGCCCAGAAAGCTGGGTAGGCCTAGACGGGAGGTCTTATAGAACCCCGGTCCATCTCCAAGCCTATTGAATTTACTCAGAATTGATCCTTCCCGATCTGTGACGAAAAGTGTGTCACTGCGCTGGTCAAGTAGTAGAAAGGTCTTGCCGTCTTCTGTTAAATCTGCCAAATACAGGTTCCCCAAATAATCCACCACGAGAGAATCGTAAATCTCAAATTCTAAATCTTGCTCTGAAAGTGGAGTTGAGTTGGTCGTTTCCTCCTTTTCAGCTGAGCAGGCTATTAAGATAAAAGCAAATGGGAGGATAGATAGGTAGGATAGGTTTCTCATTTCTGTACCAATTGCAGTTTATAAAAAGTCCAATAATCCTGCTCTTCGCCTAAATATTCATCGTTTCGGAGGGCGAAAAACGGTTGGGTAGGATCCTCCATAGCAAAGATTTTATCTATTTCTTTAGGAATGGGAATCTCATTTGACCAACCTTTTTTTGTGTCATAGATTTTAAAATAGGATAGGTTTAGTTCAATCAGTTTTGGAAAATCCTCAGGAAAAGTGAATTCGTGTGTGCTGAAAACATCCTCTGAAATCCCTTCTGAATAGTGTACTACAATTTGATCCTTATCTAAAAATACTCCATAAATATTACCTTCGACCAATCTTTCGTAACTGTATCTCTCTGTCTTATCTTTTAACTCTGGAGCTTGGATGAAATTCTCAGGCTGAATGTCAATTGTTTCAATAAACTTCCCTGAATCCAGCAGACTATATTTATGAATTTTAGGCTCATTGTTGAAATAAAGAAGTAAATCATTTTCAGATATCTCAATTGATATAGTTGGTCTTTCATACAGTAATCCAGTGCTGAATTTTGATGTTTCAGGTGTTCTGATTAAGGGACTACTTTCTCCAGTAGAAGGGTTTAACTTTTCGAGCAAGAAATTATCTCTTAGATAGGTTTCGGTATAAGGGCTTACTTCATCTCTTCCTGGATAATGAAAGATTATCTTATCCTCCCAAAACTCAAATGATTTGTCATCCATCAAGCCCCCGAAAGATTGGGATTGAAATGGCATTTCGATCCTTCTTTTAATAGAAAGGTCCTCGTTTAACTCAAAATAGTCTCCCCTGTAGTGCCCGATATAGGGATTGCCATTGGGATCAAATTTGACTGTATTGATAAAAGAAATTGAATTTGGTCCGTCTTTGGGGAATGTTTTGGTGGTGAGCACTTGCCCTTCATAATCGATTTTGACTATTGCGTTGGCTTTGTAGTCATAAAGCAAACCTATTCCGTCTCTAAAATCTCCAGTGGATATGTTTCCCAAAAAGTTTACCTGAATTGAATCTAGGACTTGGAGTTCCCATTCATTGGAAGTCTCAGTGGATTCCTCTTTGGACTTTTCTGAAGAGGAACATGCTAGAAAACTGCACGCTAAAAAGGTTGTTAAAAAGTGTCTGTACCTCATTTTTCAGTCAATTTCATTTTATAAACTCTCAAAAAATCTTCTTCTACATCAGGATCGGGAAGCTTTTGGAACCAAGCATATCCGCCCCCGGAGGCATAAGATCTTCCTCCGGTTTTGGCAGGTGAAGGTACATCCCCCACATAGCTTAGGTCAGCTAACTTATATACCAATGTGCCCTTCGGAATTTCGTCTTCAAGTTTTATGTACATGGCTTTCGCTTCATCCTCTTTTCCCTGTTTCCATAGTCCCTCAGCTTCTACTGATTTCTTGGGATCCATTCCTGAGTAATAGTCCAGCAATAGTAAATCATCCAGCACATGGATGTTTCGAATGGATGCAGTCCCTCCATTGATTTCAACATGACCTTGCTGAAATTCGCCTCTTGCTCGGCCTTCGGGAATAATAAATGAGGGTATTTCTAGATGGATCACTGTATCCAAACGCGCACCATTAGCATTTAACTGATATACATAGAGTTGGGGATCCCCTCCGTGAACACAAAACAATTTGTCGTTTAGTGCCTCCAAAGCGGGAGTATAGTCGCTTTGAATATATCCTTTGCCGTTCAAGAATTGACTACCTTCTTCAAAAGGGATTAGTTCAGTCATAGCTCCACTTTCTATGTCCACCAATTCCAGAGCTCTATAAGTATCATAGAATTCCTGCTCTCCTGGATATGAATTCCTCGGGCGAACAGATTTGGGAAGTAAATAATCTTTTCCTTTCAATCTCACTGATTCTGTTGATTTCCCTATTTCAGTGTTTGACCCAGATGCTCCCAAAGATTCAGGGTGAGGGATTTTCTTCTGCATATTCCCATCCAAGTCAAAAAGGAACAAACCATTTCTTCCATAGATTGCCAGTTGATCTTCCCCATAAAAACCTGGTCTTTCTAACATGAACCCATAAGAATCTGGAGTGTCTTCGCCCTTAGAGAAACTGTGCTTTATATTTCCTATAGCGTCGGATGTAATGATTTTTTGACTCGGATAATCAAAGAAGAGTAATGACGTCCCATCTTTGTTTACATCCGAAAGCATGGGATTTCCAAGAAATTCCAAATCCAGAGAATCTACCAGCTCCCATTCGTAGGATAAGGGTTCTTCTGCAACTTGCTCAGATTTTTCTGAACATGAACTAATAAATAGTACAGAGCACAGTAAAGTTGAAAAGGCTTTCATAAACAGTAAGTTGGGAAAAGGTAATAAGATAGTAGTTAATATTTTTAAACAAAAAAACTCAGCCCGAAAGACTGAGTTTTAAGTTTTTTTATCCGGTGACATTCCCTTCGTCATCCCATTGGATGACCGTACCTCGATCTTCAGGTTTGAGATAAAGGGGTAGGTATTTTTCCTCAAGTTTGAATCCATGTTTCGCCATTACTTCTTGTGGAACTCCATCCCAAGCATTGGGCGTATTGCCTACATAGCCCATGTATTTCCAGCCGGCTTCGGTGGAGAAATAGCCCGAGCAGGTCAGGTTTCTAAGCATGTTGAACCAGCGAACCGCACCTTCATATTCTGGTTTTGCAGTGTCGGGCCAAGCCACTTCATCCACAATTTGCATCACTTCTGATTCACTCAGTTCATTGAATCCTTTGGCGAATTTCTCGTCTGCTTCGAAATCCAGCCACATCAGTCCACCTCTCATTGGCGTTTGATTCCTAGGCTGGTCTTTCATCATAAACTCCATGAAATCTACTACTCCAATTTCAGTGGCTGCGGGTGATTCATTGTCTTTTGGCATAATGATATCCACCAAAGTGCTTAACTTCTTACGCTCATCGTCGGTGAAAAATGTCTCTGAAAGCAATTCCTGATCGCGTAGTTTTTCTTCTTGAGTTCTCCCGCCGATAGTGCCCCCAGCCAACAGCGCATTTTCTGGTAAGGCTTGCTCTTCCGGTGAACATCCTGTTAATAGTAAACCTGTACCGACTGAACCAGTAAAGAGTAGTTTGAGGTTTTCTCTTCTATTCATGGCTTAAATATTTTTCTTTATTAGTTCTGAAACGATGTAATCTGAGGTTCTCCAACTCAAAGCTAAAATTGTCCAAGTTGGGTTTTTATCAGCTTGAGACACGAAAGATCCCGCATCCACCACAAATAGGTTTTTGCAGTCATGGGCTTGAGAATTGGAATTAAGCACAGAAGTTTTAGGGTCGTTACCCATTCTGGCCGTGCCCACTTCATGAATGATTCTTCCCGGAGCAGCAAGACCGTAAAGCGTATCTGCGCCAGGTTTTGAGCCAAATAATTGTGCCCCTGCTCCTGTCAGGATTTCTTCGAAAGTATCCTGCATGTGTTTGGCTTGGTTGATTTCCTGATCAGTCCATTTGTAATTAAATCGAAGGACAGGAATACCGAATTTGTCCACCACATTTGGATCGATCTCGCAGTAATTGTCAAATCTTGGGACGCTTTCTCCACGTCCAGACATACCGACCGTGGAGCCATAGATTTGGCGAATGTCTTTTTTCAAGCCTTCACCATAGCCCCCATTTGGACTTGGCTTGCCGAATTCATCAGTAATGTATTTTCTCATGGAGTCCATATTTCCTCCAGCTCCATAACCAGGCTGCCCCATGCCGCCGCCATATTCTATATGATAGCCTCTCGCAAAATCCAGTTTCTTGTTATCCAACCACCAAGGAGTATACATGTGCATACCACCTGTGCCATCTTCATTGTATCGCTCGCGGCCCATCATATCTGGAATAATACCTGATCTACTTGCTCCGGTAGAATCGTGCAAATAATGACCCAATACACCTGAGCTATTACCTATTCCATTTGGATGCGTCTTTGATTTAGAATTTAGCATAATCCTAGAAGTCTCACAGGCAGAAGCGCCCAGTACAACTACTCTGGATTTGAGTTTATATTCTTTCATGTCCTTTACGTTGACAAAAGAAACTCCTGTTGCTTTGCCAGAGTCATCCGTAGTGACTTTCCTTACCATGCTGTGGGTGAAAAGATCGACTTTTCCCTGCTTCATTGCGGGATGCACCAGGCATGTTCCTGCAGAGAAATCCGCGTATACTTGACAGGCACGATTGCATTGGCGACAGAAAAAACAAACCCCCCTGTCTTTGTTGATTGGCCTCGTGAGTATGGAAAGCCTTGATGGAATCATTGGGATGCTCGCGCTTGTAGCTCCTTTTTTCAGGTAAAGTTCATGAAGCCTTGGTTTAGGAGGGGGAAGAAAAAAACCATCCGGTTCATTATACATGCCTTCTTTGGTGCCATAAACGCCAATCAGCTTGTCGACTTTATCATAGTATGGTTTGACATCATCATAGCCAATAGGCCAATCATCACCTAAGCCATCTATGCTTGCTCTTTTGAAATCATTGGGCCCAAAACGTAGAGAAATCCTACCCCAGTGATTGGTTCTACCGCCTACCATTCTGGATCGGAACCAGTCGAACTCTGAGCCGTCTTTTCTAGTGTAAGGCTCACCGTCAATTTCCCAACCTCCAATAGCAGCATCAAAATCTCCAAAAGGGCGGATTTGAGTGCCGGCACCTCTTCGTGGAGATTCCCAAGGGGGTCTAAGCTGGGTTCGATCTTCTTCTTTGGCTGGGTCGAAATCCCCTCCAGCTTCTACTACTGCTACTGAGAGTCCGGCCTCAGATAGGATTTTGGAGGCCATTCCGCCACCAGCCCCAGACCCTACAATTATCACATCGTAAGTATCCCCGGAAGATTTGATTTGAAAGCTCATTTTCTAAAAATTTTAATGAAGGTTAAAATATAGCGCAAAAAATTTGATCAATGAAACTCAACCGCTACAACCTCGACTATAAACTCGCTATCTGTAATTATTCTAGCAAGATCTTCTTTATGAAAGCATTCCTACTAATTAATTGATGCTATTTTCAATATATGGCCAGATCGTTTTGAATACGATCTCATGTCCCTCTTCAGTAGGGTGTATTCCATCAGGGAGATTTAATTCAGGGATTCCGCCTACATCTTCCAAGAGGAAAGGGATCAAGGTTACCTCTTTTTCCTTGGCAACAGCAGGGTACATGGCAGAGAATTCACTGGCGTATTCCTGACCCATATTAGGCGGAATTTGCATACCTGCCAAGATGATTTTGGTTTCAGGGAATTTTGCTCTGACTTTATCGATGATTTTGAGCAGGTTGCTTTTTGTCTCAGTCAGTTTGATCCCACGCAGACCGTCATTTCCTCCAAGCTCGAGTATGAAAACATCCGGCTTGTCCTCAAGAAACCAATCCAATCTACTAAGACCGCCCGCGGTAGTTTCGCCCGAAAGTCCACCATTGATTACGCTATAGTTTAGCCCCAGGCTATCTATTCTATCTTGGGTCAAACCTGCAAACCCATCTTCTGGGTCGATCCCATAGGCAGCAGTCAAGCTATTGCCAAAGAAAAGAATGATTTTTTGATCAGATTTCGATTCTGAAGTTTTTTCAGCGACAGCCTCTCTTTGGGAAGTTTCCGCTTTTTTCTCAGAGCAAGAGGCCACTATAAAGGCGAAAATAAAAAGGAATGCGGGGGTAATAAGAGCTTTGAAATTCAAGTTCATCATCTTAATTGAGGTGAAATGTAAAACTATATACCCAAAAGGATTTTAAGGGAAAAGGTTCAGGAATAAGTAGAGTTTTAGTCTGCTTAGATTAAAATCACTCAGGCAATTATCGAAAGAAGCTGGTAAAATCCTTGAAAGTAAGTGCGTATTTGTAAATTTTCAAATTATCCAAAATTCGTAGCTGTTGACCGACAACACATTACGTTTTTCTAAAATTGACTTTTTTTAACAACCATTAGAAAATAAAGATTTTGACATTGAAGAATTAATTAGTTTCTTAATGTCTGAAACTACTATTTAAATGAAAAAATCTACTCTCTTACTTTTCGGTTTTTTAATAGTGCTATTCTCTGCCTGTCAAGAAGATAAGGTAAAGGTCGAAGAAGCTCCCACTGAATCCTTTCGAAATGAAGTTACCGCCACAGAAGTAAATATTGCTACTGCTGAGCGCAAAACCTTCGATTATTTGATCCCCGCCACAGGCAAACTTGAAGCTGGCGCTGAAGTCCTAGCTGTGATAGAGCAAGCTGGCTATCTACTTGAGGTAAATGTCAGGGAAGGACAGTACGTCAAGAAAGGTGATATCATTGCCAGACTAGATCCTACTGAAGCGGAGTTTAGGCTAGAAAAAGCAAAGATTTCTCTCCGCAATGCAAATGCAGAATATGAATCCATGAAGATGGGTTTTGGGACTTTGTTCGAGTCAGATAATTCTGATCAAAAAGCTGTGGTGGATGAGCAGCTCCGTGCCAAATCAGGTCTTTTTCTAAGCGAGGTAGAACTCAAAGAAGCCCAGATGAGTTTTGACCGAAGTGTGGTGAAGGCACCAATTTCAGGCCAAGTGGCTGACCTCAAGTATAAGGCTGGAAGTTTGGTCGCTGCAAATACAGAGCTTTGCCAGATTTTGGGCACCAGTGAATTTATTCTTAAAGTAAAGGTGCTGGAATCAGATATAAGCCTAATAGCCATTAACCAAAAAGCGGAAGTTTATCCGATTTCTGATACGCAAACAGCCTTGACCGGCAGAGTCACCGGAATCAATCCAAAAGTAGATGAAAGCGGACTCGTGCAAGTTTCTATTACGTTGGCTGCAAATAAAAAGCTCCTGCCGGGGATGAATGCAAGAGCAGTAATTCGCGCGCCTCAAAACAACAGCTTGGTCGTACCAAAAAATGCCCTGGTCTATAGATCGGGTAGAGCAGTGGTGTTTACCATAGAAAATAGAGAGTCCAAATGGAACTATGTGGAAGTGGGAAAAGACAATGGAGAGGAAGTCGAGATTCTCGATGGTATTGAGGAGAATAGCACGGTAATCACCTCCAATAACCTGCAACTTGCACACCAGGCTCCGGTTCAAATCGTAAAAGAATAAGCCATGGTTAGATTTTTACTGGCCCGGCCGATTGCAGTTTTTATGACTTTTATGGCCTTGATGGTGTTTGCTTTCATCGTCCTGCGTACGCTGCCTATTTCGCTTTTGCCACCGATCGATGTGCCACAGATAGTGGTTAAAGTCAGCTATCCAAATGCTTCTCCAGAAGCTATCGAGCAAAATGTACTAAGTCGAATCCGTGAGGGGTTGATCACGTTGAATGGTTTGGAAGAAATGGACTCCAAGGCAGGTTCTGAAGTTGGAACTATTCGATTGACTTTCGACTACAGCACCAAAATGGAGCTGGCCTATATCGATGTCAATGAGAAAATAGACAGATTGACAAATGGTCTGCCGGAAGATCTAGCGCGTCCTGAAGTTATCAGGATCAATACTTCTGATATTCCTGTGGCGCGTGTGCAAGTGGTTCCAAAAGAAGGAGTAAATGAAGTGGAGGTAAGTCTTTTGGCAGAAAATGTTCTGAAGAAAAGAATAGAGCAGTTACCTGGAGTTTCTTTGGTAGATATCAATGGTAAGAAGGAGCGCATAATTACTGTAAAGCCAAATGAGGAGGCTTTATCAGCACTTGGGATGACTCAGCAAAACGTGATCTCTGCGATACAATCAGGTAATTCTGAACTTCCTGGAATCTCTGTGAAAGACGGTCAATTCCGCTATTACCTTCGTCTAGCAACAAGAGTAGATACACCTGCTGATATTGAGAGCTTGCCGGTCGCAGCTTCCTCGGGGGTGATTATTCCTTTGGGAAAGCTGGCAGAAGTGAGTTATGAGACTCAGGAGACACTGGGTTATCACCTTTTCGGTACGCAGGAAAGTCTGGTAATTACCGTTCATAAGCAGGCTTCCGCCAAAATGAATGAGCTGATTCCTGAGCTGAAAAAATCCCTCGAGTTGTTCAGGGAGGATTACCCTCAGGTAGAGTTTGAGCTTACCCAAGATCAATCAAATCTTTTGAATGCTGCGATTTCCAACTTGGAAACTTCCTTGCTTTTTGGAGGTATGTTTGCATTTGCAGTGCTGTTTCTCTTTATGAAGGATTATCGGCTTCCGCTCATTATTGGTGTGAGTTTGCCCTCCTCCTTACTGATCAGTTTCTTGATTTTCTACTTTTTTGATCTTTCTATCAATATCATTTCCCTTTCGGGTCTGGCACTAGGAATAGGGATGCTGATTGATAATGCGATCATTGTCTTAGATAATATCACCCGAAAGAGAGAGAGTGGCTTGCCGCTTTTCGAAGCATGTGTGGAAGGTGTGGATGAAGTAATGGGAGCGCTGGTCAGTTCCGTACTTACGACACTGGCAGTATTTGTACCGCTGGTCTTTTTAAGTGGAATTTCCGGAGCGTTATTCTTCGATCAGGCAGTGGCAGTGACAGCGATTCTGTCGGTTTCCCTTGCTGTCGCTTTTATCTTACTTCCTATGCTTTACTTCTTGATGTTTTCGAGAAGCAAAAAAGCTTACAATGACGGAGAAGGTGCGTTTTTCAGCAAGGTTCTAGGTTTGTATGAAATTGGCTATCGCAAAATTACAGGCAATAGGAAAACGGCTATGCTGGTGTTTTTGTTGCTGATCCCTCTGGGATTGGCAGTTAGTCTAGTGCTGAAAACTACTGGTTTGCCAGAAATCGAAAAACTGGATGCAACGCTGGATGTCGATTGGAGCGAGCCGATTTCGGCTGCAGAAAACCGAGACCGTGTACTTACTCTTTTGAAAAGTCTGGAAGGAAGTTATTCTCAAGTTGAAGCTGATGTTGGGGTGAAGCAATTCTTACTTTTCGATGGGGAGAATTCCATACAACAATCGTTGATGTATTTCCTTTTCTCTACAGTAGAAGAAAAAGAATCGGCACTTAAGGAGTTGGAAGCTTACCTGAAAAATAACTATCCGGAAGCATCTTTTACATTGGGCGATGCCCCAAATGCTTTTGACCAATTATTTAATTCCTCCATGCCTTTTTATGAAGTGAGATGGAAAGATCTAGGAGCCAAAGAACCTGTGGCAGAAACTAAGATGGATCCATGGCTGAGCCAATTTCCAACTCAGGAATGGGAACGTGGACCGGGATTGCAGAAGGAAGCTTCCGTGGTTTTTACACTTCGAGCAGATAAAATGGCCACGTACCAGATTCCTGTCGATGCAGTACAAAACCAGATTTCCAAATTATTTGGAAGCTTCACCATTACAGATATTAGACGGTTTGGTGAGATCACCCCAATCCGCTTGAAAGAGGACAATGCACGATTTGAAGATATTTTGCGCAGTACCAGAGTGATTGCTTCTGATACGACTTCCTATATTCTAGGAGAATTTGTGGAGTATAATTACGAGGATCATTATAAATATGTGACGGCTGACAAGGGGGGGATTTATCAATCGCTGAATGTGACTGCCGATAATCCAGATGAAAATGCCAAAGAATATATCCGTTGGGGGCAGGATAAAAACCTCGGAGTGACAATGGTCGGACAGTATTTCAAAGACAAGGAAAATATCCGTCAGTTGATCGGGATCTTGTTGATTTCGGTATTGCTGCTGTACTTTATTTTGGCTGCGCAATTTGAGAGTTTCATCCAGCCTTTAATCGTAGTATTCACGCTTCCCCTAGGAATAGGAGGTGCTTTTTTGGTGCTGTTGCTTTTTGGAGTTTCGCTCAATGTGATGTCTGCCATAGGCTTGGTGGTGATGCTGGGAATTATGGTGAATGACGCGATTCTCAAGATCGATACGATCAACCGTCTCCGCGCAACCTATGTTGAGTCAGATACGGTTTCGGCCACTGAAGCGCTCGAAATGGCACTTCACAGAGCAGGGCAGATTCGTCTCAAGCCGATTCTGATGACTTCGATCACGACTATTTTGGCGCTGATACCGATCGTATTTAGCAGCGGTTTGGGAGCCGATTTGCAGCGTCCCTTAGTATTTGCTGTGATCGGGGGCTTGACTATAGGTACCCTTACAGCCTTGTACTTTGTGCCTTTGGCTTATTGGTTCACTGTTTCCCAGAAATCTTTGAAAACGACTTAATATGACTCCATTCAGAATTCTGATAGTCTTTGTAGTCGTATCAATTTTAGGTGTGGCAGTGATTCCTATGCTATCTGTGGATTTGAATCCCAAGGAAAAATCTCCGATTCTATCTGTAGGTTTTGGTATAAACAATGCCTCCCCGGAAATAGTGGAAAAACTCGCCACCTCTCCACTAGAGGGGGCTTTTTCAAGACTATCTGAGCTTAAGGAAATCAGGTCAACCTCCAATTATAACGCTGGGTCTATTATTCTTACTTTCGATAAGAAGGCGGATATAGAGATGAAGAAGTTTGAAATCTCTTCTATGATCCGACAGATTTATCCGCAGATGGATCCGAGGGTTGGCTATCCTACAGTCGCACAGGCTGATGAGGCTCGGTCAGATGCCAAAGACCCTATTCTGATCTACAGTGTCAACGGACCTTTTGCTTCTTTTGAAATCAAGAAAATAGCAGAGGATATCCTGAAGCCAGCACTGACACGCTTCGAAGAAGTGGAGGAAGTAGATGTGCGTGGGGCAAATGATCTGCAGCTTTTCGTAACCTATGATATTCAAAAGATGCAGGCTTTTGGAGTCACCAGGAATCAATTGAGTGCAAGTATAGGCCGGGCTTTTGGACTGAGCTTTCCTGGTGCGGTGATGAATAAGGAAGGTAAAACGCTCTTTGTACAGGTGGATCGCTCGCTGAAGGAAAAGGATCAACTGGAGAACTTGGTCGTCAGCGAAATGGATGGCATAGAAGTACGACTCCGGGATGTGGCTAACTTGACTTTGGAAGAGTCAGAACCAGAACGTCATTTCAGAATCAACGGAAATAACTCAGTTACTCTCGCTGTTTACAGCCGAGATGGAGTCAATAAAGTCCTGCTGGCGCAAAAGCTCAAACTTGCTATTCAAAAAGCTGGAGAGCTACTTCCTGCAGGTTTTGAGGTTCGGATGGAAAAAGACGACACCGAATACTTAGAAAAGGAGCTGAATAAAATCTACAAAAGATCTGGCCTTTCAATTCTGATATTGGTCGTATTTATTTTCCTGATCAATAGAAATATTAAATACCTGATGATTCTCTTTTTGGGAATTTTGGCAAATCTAAGCCTTTGTGCTATTGTGCTATATTTTCTGAAAGTGGATATTCACATGTATTCTTTGGCAGGATTGACGATTAGCTTTGGGCTGATCGTGGACAATGCGATCATTATGATCGACCACTTGCACAAGCACAAAAATCGTCGTGTATTCCTGGCACTTTTGGCAGCCTCACTCACGACGATTGCAGCGCTGATGATTGTCTTTTTCCTTCCTGAGGAAAACCGGAGAAATTTGACCGAATTCTCCATTGTCGTCTCGGTAATGCTGGGCATTTCGCTTTTGATAGCCTTAGTATTTACTCCGGCTTTTTATCAGGTGATGTTCAAAGAATCGGTAAGTCAAGGGAGAAAATTGACCATTCCGAAATTGCGAAAGCGTGTCAAAGCATTGCGAAAATATGAATCAGGAATAGCTTGGACAGCGAAATACAGAAAGACCTTCATTACATTATTGGTCCTGCTTTTTGGGCTACCGATATTCTTTCTTCCAGCAAAGTGGGAAGACCACGAATGGTATAACAAGACGGTTGGGAATACCTTCTATCAGGAAGAGATACGTCCGTATGTGGACAAAGCCTTAGGTGGTTCCATGCGCATGTTTGCGCGGGGTGTGTATGAAAAAGGTGGGTATCGGGAGGTGGCAAAGACAAGGCTATACGTTACCTGTCGATTGCCGTTTGGGAATACACTAGAGCAAATGGACTTTATCATGCGTGAGTTTGAGTCTTACCTGAAGGACGTGGAAGGAATCGATCAATACGTGACTTCAGTGTACTCTGGTCAAAGTGCCAGAATAGAGATCACCTTCAAAGAAGCCTATGAAAATGGAGCTTTGCCCTATCAATTGAAAGGTAAACTTTCTGTGAAATCTACGGATTGGAGTGGAGCTCAATGGAATGTCTATGGTGTGGGACAAGGTTTTTATACCGGAGGTTCCAGCGATCAGATTCCAAGCTACCGAGTGAAAATGAAAGGGTACAATTTTGATGAATTGGAGCGACAGGCGAATATATTGGCAGAGAAGCTTTTGGTACACAAGCGGATTCAGGAAGTGAAAACCAATGAGCGAAATTATGGTGAACAGAAAACAGAAGAATATGTGCTTCGTCTGGATCAGAATAAAATGGCACTGGGGCAGACTAATCAATATGAAGTTATTACTGCCATGCAGGATATGTCGAAGCCAAGGGGGGCATCGACCACTTTGACCTTAGAGGATCAAAACTATGGACTTGTAATCCGTGAGCGTAGGTCGGGCGATTTCAGCAAGTTTGATTTAGAACAAAAGGGGTTGATAGGAGGGGAAAACAAGGTTTTCAAAATCTCTGATTATGGCACCCTGACCAAGGAAACAACCACCAATTCCCTTAATAAAGAAGATCGTCAATACATCCGGATTGTAGCTTTCGAGTATATGGGTTCAGGAAAGTTTGGAAATGAATATCTCGAAGAAGTACTCGATGAGATGAAGCAAATTATGCCCATAGGATATGAAGCGGAGAGGAATTCTTATTATTGGAATTATGATCAGCAGAAGCGACAGTATTCCTTGTTGGGGCTTTTGATTATCGGGGTTTTTATGATTTGTTCGGTGTTGTTTGAGAATCTAAAGCAGCCGATTTATATCATCGTGCTCATCCCGATTAGTTTTATTGGTTTGTTTTTGATCTTTTCACTCTTTGATTTTTACTTTGATCAAGGCGGTTATGCTGCTTTTGTGATGCTGGGAGGCTTGGCTGTGAATGCTGGGATTTTCATCGTCAATGACTTAAACAACAGAAGCCAAGGGCTTTATAACCGAAATGTATTGAAGTCTATCGCTGGAAAAGCTATCCCGATTTTGCTCACGATTATGTCCACCTGTTTCGGCTTGATTCCATTTATCATGGAAGGGCAAAATGAGGTCTTCTGGTTCTCACTTGCGATAGGAACTATTGGCGGATTAATATTCAGTATGATTGGGGTGTTTTGGGTGCTGCCAGTATTGCTGTGGAAGAAATCTCTCGCAATGGCGCAAGGACACGACGATTTCGTTCCAGAAAGGAAACCAGGTGGCAAACGAAAGTGGCTTTTCTCGCGGCGGCGCGGCGGCGCAGCGTTGGGTAATGGTTGAGGGTTTTTGAACCTCGAAGGTTTTGTATGTGTGTTTTAAAATTTCCCAAAACGCAACAACCACATATTTACGCCTCCCGGTAGGTATCTGGAGCGGATAAAATTTTGAAATCTATAACAATGAAAAAGGTAGTAGTAATAGCATTTTTAGCGCTGCTTGGCTGTTGAGATAGCGCTATGTATGAATGTAAAAGTAAGCCTCAACAGATCCATTTCTAACCATATCCAATGATGCAATTGCCCAAACTAGTTCAAGTTCAATCGGTTATTCTTGTAGCGTCACAGTGATATGTTCAGCTGAAAAGATAATTTCATGTACTGGAACAGAAGTCTGCTATAGATTTTCAGGATCAAGTGTAAGTTGTGATGGTAGATCCACTTGGTGTTAAACTTAATATTAAAATGTTTGGAAAAACCTGCTCAATATTACTGCTATTTTGTGTAGTAAGTTGTATATCAAAAAACAAAGAAATTGAAAACTGGACTCAATTAAATCCAACTATTCAATATGAAAGTTTAAATGACTCAACGTATATATTTGATATAAGAAACATAGTGGCTTATAAAGATAACTTTCTATTAGTAAACACTTCAGGAAACACTATATATCTAGTATCAGAAAGTTATACTCTAAAAGAGAAAATTGGAGAAATGGGAGACGGCCCAGGTCAATATTACAATCCACAACGGATAGTATTTGAAAATGATACGCTATGGGTTGGAGACTCTGGAAACCAAAGAATAAACGCTTATAACCTAGATGGAAATTACCTCTTGAGCTTCAAAACTCCTGAACCATTTTCGCTAGCTAATGGGGAGTTTACAAAAAATGGTGACTATTTCTTCTTTCATACATTAGACGGAGCCAATTCAATAATAAAATACAATTATAAGACAGATGCAAAATCCTATTTTGGCAATTATACAGGTGATACTAATGATAGGAATTCGATATTCATGAATGATGCTTTAACCAACCTCCATCTAACAAAAAAAGGAGACATATTGACTGTTAATTGTCAAAACAGCAATATAAACATTTACACTTCAGATGGATCGCTACTCCACAATTACACTTATCCAAACCTATTATCAAATTTTAAAGAAAATATAGCAATGCTGGAACAAACATCAAGAGAAAGGTCAGATTCATATGTAATGATTCAAAACTCATACCTAGACAAAGATTATTTGTATTTATTATTAACTAGTAGAATTATTAAAAACACAGATAATTTTTCTCCTAATAAAATAATT
The DNA here is from genome assembly GCF_035156415.1 of Algoriphagus persicinus. NCBI lineage: Bacteria > Pseudomonadati > Bacteroidota > Cytophagia > Cytophagales > Cyclobacteriaceae > Algoriphagus > Algoriphagus persicinus. Next base: position 64,474 of record NZ_JAYEEY010000018.1, read on the forward strand.
AAGATAAACGTTGAAAATGGGAAAATTACAGATTACTACGATTTACCAGATAAAGTATACTTGAGCGTTTCAGCCGTAGAAAACAAGCTTTTTGCATTCAATAAAGTAAGTAGTAAAATAGAGGTTTACAATATGGAATAAACCACAAGTAATGAAAAAGGTTCTACCTTTGAAATCAGTGGGAAACCCATCTTTCCCAAACTATCAGGAGTTTTTGGACGAGCTTGTTGAGAAATAATGTATTGCTAAAAATGTAATTTTATTCGTGGACACTGGGCAGTTAAACTTAACATCTTAGGTATTTCGACGTGAGATTTGACATAAATGGCTAGTCCTATCATCCCTGCAAATTTAAAATTCAATTTTAAATTTGCAGGGATGATTGATCTTATCATTGTTCCATGTGCTATAAAACCACCCTTTCCCGACTAACCTTAAAACCTTTGACTCTTTACTATGAATAAATACCTTAACCTTACCTCACTTTTTGCTATTCTACTTTTTTCATGCTCCGAATCTGAGGATAAATCCATTTCTACCACTACCGACCCTCTTCAAGAACTTCAGTTTGAAGTGGTTGATTCTATCATGGTGGACGTATTGGAAGATTTGGTGATTTTGGATTATCAAGATGATCTTGATCAATATCTTATGAAGGAGCGTCGTGGAGGTAAAATTTTCATAGTAAATGGAAATGGAGAAATGATCGAAGAAGTGACACTTGCAGGAGAAGGTCCCAATCAAGTTTCGATGATTTGGGAAGGAAGGTTTTTGGGTAAGGATAGGTTTATATTCAAAGAATTGTCTGCCACGATGGACTATCATGTGTTTGATAGGGACTTCCTTAAAATAGAAAAGATTAAAGGTCCAGCCATTGGCGTGAATGCAATTTTTATTTCTTTTTACCGACAGACATTTTCTACTTGGACTAATGATGGTAAAAACTTTATTATGGGAGAGGAAGTGAATTCTTATAACCCGGGGGATGTAGATCCTGACAAAATCGGAGGCGGTTTTTATAGTCAGGTGAAGACGGGTTTTTTGTATGACTCCAGTCAGGATTCTATCCGATATTTGAATTTATATCCTGAAGCATGGGTGCCAAGAAAGACGAAACGTTGGATTGGTCAGAGTTTTCCATTTTTAACATTTGATACTAAGCGGAACAAAGCCGCAATTCTTCCTCCGATAGGTGACCAACTTTTCCTTTATGATTTTGAAGGAAATTCATTGATAAATGAAAAATCAGTAAAATTATCTCATCCTGATAGAGATCAGGAAATCCCTGATGTATCTCGAGAATACCTACTTTATCCATCATTCAGCGATGTAAAAAGTTTTGGAGAGTATCATTTGGCGATTTTTTATACTTCAATTCCGGAAGATGTTTATAATGAGTATAGGTCAAAAGGAGAGAATTACCAACAAGATCCAGAGTACAGAAAAGCACATGCTAAGCATAGAAATCCACGATATATTGTTGTGAAAAATGGGAAGCAAATCGGAATCCTTAATGAACTTCCGGTCTCAGGACAGGTAAACCTTGGGTTACCTGATGGCACCTTGATAGTCAAAGCTGCGGATGGAGAAGTGGAGAGGGATTACAATCTGTTTTATAAGATCAGGTTTGTGGAGGAGTGAGCAACCTAATTTTATCATTAACTCTTAAGAATTATAGTCTGCTCACCAAATCAGACTACCACAAGTGGTAACAGGTTTTTTTACCTAAAAGCATCATACACCACTATCCCCACGGAAGCTGTAATCAGCTGAAGAGGGCTTTGACGTGGATTGTATTCAAATTCTCCATCGCCTTTATCCGGTAAATAGTTAGTGTCTTCTTTGGTTAAGAACCGCATGTTTCCTCCATCTTGATAGTTAAGCCTCAATTCAAGCTTTCCTCCATCAATGCCTGGGATTGGAAACTGAACACCTCCGCCGATCTTATATCCAAATGACCAATCTTCCATGTCTTTGCCTGCTTCTACTGGTTCCTCAAAAAAGGATGGACGTATTTTGAATCTTGAGTATAAGTAATTTGCTCCCGCTTGGATTTCAACGAAAGGCGTGATCCTGCTGGTCACAGAAGGTAGGTATCGGAATACAGCCATTCCTGAAGTGTAATTATTGTTTCGCCTGATTCTAAACTTCTCTATAAATCCGGGATAAAGATCGTCACGCACCTCTACCTTGGTGCCATATACTCCATAGACTAACTCTAATCCTACCTGAACAGGGTGATCCCTGAATTCATATAGTACTATCCCAGAAATGGAAGGGAAAAACAAATTATTTACTTCTTTTTTAAGAATAGACACAGGTACACCGCCATTTAAATGTCCTCCTGCAATAAAGAACTGTGCGAGGAGCGGAGTTGATAAAATGAAACAGATAAGGAAAAGTATAGGTTTTCGCATGGCTAGTATTTTGTATAACATACGGGATACCTATAGGAATTTGTTTAGTTGATTTGCAAAATCATGCTAGACGCGGTTATTTATTTTTTAAACTACTACCTGATCTGTAAGACTTTATTATCTTGAGCCTTTCAAACCTACAATAGCCCATGAATACCTCAGATTCCCGTAGGGATTTTCTTAAGAAATCAGCTTTACTCAGCACAGGACTAAGTTTGGCTGCAGGTTCTTCACTTCAGGCTTTTGCCGAAGTGGCCAAATCCAAAAACAAGTTGCCAGCCTGGAAAGGTTTTAACCTACTTGACTTTTTCTCGGATCATCCAGATCGAGGTAGGCCTACAAAGCCAGAGTATGTGAAATGGATAGCAGATTGGGGATTTGATTTTGCCCGCATTCCTATTTCCTATCCTAGCTATCTGGATATAGATCGATCCAGACCGATAAGACCGGATGAGGTGTTGAATTTTGATGAAAGTCGCTTGGAGAAGGTGGATGAACTAGTAGAGCGCTGTATTTCTCAAGGATTGCATGTGAGTTTGAATCTGCACAGAGCACCTGGCTTTTGTATCAATGCCGGTTTCGTGGAGCCTTATAATCTCTGGAAAGATCAGGAGGCCCAGGATGCATTCTGTGCACATTGGGAAATGTGGGCAAACCGATACAAAGGGATTTCTAAGAAGAAATTGAGCTTCGATCTGGTCAATGAACCCTATCAGCGTGCCGATCCCAATGATCAGCATAGTCCAGGAGGACCAGTGGATATGGTAGATTATCATCGCGTAGCTGAAGCGGCTCTTGATACGATTAAATCCGTGAAAAAATCGCGATTGGTGATTGCAGATGGAAATGGTGGAGGCGGCACGGCTATGCCTGAATTGGCGGATTTGGAGCTGGCGCAAAGCTGTCGAGGCTATCATCCTTTTCCGATTTCACATTATAAAGCTGGATGGGTGTATAAGGATCCGGAAAGTGTTCCGCCTGTAGATTGGCCATTGACACAAGGAGAAAGAGTGTTGGGAATCGATAATATCCGTGAATACTATGCTCCTTGGAAAGCCTTGATCGATCAGGGAGTAGGTGTGCATTGTGGTGAATGTGGTTGTTATAATGAAACCCCACATGAGGTGTTCCTTAGCTGGTTTGGTGATGTACTCACTGTATTGAAGGAAAATGAAATTGGCTTTGGAATCTGGGAATTTTCAGGAACTTTCGGAGTACTGAATTCTGGCCGAAAAGACGTGGAATATGAAGATTGGTATGGAGAGAAGCTGGATCGGAAGTTTTTGGAATTGCTCAGAGCTCAGATTTAACTTCTTTGAAAGGGAGAGTTTAATATGCAATCAATTCCTTCAGCTTATAGGTAAACCGTTCCACAGGGAGAAATTGATTTTCTAGTGCTGGCGCAAAAGGAACTGGAGTATCCAAACTTCCTTCCCGCATCACGGGAGCATCTAAGTATTCAAAGCAATGCTCAGAAATCCAAGCGCAGATCTCAGCACCGATTCCTCCCGTCTGGCAATCTTCCTGAAGAAAGATAACCTTTCCAGTCTTTTTCACAGTTGCTGTTACTGCTTCTTTATCCCAAGGCAAAAGAGTACGCAAATCCAGGATATCAGCAGAAATACCTAATTCTTCCACTGCTTTCACCGCCCAATGAACGCCCATTCCATAGGTGATAACAGAGACTTGATTTCCTTCTTGTGCCAAATTTGCCTTACCAACTTCTACTGTGTAATACTCATCTGGAATCTCAGAAATTATAGATCTATACATTCCTTTATGCTCAAAGTAGAGGTAAGGATTTGGATCTTCAAAGGCTGCATTCAGCAAGCCCTTGGCATCGTAGGGATTTGAAGGATAGACGATTTTCAAGCCTGGGGTATGAAAAAACCAGGACTCGTTGGATTGGGAGTGAAAAGGCCCAGCTGCCATTCCTGCGCCCGTTGGCATTCTGATGACTACATCTGCTTGCTGGCTCCAGCGGTAGTGAATTTTTGCGAGGTTGTTCACGATTTGATTAAAGCCAACACTTACGAAGTCTGCGAATTGCATCTCAACCATCGCTTTAAAGCCCCTGATTGACAGACCAAGTCCAGCACCTATAATTGCACTTTCGCATAGCGGAGTATTTCTCACCCGGTCAGCTCCAAACTGAGTTTTAAATCCATCAGTGATTTTGAAAACTCCCCCGTATTCTCCTATATCCTGTCCCATGAGAATAAGGTTTGGGTACTTTTCCATGGATTGGCGCAATCCGTCCGAAATAGCATCGACAAATCGTTTAGAGGATCTGGAGCCACTTTCTGAAGGTAAATATGTCTGCTGTGAAAATGGTGCATAAACATCTGCTAGCTCAGTTTCTAGAAGAGGCGAAATGGCTTGCTCGGCGAAAGCAATGTCTAAGGCTTCGTTGATGGCTTGTTTGACTTTTTTATTGATGCGTTCTTTCGCCATCTCACCAAGAACCCCGATTTCTTCCAAATAGCTCTCGTAGTTTTCTACTGGATCCAATTTGCTCCAATCTTCCATGAGCTGCCTTGGGACGTATTTAGTCCCGGAAGCTTCCTCGTGACCGCGCATTCGAAAAGTGATGGCTTCCACCAGAACCGGACGGGGATTTTCACGGATATCTTCAGCTAGTCTTTTGATCGCAGTATAGACTTCCAGTACATTGTTTCCCTGAATTCGAATCGCTTCCATTCCATATCCAGGTCCTTTTTCGGTGAAATGTTTGAACGCAAACTGTTCTTCACTTGGCGTAGACAGTCCATAGCCATTATGTTCTATCACAAAAATAACAGGCAACTTCCAGACGGCCGCCACATTCAAGCCTTCGTGAAAATCCCCTTCTGAACTTGCGCCGTCCCCAGAAAAAGCAACGGTCACTTTCCTTTCCTTAGCAAGTGTATCTGCCAAAGCTATTCCGTCTGCGATTGCCAATTGTGGGCCAAGATGTGAAATCATTCCCACTACATGATGCTCAATTGAACCAAAGTGAAAAGAGCGGTCCCGCCCTTTTGTGAAGCCAGATTTTTTTCCTTGGAACTGAGCAAATAGCCGTTCTAAAGGCATGTTTCTACCAGTGAAAATCCCAAGATTTCTATGCATTGGAAGGATAAACTCATCAGCTTGCAAGGCGTTTACAACGCCAATAGAAATGGCTTCTTGACCCCAGCCGCTAAACCATTTGGAAATGCGACCCTGGCGAAGCAAAATCAGCATTTTCTCTTCGATTCTTCTGGGTATTATAAGTGATTCATAAAGCTCCAGCAGCTTTTTGTCTGAAATATTTTTGCGGTCAAACGCTAGGGTTTGAATAGTGATTTCCATGGAATGATGATTTCCATTCTAAGTTACAGGAAGGAAGTAAAAAGCCAAAGGGTGAATGAGCATGTTTAAAAAAGCCCGAACTGCTTCAGGCTTGCACAAATACGTCGTTGAAAACTAATTGGCTTTATCGAATACGGTCGTCCAGGAACGCTCCCTGTCGTACATGTTTGATTTTGCTTTGGTCTGAACAGTAATAGACTTGCCATCATTGCTCAATTTCCAAACCTCTGTTACGTAAACAAGCATTTGTTCCCGAGGATGATTTACTTTATAAGGATTGGAGGCCATCAGGTGTACAGTTGAGTTAACAGTCATAGTTTGTCGATCAGCTGACCGCATCACGCTAAACTTCTTCCCTCTTTCCGGGCCATGGTTAATTTGGCTTTCTTTACCGTCGAAAGCCAGTTTCTCTTTGCTTGTAGCCAGAGCTGCGTCAGAAGACGGGTTCGGAACTTCTATGGTTAGAAAATCTGCCTGCTCTATTATTTTCATTGTTTTGGAGAGCATACGATCCCCCTCGTCATAGCTGCAAACAATATTACCGCCCATACTTATCGACTCATTTGATTTCCAAACACCGGAAAAGTCAGCGCGTTGGCTGTCATTTTTTTGTTGAGCCTGTACGGCTAAATAACTTGCCACTGTTAACAGGATAATCAGGCAGGCCAAAACTTTTCTTTTATTTTTCATATTCTATTAGAATTAATTTAGCGAATTCACTTCGACATTGTGAGGGTCTTTCCATCATAGCTAAAACGGTCAGATCCAATCCAAATACTTCCATCATCAGCCCCTAACATTCCAAAAGGCAGATTTCTACGCCCTTCATATTTTGTCTTTATTACTGTTACATGTGGCTTTTTATCAGACAATGACTGTTCATCATATCGGAAAATGGGACCACCTATACTAGTCAGGACGTTTCCTTTTTTATCTTTTATTATAACACCAGCACCCATCTGATCAATTTGGGTAAAGGCACTGCCGTCATAGCGCCAAAGACCATCGGCACCGAACCAGATATTGTCTTTTTTGTCTTTGATTATAGCCCATACGTTGCTGAAAGTTTTGCCGGTTTTATCGGTAAGAGTGGTAAATGTTTTTCCATCATAAAGGGTGATATCACCCCGTGTTCCAAACCAAATTTTTCCTGTTTTGTCTTGAACGATAGCATGAACATCATTATTGGTCAGTCCATCCGAGGTTGTAAAATTTCGAAACGATTTCCCATCATAACGGCTCACTCCACCACTGGTGCCAAGCCAAATAATGCCATCTTTATCTTCATAAATAGGCATTACCGAATTATGTGCAAGCCCATCCCGGGTTGTAAAATTTTGAAAGGATTTTCCATCGTAATAATAAGCACCTGAGCCATAGGTACCGAACCAAAAATTTCCTTTTCTATCTTCTAAAATAGAAAAGATGGGGACTGAGATCAGTTTACCTGTGATATTAGTAAACGATTTTCCATCGTATCGATAAACACCATCACTTGCAGCAAACCAAATGTTCCCATTTCTATCTTGCTTGATATCCCAAACGTTTGTAGTGATCGAGTCTTTGATTTCGGACTTGATAGCTATAGAGTTAATATTCTCTTTTGGTTCCTTCGTTTGGTTTTGTCCACAGGAGGTGTGACAAACAAGCATCAGGAACAGAGCATATACTTGTAGGTGTTTCATAATTTAGCTATTCAATGACCAGCGGCACTTTTAAAATCCGTGATGGTATTTCCATCATAACGATACAATCCACCTCCAGAGCCAAACCAAATATTTCCTTTCGCATCTTCTAAAATCCCCAAAAGCATTCCTGTTTGCGACATTATTTCGGTTACGGTGGGCTTTTCATTGTACAAGGACTCTGCATCATAACGTGAAAGTGCCCAGACGTTTCCATAGAGTTTGACTTCACCGGTAGTCCAGATATTTCCTTTTTTATCTTGGATTATTGAATAGGCCCCTCTCTCCGAAACGTGTGTAAAAGCATTGCCTTCTGCACTGAGCGAAGCCGAAGGGTCATAACGCCAAAGACCGTAAAGGTCACCGAACCAAATGTTGCCTTTTTTATCTTCAATGATTGACCAAACGTTGTTAAACGCCTTGCCATCTTTGTTTTTTAAAACGGTAAATCCTTTTCCTTGTCCGTCCCTATAGCTATCGAGATCGCCATTCAGACCGGGATCATAAACAAACATATTTTCGAGGTGAGGGCCAAACCAAAGCTTGCCCGTTTTGTCTTCAAAGAGTAAGCGAATATTGTTAGTGGGAAATCCATCTTCGGTTGTAAAATTTTTAAAAGATTTACCGTCATATCGGCTTGGTCCAAACCAAATATTACCGGCTTTGTCTTCAAAAATGTGCAGAACCATATTACTGGCAAGCCCATCCTTTGTTGTAAAATGTTGGAAGTTTGTCTCCCCGGCAGGTAAGTGATAAACCCCTGAATCTTTGGAAGCCAACCAAAGATTTCCTTTTCGATCTTCCAAAACATCCCAGAAGCTGGCGAAGCGGGCTGAAATTATTTTACTTGTCAGATTGGTAAAAGATGTTCCATCGTATCGAAACACGCCTAAGTAAGAAGCAACCAAAATGTCTCCGTTCCTGGCTTGCTTTACATTCCGAACCATACTCATCGGCACCCTGGAGCTGTCCGCCTCTTTGAGTTGCGACTCAGAGTATCCTGCATTATTCGACTTGATATTATCTTGTGGTACGTTTGTTTGCTTTTGTCCACAGGAGGTGAGAAAAGCTAACATCAAGAATAAAGTATGGACGGAATAGTGTTTTATCATTTTATCGTTTTTATTACCTTACAATTATTTGATTCAGCGAATCTACTTTGATATCTTCCGTCCGAAGAATCCTGATTGTAAAGAAGAATGTAAACTTTGTAAATAAAATTTTGACACGATGGATCTCCTGCAAAATCTCCTTTCCGAAAAACGCAACTACCTATTTGGATCGGTACTGCTTATTTTTATCTCTTTGGTTTGCGTGGGTTTCAGCATGTTGGGCAGTGATGACTTTGATCTTGCCAGGCAGGAAGTTCTACTTCGAAAAATCGGGCACGAACTACTCTTGCAATCAGGCGACAGTATATCACGGGTGCTTCCGGTAAAAAAGATCGCCGAAAATGAATATCAGATCAGTTTTGAGAATGAGCTTAGTTTTCAACCCGACACCCTCGTAAATACGATCCAACGTTTGTTAGCCGATGGTCCGTTTGCACGTGATTACGTTGTGAACGTAGTGAGCCCTGACAATACCAGTATAGTGTTTGGATATGCTATATCAAAAAACAAGAAAGATGACATTATAGCCTGTATCGGAAGAAGGCAACCTATAGGATGTTACAAAGTCAACATTCAATTTAAACCAACGGGTATCATTACTGCAAAGAATGAATATTTTTTGGGTGGTTTATTATTTTTGGGACTTGTTGGATTCATTTTTTTGAGATCTGTCCAGCCGCGGAAGACCTCACCCGATAGTCGGAATAAGGATTTGCTCACTTTGGGATCCATGTCATTCGATGCTGAGACCCGCAAACTCATGATAAATGGAAAGACTATCGACCTGACCAAAACTGAAACCCGTGTATTGCACATCTTTGCTTTGTCTCCTAACGAGGCTATAGAGCGGAGCCGGCTACAAAAAGAGATATGGGAAGACGAAGGGGTAATCGTGGGCCGCAGTCTTGATATGTTCATATCGAAACTCAGAAAAAAACTGGAGTTTGATCCGAACATAAACATTGTTGTTATACGAGGCAAAGGATATAAGCTTGAAATCAGCTCTTAAGAAGATTTTCCTGCTCCAAACTGATGTTGTTAGAATTCAATTTGGCATTTGTAAAATTCTTACCATGGCTTTCAACACTTGTAGTTAAAGCATCCCCGCTAACTTAGGGCATTATAGCACTATGACCACAGGTCTTCGGGGCTCTGCTATGATCAAATTAAGGGTTTCGTCGATCATATCAAGCTTGCTTTGGATATTTTTATTGGAAATAGATAGCACATGAGTGTAACCCTCCCGCCCTTACCCTCCGATTTTGAGCTGTTGGGTAATGGGTTTGAGCCTTCATACAAGAAGGGCAAATACCATTGGTAATGAAGATAAAAGCTGAATAAATCGGAAACCTAAGCTCAAAGGAATCACCAAGATCCCTATATCAGAATACCGTCTCAAAAAACGGTCGATTTATAGGCCTCTAATCTTAAACTGAATTTGGTATCTAAGTTTTGCCTCATACATAATATTTGGATGACTTTTTACATGTCAATGGAAAGCCATTGCTGACTTCTTTGGACTTATCGCTTCTGCATTTCCCTCATGAAATTTCGAATGAGCGCCTTGCGAAAATGCCCCGATATGAATCGGGGCGAAAAATAAATGCAAGGAGTTAAAAAGTTGCTGTACGTCTCAAAAGTAGAAAAAAGCGATTGTTCCAACTCATGAAGCGAGTTAAGCTTAGTTTATCAATATGTCCTGCGAAGTGATCTTTAGATAATATTGGCTAGGGATTCGAAAAAAAATGATAGATAATAAGCTGATGTCCAAAAGAAACTGGAAATTGGGAATGTAACATTGACCCAAAATCCATCACTTATGAAACCCAAGACCTTATTCTTTTTATTTGTCATTTATGTTTCTTCAATATTTGCCGCTTTTTCCCAAACTACCCGAAATACCACAGTCAGTATCTCTTCCGATAAATTCTATATCAATGATGAGTTGACCTATGCTGGGCAGACTTGGGAAGGAAATCCGATTGAGGGCTTACTGATGAATTCCAGGATGGTTCAGGGGATTTTCGATGACCTAAATCCGGAAACTGTCAAGAACTGGGAATATCCAGATACCAAGAAGTGGGATGCAGATCGAAATACTGATGAGTTTGTAAGCCAAATGGCAGAATGGAAATCCTATGGTTTGCTTTCGTTCACGATCAACCTACAAGGAGGAAGTCCCTTTGGCTATTCACAAGGTCAGCCCTGGATTAATTCTTCATACACAGAAACCGGTGAGTTGAGACTAGAATATTTCAATAGACTGGAAAGAATTCTTGATAAAGCTGACGAATTGGGAATGGTGCCAATTATAGGTTTATTTTACTTTGGCCAAGATGAAAACTTGAATGATGAAACAGCCGTCATCACTGCTGTCAATAGTGTCATTGACTGGCTTCATGCCAAAGCATATAAAAACGTGCTTATCGAAGTAAATAATGAGTGTAATGTGCGCTATGATCACGAAATTCTTCAACCAGAGCGCGTGCATGAATTAATAGAATTAGTGAAAAGCAAGGAGAAAAATGGCTATAGATTTTTAGTGAGCACAAGCTATGGAGGTGGTACAATTTCCGGAGAGAATGTAGTCAGAGCCTCCGATTATATTTTACTTCATGGAAATGGCGTTTCGGATCCGGATAAAATTGTGGAGATGGTTGAAAAGACTAGAAATGTGACTGGATATGTGCCTAAGCCGATTGTATTCAATGAGGATGATCATTTCAATTTTGATCAGCCTAAAAACAACTTTACTGCCGCCGTCTCCGCGTACGCTTCTTGGGGGTATTTTGATTACCGCATGAAGGACGAAGGATTTGAAGAAGGCTACCAGAGCGTTCCTGTTGATTGGGGCATCCATTCGAATCGGAAGAAAGGGTTTTTTGAGTTGTTGAAGGGGATAACGGGGTATTGAAGGAATTTAAAATGAAGAATTTGAAATTTAAAATGCCCAACATCGCTAAACATGAAGTCGGACTCTAACCTTTGAGGTTTTTCAAACCTCGAAGGTTTGCTAAAAGTTATCCTCCAACTAATAGAATTCTTATAGGCAGGATTAGAAATAGATACGACTTTATTGGAGGTAGTATGAAGACTGTAATGTGGTAAGTACAAGTCATGAGACTTGCGCTAAGTGGAATTATAGATACTGTTGTTGTTCCTTATGAAATCATTTTGAAAAATGCCTTTGATAATCCATGCTTTGATGGAGAACCCGGATGACATAGGAACCATATTCTGTAGTGAAATAAAAAATCATATGAGATTTGAAAGTCAGTCTTCGTAGTTCTGGTATTAATTCACTGGCATCTATTCCCATGAAATTCTGCATTGCGAGAGATTCAAAGGATTCATGTAAACCAAAAATGTATTTTTTGGCCTGTTTTAGCCCAAAATGTTCTATGCCAAATTCATATATGTTGGCTATATCTTCATCACACAGTGCGGATAGTTTATAAGCGCCCATCAGCTTTCATTCGCTCTTCTACTTCCTTCATGATTTCGGGAATAGCTCTCTCGCTAATACCTGAATCTATACCCGCTTGAATGGCAGCCTTTAATTCAATGAATTTGCTATTGCGTGCTTGATCTGAGCGGATAAGGTGCCGCACATATTCTGATTCGTTTGTGAATTCACCAGCTTCAATCTGAGATTTTATCCATTTATCCTGCTGATCCGTGAAGGTTAGCGTTTTTCGTATTGTTCCCATAATTACTCTTAATATACGTCGATCATCATACTATTGGTGTAATATAGCGTTATTTCTAAAATTTGTCAATTCCTATCTCTTGTAAACTTTAAGAATTATAGCAGTTCATATGCCCAATACATCAGGGCAGGCAGTACCTCACGATGAGGTGTTCTAAGACGTTTCCCTTTTTTTATAATTCTTAAATTATAAATTCAAAAAGTTGCTTCGCGCTTTTTTGTCTACCTTTGCAGCCTCAAAAAGTAGGAAAACTGTGAAAGCGAGAACGTTAAAAAAAGACAAAGTCAATATTATCACTATGGGTTGCTCCAAAAATCTGGTCGATTCAGAGGTGCTTCTTACCCAGCTTCGAGGTAACGGGATCAATGCGAGCCATGAGTCTGGAACGGAGGATAATAACATCATTATCATCAATACTTGCGGGTTTATCGATAATGCAAAGCAGGAGTCAATCGACACCATTTTGCAATACGTTGACGCCAAAGAGCAAGGATTGGTTGACAAAGTCTATGTGACCGGGTGTCTTTCGCAGCGCTACAAAGATGATCTAGAGAGGGAAATCCCTCAAGTCGATGCATTTTTTGGCACACGGGATTTGCCGGCAATTCTGAAGAAATTCAAAGCTGACTATAAGCATGAGTTGGTTGGAGAGCGATTGTTGACGCATTCTTCCCATTATGCCTACATGAAGATCTCAGAAGGATGTGATAGACCTTGCTCTTTTTGTGCAATTCCTATAATGCGAGGAGGCCATATCTCCAGACCTATCGAGGAGTTGGTGAAAGAAGCTGAACACAAAGCAGCTGGCGGTACTAAGGAATTGCTATTAATCGCTCAGGATTCTACTTATTATGGGTTGGATATTTACAAAAAGAGAAATCTTGCGGAATTGATGCGAAGGCTTTCTGATGTGAATGGAATCGATTGGATTCGCTTGCATTATGCTTATCCTACAGGCTTCCCTATGGACGTAATTGAAGTAATGAAAGAACGAGAGAACATCTGTAAATACTTGGATATTCCCTTGCAACACGGTTCGACGGATGTTCTCAAAGCGATGCGAAGGGGAACAACCCGTGAAAAGCAAGAAAATTTAATACACAGTATCCGGGATATTCTTCCGGATATCGCAATCCGAACTACACTGATCGCAGGTCATCCTGGAGAAGGCGAGAAAGAGTATCAAGAAATGGTGGACTTTGTGGAGCGAATGAAATTTGAGCGATTGGGCGTATTCACATATTCTCATGAGGAAAATACGCATGCCTATTCTATGGATGACAATATTCCACAGGAAGTGAAGCAGGAGCGTGCGAATAATCTAATGGAAATTCAGGAGCAGATTTCTTTTGAGTTGAATCAGGAGAAAATCGGAAAATCCTTCAAAGTATTAATCGATAAAAAAGAAGGCGGCCACTTCGTAGGCCGTACAGAATACGATTCTGTGGAAGTAGATAATGAAGTGCTGATCGATGCTTCGAAATACTATTGCAGAGTGGGAGACTTTGTAAATGTGAAAGTGACTGATGCAACAGAGTTTGATCTGTATGCAGAGGTGGAGGAATAATTGTAGTTTGGAATTCAAATAACAGTAAAAGCTAATCTACCGTATTAGCTAGAGTATTTCAAAATTGTTAACTTTCATCATGCTGACTATCAATCCAAAATATATTACAGACCAGGTTGGGAATAAGATTTCAGTGGTTCTTTCAGTGAAGGAATTTGAAACCATAGTGGAAATGCTTGAAGATTTGGAGGATGTGCGCTTGTATGATGAGGCTAAAAAGTCAGGAGAACCTGCCGTCCCTTTTGAAGAGGCATTTGAAATGATAGAGAGACTTCGAAAGGAAAAATAATGGCTTATCAGATAGCCATCAAGAAATCAGTGATAAAGTCTCTAGCCAAGATTCCAGAACCCTATTTTCTACTTTAAGGTCAGTAATTTTTAATTTGGCTGATGTCCCCAGACCCAATGGTTGTAAGAAATTGAAAGGTAAAGAGGCCTATAGAATTCGTGTCGCTGACTATAGAGTGGTCTATGAAATCCATGATAAGATTCTTTTGAAGGCAGCTTTATTTCTATCTAAAAAAACACAACGTTTTTAATTGTATATTTGATGCTAGCCTAGGTATGTTTTATTACCAGTAGTATCTAAGGAACTATTTTTTGAAATATAGCTAAATATCTATTTTCCTTCCTTAGGAGAGGGGGTAAAGGTAAAATTCGAAGAATAATTTATCTGAAAGTCATTTCAGTTATGGTTTATCATTTAATAGGATGGTTTTTTGAAATACAAAAATAATAGTTAATAATGTCAATACAATTTTTTTAGAGTGGATTTATTTTTTTAAGTAATACTTAGTAAGAACGACAGGCGAATTGATTGTTAAATCTTTTGCGAAATCATAAAAATGACTGTCCTCTTTAAAGTTTCCATTTTCGAAGTGCTCAACTAAGTAAGGTGCTTCAATGGTAGAGATTATAAACCCATCTTTCAGAATTACAGGCATAATCCATTTATATCCATCATCTATATCATTTGTTAATTCCGAAAAAATAATGCTTTCTTTTTTTTCTTTGTAATATATAATATTGGAAAATAATCCATCATTTATAATTCTTGTCACAATATGATTTTTATCTTCTAATAAATTTGCATGATGATAATAGAATTTTTTCCGTTGTTCTGGAGATAGTACACCTTTTGTATTTGTTAAAACATCAAATGGTAAATACTCTTTATCGCCGTCAAAGAAATGCTTTCTAATTATTTCTCCATTTTCGCTGTATGTATATATCGTGTCAAGAAAATTTGTTGAAAAAAGAATTTTTCCATCTTGAAAATTTAGGTTATTTCGCTCAGTAAAAAAAGGTATTTTGACATCTTCTACAGGTGATGGAATTCGTATGATTTCATTCGTTATTACATTCCATGTCCATAATATTGATATATTGTCTGGGCCAACGAGGTCTTTATTTATTGCGCTAGGCCTGTATGCCATATAAGTGTTTTTATTTATGTGCTGAATTTTGGTGATTACCCCTGGGAGTTTAAATTCATCAATGAAATTTCCTTGATAATCATAGCGGATTAATTTCCGAAAGGACAAAATGTCAATAGTTTTGTTATCCCTATTTATTGTAAAATCATGGATAGCTAGGTATTCACCTGGCCCCTCGCCGTATTTTTGTATATTCGCGACAAAACTCATGTCAGTATTGAGGATCGATATGGTCTGAGAGATTTCATAATCTGCGAAAAAATATTTATCATCAAATATTTGTGCTTTGTCTATTTTTACTACACTTGCTTCTTTAGGGAATGAGAAATACTCAATTTTAGAAATGAAAGAGCTTAATAATTCTTCAGTATTATTTGGAACTGGTATAGGAATAGATGATTCATTAGTTACTTTAATTTCTGATTCGCAAGAAAACAAAAAGTAGAGTAAAGTACTTAAGAAAAGTGATTTATACATGTTGGTGAAATATTATTAAAAGGAAGGAGATATTAATCTCCTTCCTGGAGATAGATTTGGATAAAAACCTAATTCTAGTGATTTTGCCAATGTTGCAAAGAAATCCCTTTTTATTTTAATATGGGTAGGCGTTTGGACATTTTTCTTCACATGGGATTTGTTCAAACACTATGCAGTAATCACCACCTACATATCTACATTTAATCACTACAGCTTGACAAGCTCCACCTGAGGAGAAGCCACAATAGTCATTCTCTTCATACCATGGATAATCTTGTAATGCAAATACATCTGTAGGAATAAATAGGCTCAAAGCTCCTCCTACTACAATTAAAATGGATACAAATAGTTTTTTCATAATTTTATCAATAGTTATTGTGAAACATAATTTAATTACAAAATTTGTAAAGGAGTTTAACTGTGTTCTTCCAGGGGGGGGGGGGTATTTTTTGACAAGCGGTTACAAGAGATTTGTTTTGGTTTAATTTAACCCAGCTTCTAGACAAGCAAGACAACTCATCTTTTGCCCTTTCACACGATCTACCTAATTTAGCATTCTAAAATCACCCGAATGCAATTGATCGAAGTTACCACGCCTGCCCATCAGAAAGAGTTCATCGAGATGGCGGTAAGGTTGTATAAAAACGAAATAAATTGGATCAGGCCTCTTGACGCGGATATCGAGGGGCTTTTTCATAAAGAAACGAATAAGCTTTTTCGGAATGGGGCAAAGGCCATGCGCTGGCTTTTACAAAATGATAAAGGCGAAACTATCGGACGTGTGGCGGCTTTTATCAATCCAAAAATGAAGGAAAAGCAACCAACTGGTGGCTTGGGTTTCTTTGAATGTATCAATGATCAGGACGCTGCTTTTTTACTTTTCGACACGGCAAAAACATGGCTGGAGAGCGAGGGGATGGAGGCCATGGATGGCCCTATCAACTTCGGGGAACGCGACAAATGGTGGGGATTACTTGTGGATGGATTCACCGAACCAAACTATAACATGCCGTGGAACTTCAAGTACTACCAGAAGTTCTTTGAGGATTATGGTTTTGAGATTTACTTCAAGCAATTTACCTATGCTAGACCTGTACAGAATTTGGGGTTTGATGAGAAAATGATAGCCAGGGCAAAGGTAATTATGGATGATCCGGATTACGACTTTCATTACCTGAAGGGAAAGGAGTTGAAAGAGAAGGCTCCTGAATATTTCATGACAGTATATAATAAAGCCTGGGCACGTCATATGGGTAAATCACTTGCGCTGAAAGAAGCACAGATGATGTTTGCTAAGATGAAGCCCATTATCGATGAAAAGTTGATTTACTTCGGGTTTTACAAAGGTGAGCCTGTTTCATTTTTCATTCAGATTCCAGAAATCAACCAGCTCTTCAAGCATGTGAATGGAAAAATGGATTTGATCGGTAAACTTAAATTTCTTTGGTATAAGACCTTTTCACCACCTAACAAAATGCTCGGTCTGGTGTTTGGTGTAGTGCCCGAGCATCAAGGTAAAGGAGTAGAAAGTGCAATGATTATCACCTATGATAAGATGAGTGGCAAACCTTCCTTTCCCTACAAAACCATAGAGATGAACTGGATCGGGGATTTCAATCCCAAGATGATGCGTGTTTGTGAGCAGCTTTTGGCAGAGATTTACAAGACTCACCATACTTATCGCTACTTATTTGATCGGACTAAGCCTTTTGAGAGGCACCGTATTTTCGATTGACGATTTACGAAGTACGATTTGCGAGCCGAAAAGTAGTGTTGGGAATAATTTTCCAAAATATCGAATGAAGAATGTTGAATTTTGAATAAAGAATTTAAGCCAACCTCTTAGCTCAATCTTTCAATTTTATAATAAATGTATATCCATAATTGCACCAGTAAAAAATAATAAACGACCTCATGTATGGTAAACACTAGTTTCACAGCTACTTCGGTCACCCGTCTTCGGTCTTCTAGCTTTTAAATCAAGGATGCTAAGTTTACTGTCATAGTTGCAGCTATAATAAATTTAAATTTTCCAATTCTGAATAAAAAATGAAAAAATACGATGTAACAGGCATAGGAAATGCCTTAGTAGATATTGAGTTTAAAGTAAAAGATCAGTTTTTCACTGATAATGCTGTGGAGAAGGGCTTAATGACTTTGGTGGACGAGGATCGCCAAAATGCTTTAATGCAGGTGATCAATACCGAGCAGGCCAAAAAACAATGCGGCGGATCGGCAGGAAACACAGTCATTGCAGTTTCTCAGTTTGGAGGTAAAGCATATTATTCTTGCAAAGTGGCCAATGATGAACTAGGTCATTTCTACATGAATGACATGAAAGATGCTGGTGTTTCGCACAATCTCAGTGAAACCAGTTTGGCTGACGGGATAACGGGTAAATGTCTTGTAATGGTGACTGAGGATGCAGAGCGGACTATGAATACGTTTTTGGGAATCACTCAGACTTACTCTACCGCTGATGTCAACGAAGTAGCAATCAAGGATTCTAACTATTTATACATAGAAGGATACCTGATTACTTCTGAGAATGGCAAGGAAGCAATGATCCATGCCAAAAAAATAGCAGAGGAAAATGGTGTGAGGGTGGCATTGACATTTTCTGATCCAGCTATGGTGAAGTATTTCAAAGAGCCCATGGCTGAGGTAATCGGAGCCAGCGTGGATTTGCTTTTTGCAAATGAAGAGGAAGCAATGATTTTTACTGGAAAGGATAATCTATCGGAAGCGAGGGAAGAAATGAAGAAATTAGCTAAGCACTTTGTGATCACACAAGGGAAAAACGGAGCCTTGATCTACGACGGAGATACGTTCATTGATATCGAGCCCTATGCTATCACGGCGATAGATACCAATGGAGCAGGAGATATGTTTGCGGGAGCTTTTATGTATGGAATTACTAATGGCCACAGTTATGCCTCAAGCGGAAAACTTGCATCCATGGCGAGCTCGAAGATCGTAGGGCAATTCGGGCCTAGGTTACAATGGCATGAGGCAAAAGATATTTTAGCTAGATTGAATCCTTAAAATAAGACCCTGAAAATTTAATTTTCAGGGTCTTATTTTTTATTAATATTTTATCCTAAATTTTTAGATTACGATTAATTAGTTTTTTTTAAGGTAAAATTGTGATGAATGGGTTTATCAGCGTTGAATTAGGCTTTTGAAAAGACTGTGTTGATAGATCTTCTTCTAGAATAATGAATGAGAATAAATTCCAACATATTATGATGAGAAAACTTACTGCTTTGGGGTTAGTGGCAGGAATGCTAAGTGTTCAGGCTCTTGCACAAACCAAAATTGAGTTCCAGGAATTTGACTTGGACAATGGGCTGCATGTGATCATGCACCAGGACAACACCACGCCGATTGTGGTGACTTCAGTTCTTTATCATGTAGGATCTAAGAATGAGCAACCAGACAGAACTGGTTTTGCTCATTTCTTTGAGCATTTGATGTTTGAAGGAACTGAGAATATCGAACGTGGAGAATACATGAATATCATCCAAGCACATGGTGGTACGCTGAATGCCTATACTTCCAATGACATCACTTACTATTATGAGTCCTTGCCTTCCAATGAATTGGAGCTGGCGCTTTATATGGAAAGTGAGCGGATGCTTCATTCGAAAGTAGATCAGACGGGAGTAGAAACTCAACGTGAGGTGGTAAAAGAAGAGAAGCGTCAGAGCTATGACAACAGACCTTATGGTAGTATTTTAATTGAAACTCTGAAGAGAGCCTATACCGAACATCCTTACCGTTGGGCTCCTATTGGTTCACTGGATGATTTGAATGCAGCTTCAATTGAAGAATTTCAGCAATTCTACAAGGATTTCTATGTGCCAAACAACGCTACATTGACGATTGCCGGTGATATTGATTATGAGCAAACAGAAGAATGGGTGAAAAAATATTTTTCAGAAATCCCAAAAGGAACAAGGCCTATCTATAGACCTGAGATAGAAGAGCCGAAAAAAACTGAAGAGATCAGAGATATCGTTTACGATAACATACAGATTCCCGCAGTGATTCAGGCATACAATCTTCCACCTAAAAATGACGCTGATTCTTATGCGATGTCTATGCTTTCCACCTATCTGACGGGAGGAAATTCATCCTTAATGACAAAGGAACTTGTAGATAAGCAGCAGAAAGCCTTGGCTATTGCAGCAATTCCACTAGAACTTGAAGATGGTGGGATATTCATTATGTATGGAATTACCAATATGGGAGTAGAGCCAAATGATCTGGAAACAGAAATTGATAAGCTTATTAAGCAAGTTCAGATAGAAGGGATCTCAGATAGTGATTTTGAGAAGCTTCAGAATATCATGGAGAACAATATTGTAAGTGGAAACTCCTCTATGGCAGGGGTAGCAGAAAATCTAGCCGAAGCTCACGTGATGTTTGGTGGAGCTAACTATGTAAACAAAGTAATGGAATCGTACAGCAAAGTTACCAAGGCTGATTTACAACGTGTAGCCAAAGAATACTTAACGCTAGATGGTCGGGTCGTTTTGTATTATTTGCCAAAGCCTGCAGAACCAGCTCAGTAATTGATTCACCTTAACAATCGAAATGACATGAAATCGAGCATGGCGGGAAGGACCAGAAATGGGATGATTATTTACCATGGGAGATTCCATGTCACCTTTGAAAGAAAATTATAAAGACATGAAAAAAATAACAATATCTTTTGTTTTGACCCTTTTGGTGTCTGTCGCGAGCTTCGCTCAGGTGGACAGAAGTCAGTTTCCAAAAGCAGGGCCAGCGCCTATAATAAAAATTGGCGAGGCAGAGACGTTTACCCTGGACAATGGACTGAAAGTTTTTGTAGTGGAAAATGATAAACTTCCACGGGTTTCTTTCACTTTAGTATTGGAAAGAGATCCTTTATTTGAAGGCGACAAAGCTGGTATGACCGGATATGTTGGTCAAATGATGAAGGCGGGAACTACTACCCGTACCAAGGATCAGATCGATCAGGAAGTTGATTTTATAGGAGCCAATCTTGGAGTCTCCTCTACTTCTATTTCTGCTTCCTCATTGAAGAAACATCAGAGTAAAATTCTTGATTTGATGGCTGATGTGCTTTATAATCCAGTTTTCCCAGAAGAAGAATTGGAGAAATTAAAGAAACAGTCACTCACTGCCTTAGCTACCAGCAAAGATGAGCCAAATGCAATTTCAGGAAGACTGTCAAGTGCTATGGTTTATGGAAAGGATCATCCGTATGGGGAAGTTAACACCGAAGAATCACTAAGTAATGTGACCGTTGAGGATTTGAAAAAATATTATGAGACCTTCTTCAAGCCAAATATCGCATACCTAGCCATTGTAGGGGATATGAGTAAATCAGAGGCTGAGGAAGTAGTAAATAAATATTTTAGTGACTGGGAGCCCGGCGATGTGCCAAAGTTTACTTATGATTCTCCAGACCCAGCTAGCAAAAACATAGTAGGCTTGGTGGATCGCAGTTCTTCTGTGCAAACCGTGATTGATATCGCTCAGCCGATTGATTTGACACTTGGTGACGAGGATTATATCTCTAGTAGAGTACTAAACCAGATATTTGGTGGTGGATCATCTTCTAGGCTTTTTATGAACCTTCGTGAAGACAAAGGCTACACTTACGGGGCATATTCTTCTTTCGCTGCTGATAAACTTATTGGAGAATTCTCCGCTAGTGCTTCTGTACGTACGGAAGTGACAGATTCCGCTGTGGTAGAATTTATCTACGAAATCAGGCGGCTAATAGAAGACGGGGTGACCCAGGAGGAATTGGATAAGGCGAAGGCGAACCTTGCGGGTTCCTTTGGCAGGTCGCTAGAAAGCCCCGCGACGATTGCAAACTTTGCTTTAAATATCGAAAGATATGATCTTCCAAAGGACTATTACGAGACGTATTTGCAGAAAATGAATGCATTGACCGTAGAGGACATTAACCAAACTGCTGATAAGCTAATAGACCCTGACAAGCTTTACATTATGGCCGTAGGCAATGGTGCAGCGATCAAGGATAAATTGGCCCAATTTGGAGAGGTTGTTATGTATGACAATATGGGCTTTCCAGCTAAAGAAATGGCGGCGGTGGATGCAGATATGACTTCTGAAAAAGTTATTGCAAATTACATAGATGCAATCGGAGGAGAGAAAAATGTTAAAGCCATTAAAGCTGCAAAAATAGAAATGCAAGCAGAAGTGATGGGGACGCAGCTGACTATAACATTGATCCATGACGATGCGAATATGCGCTTTGCACAGCAGACCCTTGTAGGCGGTAATGTGATGCAGACCTCGGTAGTTAAAGACGGAAAGGGTACAGCAAGTGTGCAAGGTCAGTCTATTGCTATGACAGACGAGCAGGTAGATGCGGCAAAGTTGGGCACATACTTTTTACCTGAACTTCATTATGAAACAATGGGATATACCTTAAAGCTAGACGGAATCAAGGATGTGGAGGGAACTCCTGCGTACAAGGTAATTGTGACCACTCCTATGGGTTCTACCGTGACCAACTATTACTCAGTAGAGTCCGGATTGAAGATCAAGAATGAGAATCCTATTTCAGGGGATACTTTCTACAGTGATTACCAGGAGAAAAATGATGTTTTGATTCCTATGACACAGACGATCAAGTCAGCGATGATTCCGGTGCCACTTGAAGCTAAAATTACTAATCTTGAAATTAACCCTGAATTGACTGCAGCGGATTTTAACTAAACAATTATGAAAATAAGTATCTTAATATTAGCTCTAGGACTATTGGCAGCACCATTGGCTACACAGGCTAGTGGGCCAAATGCAGAAGTCTCATCCATAATAAAGACTAAGAATTCTGTAAAAGAAGTGATTGATGCATATATCAAAGCAACTGGTGGAGAGGCTAAGATGAAGGCAGTTCGCAATGTTGAAATGAAAATGCAAGCAGAGATTCAGGGAATGAAACTCGATATGTCTAGCGTGATCGATCAGGAAAATCAGAAGTTGCTCAATGTGACTGAGATGAATGGTAGTGTTGTTTCAAAAACTGTTGTGAAAGACGGTGCCGGAAAAGTAATGGCAATGGGCCAGGAGCAAGTCTTGACTGAGGACCAATTGACTGCGATGAAAAGTCAGATGTACGGTTTCCGTGAGTTGTATTTGGATGAATTGGGTGTGACTGTGAACTATGATGGAACTGAGGAGGTAGAAGGTGAGCAAGCGTATAAGCTATCATTTGAAGCTGGCGGAGAGGCAAATACTACAGAATATTATAGTGTGGCAACCGGTTTGAAGCTTCAAACGGAATCCGAAACAGTAGGTACAATCGCTTATAAAGATTACAAAGAAGTGGGTGGACTGATGATGCCAATGACTATGATCATTAAAAATAGTATGATACCTATGCCATTGGAAGCGAAGGTAACTTCTATCGTTTTCAATCAAGTATTGGATGATTCTGTCTTCAATTAAATAGTTGTCACAAGAAATGAATAAATGGCTGTCTGCAAAGACAGCCATTTTGCTTTAGCTATTGATCCAAGCTTCTCTTTTGAAATTATTTTTTTTGTCTAGTAGGACATAGTCTTTGAAAAATAGTGAGTCGGTTTTTTGTAACTCCACTTCAAGATCTCTTCCAAATCGATTTATGGATAAGTTTAGACTTTGTGTCTGAAGATCTTGTGATTTGATTACATCGCCCACCATTAATTTTTCATAAGCTTCTCCCGTTGGATGCAGCTTAGTGATTTTACCGTCCGCAAGTTGGANTGTGTCTGAAGATCTTGTGATTTGATTACATCGCCCACCATTAATTTTTCATAAGCTTCTCCCGTTGGATGCAGCTTAGTGATTTTACCGTCCGCAAGTTGGATGATCCCAAAATCAGCAGCTAAATGATCTTCTCTAGCTTTGATCAAGAGATCTATACCAAGAGAATCAAGATGCTTCTCAACTACCGGAAAAATATCCTCTTTCCCAGCGATATAATCTTCGTAGAATTGATTGAAATAAATCGGATGATCAGTCTGCGAAAGCACCGCTTCCCATACCTCTTCTAATTCATAGCCGATTTTTGGTTTTCCGAATCGTTTCCAGAGGATCTTCATCACTTGATGAAGCGAAGAATTTTCATCTAAGAGCATAGCATCCAACGAAAAAGCAATCAAAGCTCCATGCGTGTAAATACTTACTTTTTTATCTGGAATTCCAGCGACATAGCCATCTATCCAAAGATCAAAGCTGGATTCCAGAATGGATTGATTTTGCCAGCCGTAGTTTGCAGATTCTCTATTCAACAGTTTTTCAAAAGTTTCACAATATTCCTTTAGTGAGAAGTATCCGGATTTTAACAGGAACAGATCTCCCATATAAGTTGTGACACCTTCTACCATCCATCCAGCCTGGTGGTAAGCTTCTGTTGAGAAGTCATAGGGCAATATTTCCTTAGGCCTGATCTGGCATACATTCCAGGCATGGTAAAGTTCGTGGCAACTTACACCCATGAGTTCATTTATGTGTTCATGCTCTTTGAGGCTTTCAGCTGGCCCAAAAGTAATAACCGTTCCCCGCTGATGCTCCACTCCATGATAGTGGGAATAGGGAAGGAGTTGATAGATAAAATGATATTCGGCTTCCGGGAATTCTCCGAAAGCCTCGATTTGCTTCTCGGTGAACTGTTTGATGTTTTCCTTAAACCCAGCTAAATCAAAGTAAATATTCCCGTGAAACCATAAATGGAAATTCACTTCACCAACCTCATATGAATCATGAGTTAATCGCGAGGAAGCTAGAAAGCTACTATCAGCGAGTTGTTGGAAGTTGGAGGCAATTAATTCATTATTTTCTTTCGGCAGTGTAGTGCAAGATTGGAAGTGCTGAGGGTAGCTCACTTCTATTTTAATTTTTTCATCAGCCCTGCCTTCCACCTCAAAGCAACAGTTGACGAAGTTTAGATAGATCTGCTGGTCATCTACCCAGCAAGAACCTGCGTCCATCTTCGCGCAATAATATTCATAGCAAACCTGGTATTCACCTACATGATCGGGAATGAATTCCCATAAATCTTTGCTGAGTTTAGATTTCGATACTGAGTTGCCATTTGGAGATAATACTTGTAAATCTCGAATATTTTGAACGTAATTAGCCAACTGATATCGACCCGCCCTCCAAGCTGGAAGTTGGAGCCTGACTGGTGATAGATGCTTTACTGGCACACAAAGTGTGATTTGTATGTATTGGGAAACTAGGTTCCTGGATGCTATAGAATAGTTTATCATTGTTGATTTGAATGATTTCAAAACAAATGTTTTTTGCCTTGTTTGTATTTAAAGAAATGGTACTTATCTTTGCAGTCCTTTTTGGGGGTGATTCCCGAGGAACAAAGAATTAGAAAGCAATTAGATAAAGATATTCGATCATGAAAAGAACATTTCAACCTTCTCGTAGAAAAAGAAAAAATAAGCACGGCTTTAAAGAAAGAATGTCGTCTGCTAACGGCAGAAGAGTACTGAAAGCCAGAAGAGCAAAAGGAAGATACAAATTGACTGTTTCTTCTGAAAAGACATTGAAGAAGTAATTCTTAGCACTGATTTTCGTATGTTCACATACGATTATAGTCCTTGTGATGAATTACAGACTCCCAAAAAGTGAGCGGCTTCATGCCGATAAACTTATCAAGGAACTTTTTAACGAAGGTTCCTCTTTTTTTTTGTACCCATTTAAAGTCCAATTTTTTGTTAAAAATGGACAGAGTAGTGGAACCTCTCAGGTGCTTTTCTCCGTTTCGAAGAAGAAAATCAAGAAGGCCGTAGGACGTAACTTTGTGAAAAGGAGAATGCGTGAAGCCTACAGGCTTAACAAAGAGTTGATCCCACCTTCTGCTCCAGATATGTCTATTGGCTTAATTTATGTAAGTTCAGACTTGATGGAATTCTCACAAATTCAGACTAAAATCATATTGGCTTTAAAGAAACTGGCCACCCTTGTAAGCGAAAACCAAAAACATCATGAATAAATCATTGAAAAAATCCCTCCTGATCTTTGTATTAGGAGCAGTTGTACTCACAGGATTTTTCGCATTCAAGGCTAAAAATGACAAGTTATTTGCCATAGCTAAGAATATTGACATCTTCGCTACACTAATAAGAGAGTTGGATTCCTACTACGTGGATGATATTGATTCAGATGAATTGGTAACCATAGGTATCAATGCGATGCTGGAAGAATTGGATCCATATACTACTTATATACCAGAGGAAGATTCTGATGATTACCGGTTGATGACCACGGGAGAATATGCTGGAATTGGTGCGTTAATAGGCAATCGAGGCGAAGGAAGCATGGTTATTATGCCCTACACTGGTTTTCCTGCGCATACTGTAGGGCTAAAGATTGCTGATTATATTCTGAGAATAGACTCCACTGATGTTACCTCTATGGGAACTTCAGATGTTTCCACTCTTCTCAAAGGACCCGCTAATACTCCTGTTCATTTACAGGTGAAAAGAAATATGGATACACTGGAATTCGACGTGATCCGAAAGAAAATTGCCATTAAGAATGTCCCTTACTATGGCAAATTGGATGAGCAAACAGGCTACATCAAACTTGCAGAGTTTACCACCAATGCTGCCACAGAGGTTAGAAATGCGCTGGTTGATTTGAAGAGCCAAGGAATTGATCGGTTGGTTCTGGACGTGAGAGACAATCCTGGAGGGCTGGTGAATGAAGCTGTAGAGATTGTGAACCTTTTTATCCCAAAGGGAAGAGAAGTAGTAAAGACTATAGGCAAGCTTGAAAATGTGAATTACACCTATAAAACGAATAAAACTCCAGTGGATAAGGATATTCCAATTGTAGTTCTGCTTAATGAGCATAGTGCTTCAGCTTCAGAAATTGTAGCTGGTGCACTACAGGATTATGATCGTGCGGTTTTGATAGGTAGGAAGTCATTTGGAAAAGGTTTGGTTCAAACTACTGTCCCACTTACCTATAATGCACAAATGAAAGTGACTACAGCCAAATACTATATTCCCAGTGGACGCTGTATTCAGGCTATCGATTATTTGCAGAGTCGAGAAAATGGTGAACTGGTGACAGTTCCGGATTCATTGAGAAAAGCGTTCTATACCAAAAATGGCAGAATTGTATTGGATGGTGCGGGTATAGAACCTGATGAAATGGTGGGGCAAAAGAGTTATGCACCGATTTCTTATAGCTTAGTTGCAAGAAATCATGTGTTTGATTACGCTACGAAATATTTCTATGAACATTCTGAAATTACTAGCCCTGCTACGTTCGCCATATCGAATGCAGATTATGGCCAGTTTGTTAGCTGGTTGGAAGGTAAAGAATACGATTACACAACCTACTTGGAGAAATCCGTGGAAGATATGCGTAAGAATGCTGAGAAGGTGGAATATTATGTAGAGATCAAAGCGCAAATAGATTCTCTAGAAAAGAGGATAAATCATAGCAAGGAGCAAGATTTACTGACCTATAAGGAAGAGATAAAAGAAATCCTATCTCAGGAAATCGTGTCAAGGTATTATTTCCAGGAAGGGATGATTCAGGCTGGGTTGCAGGAAGACGAAGTTGTGATGCTGGCAAAAGAGTATTTGAAAGAACCTGTGAAAATGAAAATGTTGTTAACGGCCTCATCAAAATAAGAAGTATGGCAGTCATTCTCTCTCTGGAGACATCTACGCCAGTTTGTTCTATTGCACTTCATCAAAATGGGGTTCTTTTGGGAGAGAAATCTCTAGATGTCCCTGGCACTCATTCTGAAAAACTGATGGGGATGATAGAATCTCTTCTCAATGAGTGCCGGCTGACCGTAGAGCAAATCAGTGCAGTTGCAGTTTCTGAGGGCCCTGGATCCTATACTGGACTAAGAATTGGAGTTTCAGTTGGCAAAGGTCTGGCATTTGCTGGCGATATACCGTTGATTGCGGTCAGTACTTTGAAAGCATTATCATTCGGAGCAATATCCCAGATGGATAGTAGAGGAGTGATCATAGCTATGCTCGATGCGCGAAGGATGGAAGTTTATCGGGAAGTGTTCGATTATGAGTTAAATTCCTTGGAAAGGCTGGATTCAGAAATCATCGAGGAGAGTTCATATTCAGAATTGCTGGAAAAAGGCAAAGTTTACTTTGTTGGGGATGCAGTAAATAAGGTTTCAGAAGTTATTAAACATCCGAATGCCTGTTTTCTAGATCTAAAAATCTCTGCTGCTTATGTTGGAATTTTAGCTTATAAAAAGTTTCAAAGTGGAGAGTTTGCCGATCTAGCTTATTTCGTACCAAATTATTTGAAAGAGTTTAAAGCTCTTCAGTCCAAAAAGAATCCGTTGTTGATATGAGTGAAATAGTAAATAGAGTTGCGAGTAGTCCTATCATTACGATTAACCTAGAAGATATTTATTCTAGGGAAGAACGCGTGATTTTCGATATAAAAGCATTTCTTTTTCAAGAGTTAATACTGAGGGAGAAGGATTTCAGGGCTGCGCTTAAGGAAATTGACTGGAGCCAGTATAAAAATAAATGGGTAGCGATCACCTGCACAGCAGATGCCATCGTGCCTAACTGGGCATTTATGTTGGTAGCCATCTATCTTACATCTATTGCGCGGGGCTATGCAATTGGAGACTTAAAAGAACTTGAAGTGATGATTGCTGAGGATTGTTTGAAAAAATTGGATCTGGAGTCATTCACGGATAGGCCGGTTGTCGTCAAGGGATGCAGTGATTTCCCCATTCCGTTATTTGCCTATGGCAAAATAATCTCGCTCATACAATCCAGTGCAAAGTCCATAATGTACGGAGAGCCTTGCAGTACTGTCCCACTCTACAAAAAACAAAAGTCCTGATAGTTAAAGCACTGCAAAAATCTTCCTAGTTTTTCACGGTTTTCTTTGGGCTAGCTCTTGCCGCTAAAATAAAAAGGCAGATATTTGCACTCCCAAACGACGGAAACGGAGAGAGGGGACGGGGGGAAAGCCTTCGGGAAAGTATTGAAAGGATTAATTTTGGTGTGGGGTTTTGGAAGTCAAAAATGATCTTTTACCTTTGCGCACCCATCTGAAGAGAAGGGGATAAAGCAGGAGGGGTTCAGGCCACTGAAAAACTTTAGAAATTAATTTGCGGAGGGTATTGCGG
>NZ_JAYEEY010000019.1:0-92791 GCF_035156415.1 Algoriphagus persicinus
CAGTATTAAAAATATCTTTAAAAAATGTATTTATAAATCAAATGACTTGCTATGAAATACAAATTGCTGTATGTTTATGTAATTAATGATCGATTGTTGATTTTATGATTTTATCAAGATCAAATACCGAGCAAAGCAAGCACCACCCCAATGCAGGAAAGAGGAATCAACAGTACATTTAAGAAGCTTATCTACGAGTCGTCAGAGATGGTGTTTCTTGCTGATGATACCTTTCCCTATCCTATTTTTTATTCGAATCAATCCTTCGAGGAGCAGATCGGAGCAAGTCTAGCAGATAGAAGCCTAGTTGGACTAGGGCTCGATATCAGTAATTTTATTTTCAAAGACGAAATGAAGTTAAGTTATGGAGGCAATGAATTTGATTTCCATATTGAACTTCCTGAAGACAGCTCAACAAACTATTTTTTATTGCATAAAGGCAAAAAAGTTAGAAACCAAGGCCTTCCCACCAAGAAGGAATTTCAGCAGTTTCTGGTAGAATCTCCTGATGCCCAACTAGTATTGAAGCCAGATGGAGAGATTTTTCTTTCCAATACAGAAGCGCTCAACCTTTTTGGATATGCTACGGATGAGAAATTAAAGCACCTTGAAGAATTGGAGGGATTATTCAATGATCCTCAGCAATGGAGAAATTGGATTAGCACGGCTATTTCCGAGCCAATTACGCATAGGTTTTCCTCCACTATAACCAGCTCAACTGGAAATCAACTTGCTCTAGAAATAGCTGTAAAGCAACTTGTAATAGATGAGATTCAGTATGTGATGCTATCATTCAAAAATATCTCCGAGAAAGTCACACTGGAGAAAAATTTGGAGGATAGTAGCAATTTCTTAATGAACCTTACTGAACAGGTTCCAGGTGGACTATATCAACTCGTTTTGGATAGTGATGGGAAAATGAGCTTCTCGTTTCTCTCTAAAGGGATTGCGCTAGTATTAGGTTTGAAGCCTGAGGAACTTGAAAATTTTAGCGATATATCGACGGCAATTTGTCGCGTGCATCCAGTGGATTTGCCTCAGGTAATCATGAGTTCAATTGCTTCAGCGAGAAAAATAGAACCTTGGCAATGCCAATTTCGAGTAAAGTCGGATCCTCAATCTGACGAATATCGCTGGATTCTAGGAGCAGCAAGACCGCAAGCTCTTGCAAATGGAGACATGGTATGGTATGGATACCTGACGGATATTAGTAAGCAGAAAGAATTCGAAGCTACCCTAGATGAGTCGAGGAGAGCAGCAGAAAAAGCTAATCAAATCAAGTCAGATTTTCTTTCTATGATCAGTCATGAGCTTCGTACTCCATTAAATGCAATTTCAGGATCAACCTATTCACTAATCCATGACCATCCGGAAACCCACCAAAAACCGGAGCTGGATACCATCAATTTTGCAGTGGATAATCTGATCATTATGATTAATGATCTGTTGGATTTCCAGAAAATTGAGGCAGGTAAATTGACGATAGAAAATACACCTTTTCATCTCAGTTCTTTGGTTAATCAAATAATTAAAGGATTGTCTTTCCACGCCAGAGACAGTAAAAACAAGTTGGATGTTACGCTTTCTCAGGGACTGGATATTTCAGTTTCAGGCGATAAAACTCGTCTGTCTCAAATCCTGAATAATCTGATCACCAATGCACTTAAATTTACCACTGATGGAGAGGTCAAGCTTAGTGTGAATTTGCTCGAAAGTAGCAATGGCAGAGCCAAAGTGTATTTCGAAGTAAGCGACAATGGGATCGGTATAGCACCAGAAGACCAAGAAAAGATTTTCAATGATTTCGATCAGGTAAGACCTACTTTCAGTACAAAATATGGCGGAACGGGTCTAGGCCTCTCTATCACAAGGAAGCTTTTGAACCTGATGGGAGGGGAAATAGCACTTGAATCCACCTTGAATGAAGGCAGCAAGTTCTATTTCGAGCTAGAATTTGAAATAGCTGAAAAGCAATTGGGAATACCTATCCATACCATCGGATATACAAAACAGAGTGCATCACTTCATTTGCTCATGGCTGAAGATAATGATGTGAATGCCCTAGTTTTGGGTAAAATCATAAGCAAATGGGGTTTCACTTACGAACGTGTTTTCAATGGGTTGGAGGCCGTTAATGCAGTCAAGCAAACCAATTTCGATTGTATTTTGATGGATATTCAAATGCCTGAAATGGATGGTTTTGATGCAACTATGGCAATCAAAAAAATCTCTGAAGCTCCGGTAATTGCCCTTACAGCAGCTGCCAAGCTCGAAATCAAAGAGCGAATAGAAGAATGTAACTTTGACGGTTTTGTGGCAAAGCCGATTGATGCATCGGAATTACAGAAGATTATCCAAGAGGTAATTTATGAAAGAAATCAGAGCGCCTGAGCCTTTTCCAAATACTCTTTTACTAAATCCATCTCTGGGTAATTCTGATTCAATTCTACTAAGTATTGTAAAGCCGAAGTCTTATCCCCTTTCATTACGTAGTAAATCCCCTTATTTCTTAATGCAAAAGGGTTCTTTGAATCCATTTTTATACTTTGATTGATCAGGTCAAGTCCTTGTTCTTTTTGATCCAAAAAAAGCAGATATAGCCCTTTATTGTTATAGAAATAGGCTTGACTTTTGTCTAGGGAAATTGCTGTCTCCACGGCATTTAAAGCATCTGAGTAATCTTGCTCATCAAAAAAGATCATGGATCTCAGGTTATGAAGGTTTGGCTCCAGGGGATTAATATCCATTGCTTCCCTCAAGATCTTTTTTGCACCTTCCAGATCCTTCTGATAATAGCGTATAGTAGCTTGGTTTACCAACAGATCAGAATTTTCAGGATTGAGATTGGAAGCCTTCTCAAAAGCCGCTATAGCTTCCGGGAAATTTGTAAGTTTTTCCTCTACCAATCCCCTCAGAAAGTGACTTTTCCAGTTTTGATCGGCTAGTTGTACCAGTTTTAGCGCATCCTCCCTTGCATTGTAAAACTCCCCATTGTCTAAGTAATTTAACCCTCTTTGAAATATGGCCTCATAATAATCGGGCTTGTATTTAATAGCCAGACTGAGGTCTAGGATGCTTTCGCTGAGTTGGTTTAGCTGTAGGTGGGCGAGTGCCTTGTTGTAATATGCATCAGCGTAGGTTGAATCCATTTCCAAGGCTTCGCTGTAAAAGATCATGGCGCTTTTGGGATCATTCTCCTCCAGCTTTTCATTCCCTTTCAATAGAAACCTGCCTTTCTTGTTTTCTTCAGAATCACATGAAAATGCTAATGCAGCAAGCAAGAGTACCCAAAGGGTTTTAATCGTTCTTTTCTTCATTTTCTTCTTCAGCTTCTTCTGGTTTTGTATGTTCTTTGCCTTCATCTTTTTCCTCACCTAGTAGTAGTGCAAAGGGTTGTGTTGAATCGCTCAGATCAAAGATTTCTCGCAGGATCGCCATGGTGGGGATGACCAAAATCATACCCGCCACTCCCCAGATCGAACCTCCGATGATAAGACCCAGAAAAGTAATAAAGGCATTAAGGTTGACATTTCCCCCTACAATTTTTGGAGTAAGATAATTGCCTTCTATCATCTGGATAATTTGGTAGCTCACAAGAACCCCTGCCGGATAAAATAAACTGTCTTTGGTGAGAAATGAATAGATCATTGGTAGCATTGCGCCGAAAAATGGGCCCACATACGGTATAATGTTCAGAATTGCCCCTAGTGTACCAAAGAAGACCGCATGCTTAATTCCCAGTAAGGAAAAAGCTGTAATATTTAGGATTGCTAGAATTCCCATTACTTTTACTACACCCACTATGTAGTTTAGAATCACTTTTCGGAGCCTTGTAATGCGTATTTTCACCAGTTCGGGATCCTTGTCTTTATAAATATGGATAATCACCTGGGTTAGGTGATTTCTATAAATAAGAAAGAAAAACATAAAGACAGGAATCAAAACGAGGCCGGTGAGTGATCCTACTGTTTTCATAGCAAAGTCCCCAATACTTGAGCTATTTTCAGACAGCAAGTTTTTCAAGTAATCAGTATTGGCTTTCTCACTTAAAGCAGTGTTATATGAAAAAGTGTCCAGAGCCCATTGATCTAGCTCTTCTGCATATTCGGTGAGCCTCTCCGAAACATCATCGAAATCCTTACTGAAATCTGCCACATTGCTGATCACAAATGTGACAAGGCCGCCCACCAAAGCAGTCATTACAAGTAAAGAAATGACGCTGGAGAGGATTCTTGGGACTTTTTTTGACTCTAGCCACATAGAAAGCGGTGTAAACAAAATCGCAAAAAAACCACCCATAAACAGAGGCACAAGAATACTTTTTCCTACAATCAAAAGGAAGACCAGCACAATGATAAATATCATTACACTGAGTGCTCTTAAATAGGAAGGAAGTTTGAATTCGGAATTTTCCATTAAGATTAGATTAAGACGTCAGGAAATCTCTGATTAATACATGGGCGTAAAGAAAGCGAATTATCCCGAAATCAATCCAGCTCGCTTCAATAGGGCACCTTGCTGAGGGTCTCTACCTCTGAATCGCTTGTATAGTAAAGAAGGATGCTCGCGTCCGCCTGCCGAGAGTATGTTTTGGACAAAAGAGTCTGCTGTAGCTTGATCAAAAATGCCTTTTTCTTGGAATAATTCGAAGGCATCTGCATCCAATACTTCTGCCCATTTGTAGCTATAATATCCTGAGGAATAGCCCCCTTGGAATATGTGGGAAAAGGATGTACTCATCAATGTTCCAGGTACCTTGGGTAGTAAATCAGTAGGCTTCATCACTGCTTCTTCAAAGTCGAAAATGCTCGATATCTCAGTAGGTTCCTTACTATGATATGCCATATCCAACAGACTTAAGCTGATTTGCCTTACCGTCTGATAGCCTTGCAGGAAATTTGAAGCTTTTTTGATTTTTTCGATTAGATCCTCAGGAATCTTTTCGCCTGTTTCATAATGCTTCGCAAATAAATCCAAACATTCTTTTTCATAGCACCAGTTTTCGAAAATCTGCGACGGTAACTCTACAAAGTCCCAAAAAACATTTGTTCCCGAGAGTGACTCATAGGTCCCTTTTGCCATCATGCCATGGAGTGCATGTCCAAACTCATGGAAAAGAGTGGTGACTTCATTGAAGGTCAGCAGACTTGGTTTTGACTTGGTGGGTTTGGTGAAATTGCATACAATGGAGACATGCGGTCTGATATCATCACCATTTTTGATACTTTGACCCTTATAGCTAGTCATCCAAGCACCATTTCTTTTGCCCGCACGAGGGAAAAAGTCAGCGTAAAACACAGAAAGGTACTTTCCATCCTTGTCTTTGACTTCGTAGGTGATTACATCTTTATGGTAAAGGGGAATGTCCGCCACAGGAGTAAACGTAATTCCAAAGAGCTTTTCAGCAGTTTGAAATACCCCATCGATTACTTTTTCCAATTGGAAATACGGCCTTAACAACTCATCATTCAGTGCGTATTTTTCCTTTTTCAGCTGTTCAGAATAATAAGCAAAATCCCACTTTTTCAAACCTTCAATGCCATCCAATTCCTTTGCGAAAGCCTCCAGCTCTTTTACTTCGGCAATTCCCTTAGGCTTTGCTTTTTCGAGTAAGGAATCCAAAAAGGAGATGACCTGCCCCGGGCTTTTGGCCATTCGCTCTTCCAATACAAAATCCGCATGGCTTTTATAGCCTAAAAGAACTGCACGATCATGACGTAGTTTCAAGATTTCTTTGATGATTTCCTGGTTATCAAGTTCATCTCCTTTGGCACATCTTGATCCGCTTGCCATGAAAAGTGTCTCGCGCAATGCTCTGTTTTTCACATATGTCATCGCAGGAATGTAGCTCGGGTAGTCTAATGTAAAGGCCCATTTTTCAGGTTGTCCTTTTTCTTCTGCGATTTGTGCCGCAGCTTCTTTGACCCCCTCTGGAAGCCCTTCAAGGTCAGATTCCTGATCTACGAAATGCACAAACTTATTCGTCTCAGCTAGTACGTTCTCGCCAAACTTCAAGGATACTTGCGCTAATTCCTGATCTATTTTTCTAAGCTGAACTGCTTTGTCTCCTGTGAGCTTGGCTCCGTTTCTTACGAAGGATTTATAGGTTTTCTCCAGCAAAGTGGCTTGCTCGGGACTGAGTTTTACTTGATCCTTTTGCTCAAAAATATCCGATACCCGCTGGAAAAGGGCATGGTCAAGAAGAATATCATTGCCGTGAGCGGTTAATAGCGGAGAGATCTCACGAGCCAGAGATTGGATTTCTTCATTGGTCTCGGCTGCATTTAGGTTGAAAAATATCCCAGCCACAATACCGAGCCGTTTGCCTACATTATCTAGGGACGCTATCGTGTTTTCAAATGTAGGATGCGCTTCGGCCTTTATCCTGGAAATATCCTCTTTGGCTTCATCAATTGCCTTTTTTACGGCAGGAAGAAAATGAGTTGGGCTGATTTGATCAAAAGGAGCGGTATCAAATGGTGTAGCGAAATCCGCCAATAATGGGTTATTCATAAATCTAGAATCGTATCGTTTGTCTAACTAAACAGGGGCTTTCCAAGATGGTTCCATCAAATGGCCTGCTGTGGATATTCCGGTGGCTAATTTACCGATTTGTGACGTAAAGCTTGCTTTGATTTTGATGAAATTCAGTGTACAACTTGGTCAACAGAAAAGTCTAATCGATAGCTATCTCGTTTATAAATGATTAGAAGTCAAAGTCACAGCTCATGGCATCCATACCGATAGGCGAGCCGTCCGGTGCTTTCAAAGTTTCCTGTGCTACAAGCTCTTCCGGCAGGTTTAAAAATGTGTAGATTTTTTCCCCTAGATAACTGCTGTGTTGGGCTATTGCATTCCCGCCTATCACCCCTTGTCCTTCGGTGCCCGAAAATCTTCGTAATCTTCCTCTGGCAATTGCCCTGATTGTATTCGAGACATCTGCATTCTTGGCCAATTCAATTAAGTGATCCACATATTTGGATTGGGTCATCAGCATAATTTCCAAGCTGAGATCTTCTTTGTTGTAATTGGAAAATATTTGTTTCTCCATAGTCTCTAACATTTGATTAACCCCAAAGAGATTGTTCTGCTGAAGATGTTGTAAGTAGATTCTACTTACTCTAGACCCATCCAGCATGAATTCAAAGGTAATATCAACGATAGTTTCAGCAGGGGCAATTGGGTCAAATATTGGACTTACCCTCGAAACGAAAGTTTCTCTGTTTCTACCATAACCAAATGGTCTAGGGGGAATTAACTTGAGAATATGGTCTGGTACTAGAAGTTGCTCAGGAGATATGCTATGCAAAAGTGCCTGTAATGCGGCTTCCTGCTGATCAGCATGCACCCAACCATGATTTGGCTGATTGTCTCCTTTTATTTTATACCTGTAATCTACGCCACCTAACAATTTGCTTGTGGCTTCTATCTGATATCTGTGCATGAGATAAAGTGGTGCAAATACTTCTTCGAGCAGGGCTTGAGGTTGGCCGGCTGGAATGGCATTTAAGCCAAAAGTTTTCATTCGATTTCTTCGCAACGCTAGCATTCGCATCAATTCTGCTGAGGCAGATGCACCATTATCCCAAAGGTGAGATGTAGGATGAGCTCCACTTGGGTTTCTAGAGTCCGAATCTGTGATGAATTGATGGCCCGCTTCGTAGGTTTCTTCTAAGGTATTCTTGAGGAAAGTAGTTTCATCCTGGCCATTTGGTGATACAGCATAGCCGTATTTGATAGCCCACTTATCCCAATCACCGATTTTATCATCATAAGCATCGCTTAGATCAAGATCACCATTAGCGGTCTCCTTGATGAGCGGATAAGGATAATCCATTACGGATGAGCGATTGTAGGCTGAGGTAGCGTAGCTATGCGCAAGACCAATGGTATGACCGATCTCGTGAGCAGATAGTTGCTTTAGTCGCGCAACTGCCATTTCTAACATTTCAGGATTGGCAGGAGCTCCTTCCTCGAATGGCTGCAACAAACCCTGCGCAATCAAGTAATCCTGTCTCACGCGAAGAGAACCTAGAGAAACATGCCCTTTCAAGATCTCACCCGTTCGTGGGTCACGCACACTGGCTCCATAGGACCAGCCGCGTGTAGAGCGGTGAACCCACTGAATCACATTGTATCTCACATCCATTAGATCCATGCCTTCTGGTGCAAGTTCCACCCGAAAGGCATCGATAAATCCTGCCGCCTCGAAAGCTTGGTTCCACCAGTTCCCTCCTTCTATCAAGGCTGAAGCTACAGGCTCTGGCGTACCTCGATCCAGGTAATACACGATTGGCTCGACCGCTTCCGACATCGCAGCGCTTGGGTTTTTCTTCTCCAGTCGGTGACGGGCGATGAATCTTTTCATAATCGGCTCAGCGATAGGTGTAGTGAAATCCATATAGGAAATGCTTCCAAATCCAGCGCGAGGATCAAATTCACGGGGCTCATACTTATCATCTGGCAGCACTATGAAGGAATGTCGCTGGCGCACAGTCACTGCATCTGGAGATGGGGTGACAGATCGTAGATTTCCACCGATCGCCTGACCAGTCAACGTAACAATGGCTTCCACTTCAGTATTTTGAGGGAAGTTTTTGATCATTGGGTAATACAATGCAGAGCGGCTTGCATCTGTTCGGAATGATCCCTGACGGCTTTTGGTTAATGTTTCTGCTACTCCATGTACATCCTGAAGGTAAAAATTGGTCGCATCGACGATTAACTTTTCACCGTCTTGTTGGGCGATTTCAAATCCCCAAAGGATTGATTCAGCAAAAGCATCTTTGATGGCTTGAACTTCGGCAGGGTTATCTGAATAAGCTCTGAAGTCGTAATTCTTATGAACCAAAAATAACTTATTTCCGGATTTTCTGAATTCTACAATTCTGGTATCGCCAAGTTGTCCCCGATCTAGTCCTATATCATTGGATCCAACTCCAGCTGTGAGGGAATTGACATAAAGAAATTCCCATTCCAGTTTATCAATTTCGAGGTAGATCTTCCCTTTTTCCTCATCGAGATAAAAGGGAATAAACCCGTCATTTTTACTCATTTTGCTCAAATCTAGGTTTTGTGCATACCCACTATTCAGGGAGAGGAGAAAGAGTAGTATTAGTGGTAGTTTTTTTTTCATAGCGGCGGGTAGTTTGATTACAAATTATCGAAAAAGCAGGCTCTGGCTTATACCATTGATGGAAATTACCGATGGAGCATGTATCGAATCAGTAAAGTGGTTTCAGTTTGCCTAGAGCCATCGATCTCCTGTAGTCCTGAACTGATGCTTTCTCTGTCTGTATAGGTAGTCCTTGAGAAACGGAAATAGCAGGTGATTTGCGAGTTGAATTGATATTGAGCGAGGAGATAATAGCGCATTCCTTGGCCCGCAAATGCAGGGATTGAGAAGGTCCACAGTACATTGTTTTCAAAAGCATAAAGCCTGGTATCGTAATCATCGGTATCAAAAAGAGCAAGCCTCCCAGTCAATCTAAATTTGTTGAAACTGTATTGCGCGTCTTGGAGAATCATAAATCCTGTGGACTTTTGGTTATTATATTTGACCCGACTAAAGAGAATTCTGGAGCGGAAAAAGAATGCTTTGCTGACTTGATATTCTAGGCTGAGTAGTCCATTTATTTTATTTAACGGCCTGATTTGATAGGGGAGCGTCGGTTCTCCCGAATCAGGTAGATTTCTGTCTTTTTGTTCTTCCCGGATTTGGATGAATGTAGTAAGGTTTCGGGTTGGTTGATAACTGATTCTAGCTAGCCATTCGTAGCCTTTTGATGGAGCATACAGCCTGTATCTAAGCCAAGGAAATCGGAAGAAATCATAATAGGCATTTATCTTCCATTTGGAAATGGGCTGCACTTGAATGCCAAGATAGATACCTTGCTCATTGACAGGTCGTGTGCTTTCTGAAAATGAATTGGCATAAAAACTATGGAAATTGGTATCGTATTTTCTCCACAGGAAGGAAAAATCTACTTGCTTGCTTAGGCTGGATACAAAACCGAGAATATTGCCTTTACCGCCTGATTGAGAAATCGCTGATTCCCCAAAAAGGAAGAAATTTTTCCAATTGTAATTCAGGTAGAAACTTCCTACGCTATTGCTTTTCCCCGCGAAATCAAATTGATTGTAGAGTGTAGGCTCTTTGACCCAGGGATGATCAAATCTGGTAAATAGGTAGTTGGTGCCAGCTTGAAGCTTTCTTGAAGATGAGGAAAACTGAACATTTCCGCCCAAGCTTAATTCTCGAAATTGATTTTTTGTACTGAGTTCACTTGAGGTACGGTGAAGTCCACTTTGGTTGAATGAACTGATGGTCAAATCTTCGGTAGTCAGAGTGTCTAAGGAGCTAGCTGTACGTCCATCGCGTGGGGCATAGGAGGCGAGTAGGCTACTTTGCCAATTACCGCTTTGATAGGTAAGTCCAGCTCCACGGAAGAACCCAAATTCCAATGCAGCAGTATAGGGCAAAATCCCAACACTGCTTCTCCGAACAGTAGGAACAGTTTCAGCTCCTTTGCCCAATGAATATCCTGCGCCGAAAACTAACCCTTGGCCAAACTGAGCCTGATAATCACCCAATGCGATCGTTTTCCATTTTCCTACATAGTATTTGGTGAAATGAAAAGAGAAAAAATTGAAGCCATACCTAGCCGTCTTGCCATCCCAAGTGAATTGCTCACCTGGGTCTTTGTCCAATGTGAACCCTAAACTAAAATCCCGAGTGTGCTGTATGCGAAATCTGAGATAGAATTCATTAGGATCGCCTAAATAGCGGCTGGAAATCTTTCCAGTGGAGCTCGTGTCGGCAGGAGTGAATCCCTTGCGTGTTTCCCAAGTGCGACGATTACGAAGTAAAAAATAAGCTTGTTCTTCGGTTGAAACGCGCTGCCAGAAAGATTGTGTTTGACTTGAATTACCAGTGCCTAGCGTTAAAAAGGGAAGAATTTGATCTATAGTTGTCAAATCAAACCCTGGTACAGCTTGGAGCTCATACAAGGAAACCAGAGGTCCAAATTTATTACGATAAGAGATTAAATTGGAAATTTGACTGGGGTCGAGGAGATAACTGGCGGCGAGAACTTCAGCATTTGCGCGGTTCACATCTATTGGATTCATAAAAAGCTGGAGAAGCACTTCATAGATAGATTCATAATCCATCTCCTCATCTTGAACAGGAAATAGTCGCTCCATGAATGATTCTAGATCTATTGCTTGCTTTGGAGGCTGCTGCCCAAAAGCGCATGAATTCAT
This sequence comes from Algoriphagus persicinus, assembly GCF_035156415.1. Lineage (NCBI taxonomy): Bacteria > Pseudomonadati > Bacteroidota > Cytophagia > Cytophagales > Cyclobacteriaceae > Algoriphagus > Algoriphagus persicinus. Next base: position 11,266 of record NZ_JAYEEY010000019.1, read on the forward strand.
GTAAAAATAAAGGCATAGTATGATTAGTACAGGCTTCATTTCCCCATAAATGAAAGCCCCAAACTCAAATGATGCGTGCTGCCCAGTGCTTGGTTTTGTCCATAGGCATAGTCCAAAGTGAATCGATTGGATTCCAATCCCAGTCCAAAGAACAGTCTGCTTGGATTGCTATTGATGCCAGTCCGGAGAAATACCCAATCGTTGATTCCATATTCTACTCCTGCTTTTACGACAGGCTTGATTTGAATATCTTTCTCCACTTCGAGATGGATTTGCAGTTGTGAAATTGGAGTGTATAAAATTCCCAGGCTCACGCCAGTAGGAAGTCTTGTCTCAGAATCTCTAGAGATTTTGGATCTATTCAAGTTGGAAATGCTAGCTCCAATGGAAAAAGTAGGGCTCAGATCTGCTATTCCACCCAAACTAAAAATAATACTGTTTCCGCTTCCGAATCCCTCAATCTGAGTCTGAAACCATTCTAATTTCCCCCCTACACTGACAATCCCCAATTGATTTGCGAAAGCCAAACCGAGCGATTGTTGATTGAATAACTTCCCTCCATAGCGGGAGATACCAAAGCCGAGGGTTCCGGATTTTACTCGCCAGGCTGCGACGAGATCTACCGAGCGTAGCTCTGTTAGCCCAAATCGACTATCATATCCTACCGAAATAGCTGAAGACTCCAATTTTGCTAAGCCACCGGGATTATTGAAATAGCTCCACGTGTCCAAGCCATGTACACGCAGATTCCCCATTCCCTGACTACGAGCACCGTGTACTTGGGTGAGTGGGTCTGTTTGTGCCTGCAAAGAAAAAGGCAGGCAAAGCAGGAAGCATAAAAAAGTGAAAAGCTTCATCATGGATCGATAAAAAGTCCTAACTAATTTAGTTAAAAACTTGATATTCAGTCTAAATGAGCAGCCATTTTTTAGTAAAAAAGATTAGAAAGGCGCGGAAAAGTTGAAGAAGAAGTTACCTTCTTTACTATTATTCATGGAGTATTCGAAACGGAATACTGCGTCGTAAAAACCAATCAGGTCTATTCCCGTGCCATAACCCATGAGGTATTTATTGGCAAGACGGGAATTTTCAGGGATATTATTTCTGTCTTTTACATAGCCGTGGTCGAAATTCGCACTTAGATAAAGACGGATAGGGATGGTATTGAATTGCTCCAACTTAATTAAATTGGAAATATCAATTTTCCAATCCGCAAATTTCCATCTGAAGCTGTTTTTGTGAACATACAATTGTTGCCCTTCGATTACGTTCAGTTCATATCCACGGATGAAATTGGGGCTGTAGCCTATACCTCTCACTAAGGTGTAGGGTTGGTTTGCACTTAAAAACCAATCGGCTGTCAATCCCGTGTTGAAATGGAATTTATCAGAGAGCTTGAAGTATCTGTTGGCGGTCAGATTCACTTCCACCTCATCAAGCTCATCAGTAAATATGATGCCATACTTGGTAATAGAGAGCTGGAGTAATTCCCCGTCGGTGGCATAGGATACATTGTCCCTTCTGTCATGTCGGAAGGTGTAAGTCGCAAATGCATAGCGAAGCTTATTGGAGTTTGGCTGAAAATAGTTCGGGTTTTCTGACAGCACATCATCGCTGACCCAAGTTCCGCTATAGCCTAAGGTAAGGAAGTGGTAGTTGTAATAACTCCTTCTGTAAGTGTATCTTAGGGCGGCAGCAAAGCTTTTTTTAAGGATGTCTTCTTTTTCATTGGTGTAGAAGACCTGTTTATTGTATTCAGATTTGATAGGGATGGTTTTATTTTCTTTGAAAGTCAGCTGCGCAGCTAGCCCATGCTTCTGGTTTTTATCGATGTATGGCTTGCTGTATTGTAAATCTAATGCTTTGGTAAAGCCAAGCTGCCCTGCAAATTTGAGTTTTTCATTTCTGCCTCCCACGTTGCTATGACTGAGTCTTAGTCCATAGTTTACTCTAGAGAAATCTCTGTTTTGATTTGTCCACCACTCAGAGAAATTCCTATCAGCGAGCTGAAAGATAATTTGCGGTAGAATGTACCAGCGTTCTTTTACTGAGATCAGTATTTCTGCCTGATTAGTACCAGTCACTAGCGGCGTGATTTCCACTGATGTGAAAAGACTGAGATTATATATTTTCTTCTGATCTGCGATAAGAATTTCCATAAAAGTATTCCAGTCATAATAGAAATCAGTGATGAAATCTAATTCCCTCAGGATTACCGACTTTTTCGTTTTCTCATTTCCTACGATAAAAATGTTATTAATTTTCACACTGTCAGGTGTACTTGCCGGTGCCAAGGAAGTATCGCCTTGCGCATAGGAAATAGTGTTGCCCGACACTACAAAGAGAGCCAGGGATAGTAGAGAGAAGTAAAGGATATTTGGTTTCTTGGGGATCAAGAGGGAATTCTGAAAGTTTAATTTTGGTTACTTACGTAATCTCTGCAATTATAGGACTTATTCATGGCAAAATCCATACTTCGAAAGATAGCTATATTTCCAGTTTTGGTGTATCAATACACCATTTCTCCCTTGTTTCCTTCGAGTTGCAGGTTTACGCCTACCTGTAGCCAATATATGAAGGAAGCGATTTTGAAACATGGAATTTTTCAAGGAGGTTGGATGGGGCTAAAACGAATTGCCCGTTGCCACCCTTGGGGCGGCCACGGGCATGATCCAGTTTCTTAGTTTTTGAGAGGATTTAGGCCATTTTTAAGTGCTCGGACGACTAATATGACTCCTGCAATCACCAGCGGTATGCTGAGTAATTGCCCCATATTGAAAGCCATGGAATCTTCGAAGGCCACCTGGCTTTCTTTGAAGAACTCCCATACAAAGCGCATACCAAATACGGAAATCAAGAATATCCCAAGAAGGATTCCTTCAGGCAATCTTTCCTTGTATTTATTCCACAAGGCGAAAAGCCCTAGGAAAATCACAAAGTAAGACACTGACTCGTAGATCTGGGTTGGATGTTTGGTTCTTCCAAAGGTTCGGACTGTCACTAAATAGTGGTCTCCTTTATCAGAAATTGACATATCCAGTGGATTTTCTTTTGGCTCGGCAAGGTAATCTTGGCTGGAGTTGAATTGAGTTAAGGCATACTTGATATCGCGTCTCAGAGTGCTTTCTAGGTCTTCCAAAGAATAGGTTCCTTTATTGATTTCTATGTCAATATTAAGTGGGACGATACCATTTCCTACTAATTCAGTTTGGCGATCATCCGGTTTGTAAGGATCGATTGACTGTATCGGTACCTTAAGAGTAGAAAGTAATTCCTCGGTGTCCCAAGCGTAAACTATACCATAATCGGAACCAGTATCTTTCCCGCCGATTTCCGAGTTCATTAAATTACCAAAACGGATCAATGCACCAGTCAATGCGGTCACGATCACAATTCTATCCACCACCCAGAGGTAGCTTTGGCCTGGGGTTCTTTTGGAATAAAGCCATAAAGCAAATAGAATGGCTATAGCCGCACCATGACTTGCAAGTCCACCTTCCCAGACCTTTAAGATCTCGATTGGATTGCTCAAGTATTTGGCAGGCTCATAAAATAGCACATGACCAAGTCTGGCGCCTACTATCGTCGCTATCACCATGTAAATGGTTAATTTGTCAACCAATTCCGGGTTTTGTCCTTCCTTCTTAAAGAAGTGAACCATGAACTGCTGGGAAATCACAAAACCAGCAGCAAAGAGTAAACTGTACCATGGTGGTCTTTCCCAACCTGGAATTACAGATGGATTAGGATCCCAGATTATATAGTTCATGATTAATTCAAGCATAGTTGATGTTTTATAGTTGATCTAGTTGTGCAAGTTCTTCGGTAAATCCTCCTGACAAAATTGGGAATCTATACCATGTTTTTGGGTCCACGTTAAATTCATCTAAGTGAAAGGAAGGTGCAAGTCTTTCTCTTTTCCATTGATTGCGTGACCAAAGTTGGAAGAATTTTTTGATATAGCCTTTCAAAGTGGCAGGTTCCAAGTCCAGTTCTTCGGAAAGTATAAGATAAATATCCATTGGCGAACGTCTGTCACGAATGGCAAGTTTTTCAATTTCTACGATTACTGTGTAAGGCATCAAATCTTTTTCGTCTGTTTGGGTGCTTTCCAACGGACGAAGTTCGGCTGTGGGCTGCAGTGAGTTCACTTTCGCCAGGCTTGGACGATCAAGATTCTTCTCTGCCCAGCTCAGCCAGCTCAGGAGAAAATATTTATCCACACCTGCTATGGGCGAAATACTTCCAGAAGTATCACCGTCCATGGTAGCGTAGCCCACATCCCCTTCGCTTCGGTTGGAAGTGGAAAGCAACAAAGCATTATTAATATTCGCCAGCATCCAGATTATAGGAGAGCGTGATCTGGCTTGGATATTTTGAAGTGTGATATCGTCCTGCTCCCAGGTCAATTTCCGTCCTATGGCTTTTTCTATTTTGGAAGTATAGGATGTCACTTCCTCATCTATTTCCCAATGATAAAATGTGGCTCCTATACCTTCGGCTAGTGTTTCAGCGGAAGAAAAGGTGTCATGGGAGGAGTTTTTGGTTCCCTGGTAAGCTGTGGTTAGGATTTGTTTCATCAGCTCCTTTTCAGGATCATCAGATTTTGGAATAGGAGATATTCCGGCTTTTAGACAGAATTTCTCCAAACTCAATTCATTTATTCCTCGCTTCACCATCTCAGCAACTAAGATAGCAATTGAAGAAGAGTCAGCTCCACCTGATAGAGAAAGCACAAATCCAGTGCTGCGGCTTTTTCTCATATAATCAAAAAGTGCTAAAGCCGATGCTTGGACAAATTCCTCATTTTTATTTATAATCGGAGCGATAACTTGAGCTTTTGGCTCCAGATAAAAGCAATTAACCTGAAACTCTTTAAATGAAAGAAGTTTATTCCTTGAGAGTAATTCTCCGGATTTGGCTAGCATGATTTCTCCATCGAAAATCATCCTTCCGGCTTCATTACCCAGCAAATTTGCATAGCAATAATAGCAGTCGAAAGTAGCAGAACTTTCTTCCACTAATTCTTTTCTAAGCTGGGATTTGCCCATGGCAAAGTGACTGGCGCTGGGATTGAAGATCAAATCTACCTTGCGATCGCATAGTCTATATCCTGGTCTGAGCTCACCTCTCCAGGCATCCTCACAGATTTCGAAACCATAGTGAATCTCTTTGTGATGAAAAGTCAGATCTCCAAAAGGAATCAATTGATCTTGAAATTCTATTTCCACAACTTCATTGGCCTTCCAGGGGGTGAACCAGCGGAATTCATAATGAACGCCATCGATGGCCATGAATTGCTTAGGTACAAAGCCTTTGACTTCAGCATTTTCAATGACTGCTATACAATTATAAACTTTATCTTGAATTCTGACTGGAAGCCCAACAGCGACTGTGATGCCATAGCAGTGGGGGAGTAGAAGTGCCAACTGAGCCAGCGCTTTTTTGGGATACCAATAGCTTAAAAATAAATCTTCAGATCCATAACCTGTGATAGCCAATTCAGGCAAGCACAGCATTTCTACTTCTTGTCTTTTCGCTTCTTCAATTGCCAGAATGATCCTATTCAGATTGCCTGACCAGTCTAGCGGTGTTTGATTGACGGTAGCTCCCGCGATTTTTATTGAAGACATAGATGAATTAGTTGATCCTAAAATTACTTAGCTAAGTGGCAATCATTAGTGTATCGCAAGCATTTTTGGAAGCTTCTTGCTCTGCTTTCTTTTTGGTACTTCCTTTTCCTTGAGCTACTTCTTCTCCTTCTATCTGTAAAGCGACCCTAAACTCTTTAAATCGTTGGTTCCCACTGACGGTGAGCACTACAAATTCCACTTGTTTTCCTTCCTTTTGAGACCACTCGATGATCTTACTTTTGTAATTGGTAGTGGTGGCGATCATACTTTCTACATCCAAGTGCAGGAGGATTCTTTGAGTGATAAATTTCTTGGTGAAATAGTAGCCCTTGTCCAGGTAAATGGCTCCAAGAAAAGCTTCCAGCATATCTCCGTAGAGCGATTTATTACCCGTAAAACTCCGCTCTCCGATCTCCATCTCCAATGCATTTCGCAAGCCGATTTTAATCCCGGTATCGTTGAGGGTTTCCCTATTTACGAGTTTAGATCTGGTTTCGGTGAGAAATCCTTCGTCTCGGTAGGGGAATTTTTGGAAAAGGAATTCGGCGATGACTGCTCCCAAAATTGCGTCTCCAAGAAATTCCAGCCGCTCGTTTGAAAGTCTAAAGCCTAGGGACGTCTCCTGTCCAAGACTTGAAGGAGTGAGCGCAAGCTTATAAAGTGATAAATTAAAAGGCTTGCTCCCCGTCATCAATCTGATGGAGGTAGCAAGCCTTTTGTCTTTTTTGCTAAAGAAGAGATTGTGAAATCCGAACCTTTGAAATAATTTCAAAATTCAGATTAATTATATTTTTTGAAAATTACTGAACAATTATGTCCACCAAATCCAAACGTATTACTCAAAGCATAATTCATCTCTCTCTCCTGCGCTTTGTTGAAGGTCAAATTCAGCCTTGGATCAAATGCTTCATCATCCTCGAAATGATTGATCGTAGGAGGAACAATTCCTTTGTTCATTGCAAAGATACATGCGATGGCTTCAATAGCCCCAGCTGCCCCCAGCAAGTGCCCAGTCATAGACTTAGTACTACTGATGTTTAGCTTGTAAGCGTGCTCACCAAAGACTTGTTGGATAGCTTTAATTTCACCTACATCACCAAGTGGCGTAGAAGTGCCATGAACATTGATATAATCTATGTCTTCAGGCTTCAAGCCCGCATCTTCCAAAGCAATTTTCATAACACTACTAGCTCCTAATCCATCTGGGTGTGGAGCAGTGATATGATACGCATCAGCGGTCATTCCGCCACCTACAAGTTCTGCATAGATTTTAGCACCACGTGCTTTTGCGTGCTCGTATTCTTCTAGAATCAATGCTCCTGCTCCTTCTCCTAATACGAATCCATCCCGGTCTTTGTCAAACGGCCTTGAGGCAGTATCAGGAGATTCATTACGTTGGGAAAGGGCTTTCATAGCATTGAATCCACCAACACCCGCTTCAGTAATCGCTGCTTCTGAACCACCGCTGATAAAAATATCAGCCTTACCCATTCTGATGTAAGTAAATGCATCAATGAGGGCGTTGGTGCCTGAAGCGCAAGCAGAAACTGTCACAAAGTTTGGACCGCGAAAACCATATTTAATAGATAGAAATCCGGCGCTGATATCAGCGATCATCTTGGGGATGAAGAAGGGATTGAAGCGAGGGATTCCATCTCCGGTGGAGAATGCCGTTACTTCATCTTGGAAGGTTCTTAACCCTCCGATTCCTGATCCCCAGATTACTCCGGCTCTTGATTTATCAATTTTTTCCAGATCCAATCCAGAATCTACCATGGCTTCTTCTGCAGAAATCATGGCAAACTGAGAGAAAGGATCCATTTTCCGAGCTTCTTTTCTATCAAGAAATTGCTCTACATCTAGGTTTTTGACCTCGCATGCAAATTGGGTCTTGAAAAGTGATGCATCGAATTTGGTAATCGGCGCAGCACCGCTCACACCATTAGACAGACCGTGCCAGAATTCCTCTGCGGTATTGCCTATTGGTGTGAGGGCACCTATACCTGTTACAACAACTCTTTTTAAATTCATAGAATGAATTTAGGAATTATTATTTTACGTTAGCTTCCAAGTAGGTAACTGCTTGTCCAACAGTACCGATTTGCTCAGCCTGATCATCTGGAATAGAGATGTTGAATTCCTTTTCGAATTCCATTATCAATTCTACAGTATCAAGAGAATCAGCACCAAGGTCGTTGGTAAAGCTCGCCTCCAAAGTTACTTCAGACTCTTCTACGCCAAGTTTGTCAACGATGATGGCTTTTACTTTTTGTGCAATTTCAGACATTTTGTGATCAGTTTAGTTATTAACACTTCGCAAAGAAATATATTTAATGCCTAATTGACAAAGAAAAGAACCAAGTAAATTTTTATGCAAATTGTTCTCCCTAGAAGTTGGGTTATATTTTCTAACTTTGTTTTGATTCATTTTTTACCTGCATGAAGAAGGCCAAATTACTGATTGAACATACGTATGATTTCGAGCTCTTGGGGCTTGTATCGCCTGTAAGGGACTATAAAATGGCCTGGTTGATCAATAGGGAATTGGATCTGGACATGATCAAATCGGATGATCTTTTGTTGGAATTTTTGACCCTTCCAAGCCTAAAAATTTCACAATATTTCCTTTCTTTACCTCATGGATTTGTTCAACTTTTACGAAATAAAGCCTTAAACTCGACAAATCAAGTGTCTTATTTGATACCGGAATTGAAATCAATGGATTATTTCCTTTTGGTGCAAGACGAGACCTTTCAAATAAGTATTAATACATTTGCAAATCAGCTGGCAAAAAATCGTTACATACAAAATGTGATGAAGCTGGACGTCAGCAAACTTAAATCAAAAGAAAACCTATTAACTTATTAATCCCCTAATGAGCCAATTCAATAAGACAAAGATTCTAGCAACTATAGGCCCTGCTTCAAATAACTACGAAACTATCAAGAGCTTGGCAGCTGCTGGAGCAAATGTATTTCGATTGAACTTTTCACACGGTACACACGCTATCCACGCTGAAGTTGCGAAAATAATCAGACAGCTAAATAAGGATGAAAACCTTAACCTAGGTATTCTTCAAGATCTTCAGGGGCCTAAAATCCGGGTTGGTGAGGTAGAAAACAATGGTGTGGAGATTAAGCCTGGTGAGAAAATAACCATTACTAACGATCCTGTAGTAGGGTCCAGTAGTCTGGTAAGTACTGTGTACCAAAATCTTCCGAACGATGTAGCGACAGGAGACCGGATCTTAATTGATGATGGTAATCTTGAAGTTTTGGTGATTGATACTGATGGCAAAAATGTCAATTGTACTGTAATCCACGGTGGTATTCTCAAATCTAGAAAAGGTATCAACCTTCCTAATACCAAAGTAAGTGCACCTTCTCTTACTGAGAAAGATATAGAAGATTTGGCTTTCGGCTTGGAGCAGGAAGTAGATTGGATCGCGCTATCATTTGTAAGATCAGCTGAGGATATCATTGACCTGAGACAAAGAATTGAGGCGAAAGGCAAGGTCTGCAAGATCGTGGCGAAAATTGAAAAGCCTGAAGCACTTGATAACATAGATGCTATCATAGAGGAGACTGACGCAATTATGGTTGCTCGTGGTGACTTGGGGGTGGAAGTTCCAATGGAAATCGTCCCACTTTGGCAGAAAAGAATTGTGGAGAAATGTAAGCTTGCTTGCAAACCTGTCATTATCGCTACCCAGATGATGGAGAGTATGATCGTAAATCCTCGTCCTACTCGTGCAGAGACAAATGACGTGGCTAACGCTGTGCTAGATGGCGCGGATGCCGTAATGCTTTCAGCTGAAACAGCTTCTGGAAAATACCCTGTCAATGCGGTGAAAGCTATGAGCAGCATCATCAGCTACTTGGAGGACAATGCGGATATCTATCATAACCTCTACAAAATCCCGGAAGATGACGATACGTTCTTGAGTAACAATCTGATCTTGATGGCTTCCAGACTTTCTAGAAATGTAAGAGCAAAAGCAATCGTAGGCATTACTTCCTCAGGGTTTACAGGATTTAGAATTGCTTCACACCGACCTTCTGCAAATATTTTTGTGTTTACCAGAAACAAACCATTGATTACTCAAATGAGCTTGGTTTGGGGTGTTCGGGCATATTTCTACGAAAATCAAGTGTCAACTGACGCTACCTTTACTGATATTGAGAATACCCTGAAAGGAGATGGACATGTAGGTACTGGTGATATTATAGTCAATACCGGTAGTATGCCATTGAAGTCAAATGGCAGAACGAATATGCTAAAAGTTCATATCGTAGAATAAGGTTCTACTGATAAAAAAAAGAGGCTGTCTCAAAACTTAAATCAACAAGCTGAGATTTGAGTATTTGGAATTTATCTCAGATACCTACCCGTACAAATTAGAGGCTGTCCCTACTTATGAGACAGCCTCTTTTTTTGCTTTCATTTTCGTCTTGGAGTGTGCAGAAGTTTTATGCACTGCTAAAGGCTATGCCTCCTCTTCTTGAGGCTGTTTTGCCTCGGGAATTCTTTTCCTCAATCACCCTTTCCGAAAATCTCCTCTGGTCCCTTGGGACTTACCATCAGCACTTTTTCTTTTTCTACCATTACAGACCCGGCTGGAGAACCTTTCACTTTTCGCACATATTTAGCTTCCGTATGGATCACCGGTGCAAGCGATTCATTTTTATTCTTGGAGTAAAAAGCGGCCAGAGATGCGGCGGTCTCCAGTACAGTCATAGGGACACCTTTGAGGCCAGAAGTCTTAATGAGTACATGTGAACCCGGAACCATGCGTGCGTGAAGCCAGATATCATCTTTCTTAGTGTAGCCGCGAAGCATATCATCGTTTGCCTGCGCTGACTTGCCCACCCAAATCGGAAATCCCTCGAATTCAAAACTTTTGAAGGGTAAAATCACCTCATCTTTTTGCAAGGCTTTATCTTCACCATGAGATTTCTTATAGTTTTTTAATGCTCTGAAATCCTCAATTACATTCAATTCTTCTATTTTTGACTCTAGTATGGAAGCGTGATTGATTTTTGCCTGTATCGTTTTATCCAATTGCTCCCACTCCAGCTTTCTATTCTTACTTTTTCTGTAAAGAGAAGCTGCATGATCCTGTGGCTTTTGATTTGGCTTTAGTTTGACTTTGATATTTTCTCCAGAATAAAAATCCATTAACTCAGCTTCTAATTTCCCATTTTGGAATACATGCAAATTCGCCATAATCACATCTGCCAGCTGAGAAGGCGCTGGGGAATTACGCAATTCTTCCAGTTTTTGCGTTGATTTTTGAATATAGGACTTGGTTCGCTTGAGTTGCTCTTGGTATTTTTTGAGCAGATTGTTTTTATCCTTTTCAAAATTTCCCCGAACCAGCGCTAAGTAAAATAGCTCATTCACAGCATGGATAGGATTGGAGAAGCTTTTGACAGGATTTTCCTCCGGCAAAAGACTCAGGTGAATTTCTCCATTCTTTTCAACCAAAGAAAATAGCGGCGTGTCCAGCATGTCCAAAAGTTCCTGCATGAGATGCCATTTGGAATGCAGATCTGCTTCCGGATAGCCTCTTTCTTTTAGCCAGTTTCTTGGGATAGCACCTAAGGTGGGAAGAAATTGAGAAGCGTTTCCTGCCAGTTCTCCGAAGCTTTCCCAACTTAAATCATAATTTTTGCTCAGCGAATTCCAGTCTAAATCCCGGTCTTCAATGACCCCATTTCGAAACAATTTAATCGGTGTTGTGCCTCCTTTTTCATACAATAGCACATTGCTTCTGTTTGCATGAAGTTTAAAAACGATCTTTTTTCCTGAATCCAATAGGAAATAAAAAGCACGCTCATAACTCAGCGCATGGCAGGAAATGATTTCATCACCTAGGAGTTCATGGAATAAGTTGACGCTGTTTCGTTTAGCCCGTTGGAAATTGTCCGGAAAAGAAAGGTAAATCTGAGGTGGTAGAAAATGCGCACGGATAAATCGTGCCTCTATTTTATCTTCAGTTTCTAGGATCAGCTCGTCCTTGTTTTGGGAAAAACAGGAGGTGATTTTTTTGCCCTTAAATGCTTTCTCCAATTCGGGGCAGAGGTACTTCAGGAAATGATAGTTGAGATGCATTAGTCCAAAGTTAGCTGAAGCCCATCATAGGCCAAAGCTATTCCTTCAGGTAGTTCTTGGTCAATGGCATTATGAAGGCCGAGTTTGTGGGAGATGTGTGTGAAATAGGTTTCTTTCGCACCGATTTTACTTGCCATTTCTACTGCCTCGCCCAAGGTGAAGTGTGATATATGCGACTCTTTTTGAAGTGCATTGAGAACCAAGATTTTGGTGCCTTCGATTAATTGTAGCGATTCATCAGGAATATGGCTGGCGTCAGTAATGTAGGTGAAATCTCCAATTCGGAAACCCAAAACGGGAAGCATGTAATGCAAAACCGGAATAGGGATGATGGTGATTCCTTCTATTGTAAAAGGGTTTTCATGAATTTCAATTGTCTCTACCTGCGGAATGCCTGGATACCTATTCCTTGCGAAAATATAGGAGAATTCACGTTTGATTTGCTCCAGCACTTGAGGCCTTCCAAATATAGGCATGTCTTTTTGCTGCATAAAGTTAAAAGGTCTAATGTCATCTAGACCGGCTGTGTGATCCTTGTGCTCATGGGTGTAAATCACCGCATCGAGTTCGGTGATTCCTGCTCTGAGAATCTGACTTCTGAAGTCAGGTCCAGTGTCAATTACGATACTCAATCCGCCAATTTGAATATGAATAGAGGTTCTGAATCGCTTGTCCCGGAAATCCAATGAATTGCATACTGGACAAGTACATCCGATCACGGGGACACCTTGTGAAGTGCCGGTTCCTAGAAAAGTTACTTTCAAAATTTCAATTGGGTTTGCCTCAAGTCGGTGAGGAAGTCATGATTAGTTTTGTCTTTGAAATCTGCCGGATCTAGATTCAACTCAATCAGAATATCGATGAGTGCGTTGATTTTTCCTTCAAGCGGGAAATATTTATTGACAATTACGATTTTAGAATCATTCAATACACAGTAGCCGGATTTGAAATTACCCTTTTCGTAGCGCAGCAGATAGTCTGATGAAGCAAAAAGGTTTTCGAGTTTATCCAAAAAATGCTTGGTGTATTTGATGGCCATTTCAATTCAGGAGTTTCTTTACAGTCGCAAGTAACTTATCGTAATCCAACGGTTTTTGTATGAAATCATCAAATCCCAGCCTCCTGAATTCATCCATAGTGTAGTTGTTCATATTTCCAGTGATTGCAATGATCGGAAGCTTAGATTTGGTGGTATCCTCTAGGTTTCGAATCATTTTGGTACAGCTGGTTCCATCCAGTACTGGCATATTAAGATCCATGAGAATAAGGTCAAAATCCTCTTTTTCCAGCATCTCCAACACTTGTTTGCCATTTTTAGCGGCCTTCATTTGATAATTTTCAAATGCAAGGATACTTTTAGTCAAGTTGATGATAACTGAACTGTCTTCCCCGACAAGGATTTTTTTTGGGTTATTCATAAGTCAAAAGTAGTTTCTTCTTCGAGATATTTCTTAAATATAATACGCTCATTTTTTAGTTTTTTTAGTGCTATTCCCAAAGATTCCCATTGCTGTGATCGCGCAAGCTTATCAGCTTCACTGGCTACTTTAAAAATAATATTCGCACCAAAAGTGCCAGAATTGCCTTTCATAGTATGAAGGTTTTCGAGTAGAGATTGCCTATTTTTCTCCTTAAATGCAGTGTCTAGCTGGCGTATCAATTGATCAAATTCTTCCAGAAAATCATTATACAAAGACCTCAGGGTCTTTAAGGAATTATAATTGCCTAGTTGCTGAAATACGCTTTTGTCTAAAATCACCCTTTCATCTTTAGTGCCTTGAGCTTCTCCATCAGTGGACTTTAGTAAAGCGACGATTGTTTCTATAAACTCCTTGGGTCGAACAGGTTTGGTGATCAAATCAACAAAGCCTACTTCCAAAAAACACTTGTTAGTAGAATCAGCTGAATAAGTAGAAATAGCAATGATTGGGCACTGATAGGTTGATTGTCGCCAGATTGTTTTTGCAGTAGTAATACCATCCATAATGGGAAGTTGAATAGCCATGAGGATCAGATCAAACTTTTCATTGGAAGCTCTTTCCACAGCCTCCACCCCATTATTAACTGATTCAACGCGGTAAAGCTGACCAATCAAGTTTTCCATTAACCGTCGATTTAAGTCATTGTGATCAACAATCAATACCTTTTTGCTTTTCATGACAATACTTTGGATTTTTGACTTTCAGTTTTACCGATAATTCATTTTGCCAAATCAAACCTACTTGATCCTGGTGGTGGGACCCACAGCAGTCGGCAAGACCGATTTATGTCTCAATCTAGCCAAAAAATTCAAGACTGAAATTGTATCCTGCGACAGCAGACAGTTTTATCGTGAGATGAATCTAGGTACCGCAAAACCCATTTCTGATGAATTGGAGCAGGTTCAGCACCATTTTATAAATAGTCTGTCTATAGAAGTGGACTATGATGTCCGCCAATTCGAACGAGAAGCTTTGGCCTTGCTTGATACCTTATTTCAAAAGCATCAGGTGGTACTCATGACTGGCGGATCTGGTTTGTATGCCGATGCTATTGTGAATGGACTGGATGAAATGCCAGAGGTCGCACCCGAAATCCGTGCCGGTATAATTAAGCAATACGAGGAGAATGGCCTGAGTTTTTTACAAGATGAAATAGCCAAAAACGATCCGGAATATTTCGATATAGTGGATCAGAAAAATCCTCAGCGATTGATGCGGGCCTTGGAAATATGGAAAGCAACGGGACAGAAATTCAGCTCCTTTCGTGTGAAATCAAAGAAGGAGCGGCCCTTTGTAGTGATCAAAATCGGTTTGGAAAGGGACAGGGAGGAACTTTATGGGCGCATAGATCTGAGAATGGATCAGATGCTAGCAGCAGGATTGTTTGTGGAGGCAGAGGCCCTTTTCAGTAAAAGAAATCTGAATGCGCTACAGACAGTAGGTTATTCTGAGATTTTTGGCTTTTTGGAAGGTAAATACGATAAGGAAGAAGCTATCCGCCTACTCAAGAGAAATTCCAGACGCTATGCCAAGCGACAGATGACTTGGTTCAAGAAGGATGAATCCATCAGATGGTTTTCACCGGAAGCGCAGAGTGAAATTCTGGCTTACTTACAAGATCAGATTGCCTGAAAACGGGCGATTTTACCCACCCAATTGTAAGGTGCTTTTTTTAGAAGCGCATTGTATTGGATACGGTTGACTTTTAGATCCCGAATGATTTTCAATGCTTTTTGAGTAGTACCTATGTCTGTCTGCTTTTCTTTCAGCACAGCTATAAGTAAATCCGGATCTGATGCATCTTCCACCAAAATACCTAAAGCTGGGTTCAAGGAATTCAATTTAAATAGCAACTCTTTCTGCTGATTGAGTTTACGCTGCAAGGAATTTTTCACAATAAGGAAAAACAGGAGGCTTCCGCCTCCCAGCATGATGAATAGCGGTATGAACCCCATTTTATATACTCAAGATTTTCATTAATTTAAGATGGTCTTCGATCAGAGGCTTTGTCTTACCGATACAATCTGCGAATGTAGTGAATACCACTTCTTGATTGACCACCCCAGCCATATGAAACTGAAGACCTGCAAGTAGTCCCTCTACTGCTGCCATTCCACATCTACTAGCTAAGACTCTATCCCGGGCAGTAGGACTGCCTCCACGCTGTATATGACCAAGTGTCGTGACTTTAAAGTCTTTTGATGGATCGTTCAATTTGGTTTTTACCTTTTCCATGATAGTCTGCGCATTCCCGGCATCGTCACCTTCGGCTACTACGATAATGCTTGAAGATTTGCTTTTTCTAAGGTTCTTCAAGGAATTCACCACATTATCTAAGTTAGTTTTGGTCTCAGGTACCATCACGAATTCAGCACCTCCACCAATTCCTGATTCTACTGCGATAAATCCTGCATCTCTACCCATTACCTCAATAAAGAAAATTCTGTCATGAGCTGCTGCTGTGTCACGGATTTTGTCGATTGCTTCCAGCGCTGTATTTACAGCTGTATCAAAACCGATCGTGTAATCAGTGCCATACAAATCGTTGTCGATAGTTCCGGGGCAGCCGATGGTAGGGATACCATATTCTTCAAAAAAAACCTTGGCTCCGGTGAAGGTACCGTCTCCACCTATAGCTATGAGACCTTCGATACCATGGGCAGTGAGATTGTCATAAGCTTGCTTTCTACCTTCTGGAGTTTTGAATGCCATAGATCTGGCAGACTTAAGCACGGTGCCGCCACGCTGTACTATATTACTAACTGAGTGAGATTGCATACGCTTGATTTCTCCATCAATCATCCCTTCGTATCCACGATAAATTCCATATACTTCTAATCCTTTGAAAATAGCTGTACGAACGACCGCTCTCACACAGGCGTTCATGCCAGGACTATCTCCTCCAGAAGTAAAAACTGCTATTTTTTTCATGCTCATAGGTTTAAAGCCCAAAAATAGGGATTAAAGAAAGAATGCTTTCAGTTTCTTAAATTATTAAACTTTTAAGAAATCCTGATTTGGAAAAGAGCTTGAATTCCAGCACTAAAAATCTGAATTTGCTGGCATGGAAAAAAGAAAATTACCTGCTCTGGAATTTGAAATAAGCCCGATTGCTCTGGGTTGTATGTCGCTGAAAGGCAGTCTCAAAGAAGATAAAATGGTCATTGATACGGCTATTGCTGGAGGTATTGATTTTTTGGATACAGCGGATTTATACCAAAAAGGACTGAATGAAGAAATTGTAGGGTCGGCTATTCGAGATAGGAGAAAAGAAATCACCCTTGCCACAAAAGTTGGAAACCAATTGCGGGCAGATGGAAATGGCTGGGATTGGAATCCGCGGAAAGCCTATATCTTGAAAGCTGTAGAGAAAAGTCTGCAAAGCTTGAAGACAGATTATATCGATCTCTATCAATTGCACGGTGGCACACTGGAAGATCCATGGGAGGAAACACTTGAAGCTTTTGAGCTATTAAAAAGTCAAGGGAAAATCCGGGCTTTTGGTATTTCTTCTATTCGTCCTAATGTGATCCGAAAGGTGCTGGAAATGAGCAATCCAGCTACTATTATGATGCAATACAGTCCTTTGGATCGAAGGCCTGAGGAATCAGCATTTCCATTGATTGCTGAATCTAACGCCAGGGTGTTAGTTCGTGGTGCTCTCGCAAAAGGTCTTTTGATCGATAAGTCTGCGGATGATTTTTTGGACTATTCTGCAGCTGAAGTGAAAGAAAATCGTGAGTTGATCGCAGATTCAGGTTTGCTTCCCGAGGCTTTTTTGATTCGCTTTGGATTGATCCAGCCGGCGGTAGGATCTCTTGTGATCGGTGCAAGTTCGGTGGAGCAGGTAGAAAAATTGATTTTCGCTTATCAGCAGCAGAAAATGATTTCGGATGAGCTGATCAGGCAAATCTCGGCTAAAATACCGCTGAACCGTTACACGCAGCATAGATAAAATTCCCGTTGTCTAGACTCGACAAATAGGCTATTTTGGAAGTGTTTATTTTAACTGTTCAAAACACTCAAATATGAAATCGAGCATGACTCAAGCGTCACACACTAGGATGATTATCTACCATGCGAGATTCTCCCGAATCGAGTTCGGGACAGGCTATGTGACCTTAAAAAAACAAATTATAAACAGATGAAATCGAGCATATTGCTTTTTGTTTTACCAGCTTTAATTTGGTCCTGCAAGCCCAAAGAACTTAGCGAACCCGAACGTTGGGAAGACACAGCCAGCCGGGTAGAGATTATCCGGGATGATTTTGGGGTTCCCCATATTTATGGTAAAAGCGATGCTGATGCAGTTTTTGGATTGCTATATGCCCAGTGCGAGGATGATTTCAGAAGAGTGGAGCGCAATTACATCTGGGCTACAGGTCGACTTGCAGAGTTGGAAGGTGAGGAAGCAATTTATAGTGATCTTCGAGCTAATCTATACATGACAGAAGCTGAAGCAAAAGCTGCTTATGAGTCCGCGCCAGATTGGCTGAAAGAACTTTGTGTGGCTTTTGCCGATGGAGTGAATTACTATTTGGCCACACATCCAGATGTGAAGCCACAGGTGATAACTCACTATGAGCCATGGATGCCGATGTTTTTCAGTGAAGGATCTATCGGTGGTGATATCGAGCAGATCCCTACGAGAAGGATTCAATCTTTTTATGCCGGAAATGATCCTGATGCTATGGCTTTAAATAAGGATGAATTGTTTAGTGAATCCCTTTTGGATGAGCCAAAAGGTTCTAATGGGATTGCGTTGAATGGCAAAATGACTGCCTCTGGCAATGCTATGCTGCTTATCAATCCCCATACTTCATTTTACTTCAGACCGGAAGTTCATGTGGTGAGCGAAGAAGGCTTGAATGCATATGGTGCAGTGACTTGGGGGCAGTTTTTTGTCTATCAGGGATTCAATGAAAAAACCGGATGGATGCATACGTCCACCCAAGTAGATTTTATAGATGAATTCGTAGAGGAGGTTTCTAAGACGGATGGTAAATATGAATACCAATATGGTGACGAAAGCCGGGCGGTGGAAGAGTTTGAGGTATTGTTGAAATATAAGGATGGGGAGGAAATTCAGGAAAAGCCATTCACTTTTTATAGAACTCACCATGGTCCCATTACGCATAAGATTGAGGATAAATGGGTGGTTACCAAGATCAATTGGGATCCTGTCAATGCACTTATCCAAAGCTTCACTCGGACAAAACTGAGCAATCATGCTGAGTTTAAGGAAATGATGGATATCCGCACAAATTCCTCAAACAATACCGTTTTCGCAGATGCTGATGGGAATATTGCCTATTTCCATGGCAATTTTATACCAAAGAGAAACGAAGGTTTTGACTTTTCTGAACCTGTGGATGGCTCAGATCCCAATTCTGATTGGCAAGGTCTACATACCGTGGAAGAAAGTATTATGATCTTAAATCCCGGTACAGGTTGGATTCAGAATTGTAATTCTACGCCATTTACTGCAGCTGGGGAGTTTAGTCCAAAGAGAGAAGATTATCCATTTTACATGGCTCCAGATCAGGAGAACTTCCGGGGAATTCATGCAGTGAAAGTCCTTAATGAAGCTTCAGGATTGACGTTGGATAGTTTGATCAGTTTGGCTCATGATCCATACTTGCCTGCTTTTGAAGAGCTGATCCCTATGCTACTGCAAGCTTATGAAAAGAGAGGTGTAGCAGACCCCCAGTTCATGGAGCCTATCAAAGTCCTGGAGTCATGGGATTATAGGACGTCCAAAGAATCAGTGGCTATGTCTATGGCGCATTTTTTTGGAATGAATTTCATGCGGAATCATGGCAGCATCAATAACCTAATCAGCTTTAATACTGACGAAAATAGTACTATTCCAAACCCTTCTCCCGCAGAACTGCTTGCAACTTTTAGCCAGACGCTGGAGGAAATGAATGCGGACTTTGGCACATGGAATACGCCATGGTCAGAGATTAACAGATTCCAGCGATTAACCGGAGAAATTGATATGCCATTCGATGATGCAAAAGAATATTCGCCGGTGGGAATGGCTTCTGGAACTTGGGGAGCTTTGGCGGCTTTTGGAGCGAAAACCTATCCTGGAACTAAGCGATTATATGGTTATAGAGGAAATAGCTTTGTGGCTGCTGTGGACTTTGGAGATAAAGTGAAAGCAAAATCAATTCTCGCAGGAGGTCAAAGTTCGGGCCCGAATTCTCCTCATTTCGATGACCAGACTCAGGATTATGTAGATGGTAATTTTAAGGATGTCGCATTTTATCGGGAAGATGTGGAGGCTAGGGCAGAAGAGCGCTATGTGCCAGGGAAGAGGGAATTGTAGTGATCAGTGTTCAGATCTCAGACATAAAGGTGGAGGATTGGGCCGGTTGAATAATTAATATGTATATCCGCTTTTCTGCCAGTAAGGAAGCAAGGATTTGGTGAACTCAAGAATTGAGGCAGCTTCGGTCTCCCGTCATCGGTCTTCCGACCAGATAAGCGAAGTATCTAAGGTAACTGGTATCATTGCGGATAATCACAATAATTATTTTGTAAGAAGCAAAAAGTGTAAAATAATTGCCAAATCTATAGCTCGCTCATGTTCATCATGTGAGCGTGTTGTTAGATTTTTATTTAAGTTTTCCAACTATTTAAAAACCCACCTAAGCTGATGAGAAAAATACTCTTTTTACTGTTTCTGAGTACTTCTGTGGCTTTTGCGCAGCAAGATCAAACCAAGTCTCTGCGAACTTCCATAGAGACAGACACTCGCGTAATCCGGCAAGATGTACCGATAACGAATTCCATTCGCAAAGCTTTTGAAGAAGGCTCTAGAAACTTCTACGGGAAGCCCGGAGAAAATTACTGGCAGCTGGAAACTGACTTTACCATCAAAGCCAGTTTGGATCCAAGCACACAGACGATCACTGGATCGGAGAAAATCTTGGTGCATAACAATAGCAAAGACGATTTGAATGAAATCGTTCTTCGGCTTGACCATAATATTTTCAGGGGAGATGTGCCTCGCGGACTTTCAGTTCCTGCGGAAAATACAGAGGGAATGATTGTAACAGCCATTACGGTGGATGGAGAGTCAGTGGATCTGAATGCTGCTCCGCCTAGCAGAAATGCTCCTCCTGCCATGCGAGTAAGAGATTTGCAAAGTACCGTCGCGACCATCACGCTGGTCAATCCCATCAAAGCAGGGACTACTGCGGAAGTAGAGATTGACTGGCATACCAAATTGCCAGGTGGTGACAATGGCAGAGGCCATAGAATGACTCAACGTTTTGACAGTACTTTATTTCAGCCTACGCAGTGGTTTCCACGATTGGCGAAATATGATGATCTCCGAGGATGGGAAACCAGCCTTTACCTAGGCCCGGCTGAGTTCTTCAACAACTTCGGGAGCTACGATGTGTCACTGACCGTTCCTGCTGGCTGGATAGTAAGCGGTACAGGTGTGTTGCAAAATCCTACTGAAGTTTTGACTCCAACAGTCATCGAAAGACTTTCTACTGTGCTTGACTCTGATGCTGAAGTGACCCTTGTAGGAGAAGATGAACGAGGTCCGGGTAAAGCGACTTTAGCAGGAGACAAGCTTACTTGGCGCTTCGTGGCAGATAAAGTAAATGATTTTGCCTGGGCTACTTCGGATAGATTTATCTGGAAAGCAAGCCGGGCTACTATTCCTGGCAAAGGCCCTGTGCCAATTTACATGGTTTTTATTCCTGAGCGGGCTCAGTATTTTAAGAAGGCGGCGGAGAATACCAGACATGCCTTGGAGTTTTATTCCAAACTGTGGGCACCTTATCCTTTCCCTCAACTCACCCTTCAAGATGGGCCGAGTGCCGGTATGGAATACCCTATGGTGATCAATTCTAATCAGGGAGCGGCAGATCATGAAGCGGCGCATCAGTGGTGGCCAATGATGGTAGGGACCAACGAGACTCGCTACGGCTGGATGGATGAAGGTTTTAACCAATACATGAATATTCTATCTGGGGCAGATAGCAGGGGAGTTGACTATAATCTGGATGGTCTGGGACAAAGCTACGGACGAATCAGTGGGATGGAAGATGAAGCGCCTATGATGTGGAGTGCCAATGATGCAGGCAGCATGTATAGATTTCAGACCTATTTCAAAACGCCGTTGATGCTTTCCATGTTAGGGGGAATAGTAGGTGATGAGGCTGTGATCAATGCCATGAAAAAATATACTGCTACTTGGGCATTCAAACACCCATCGCCTTGGGATTACATGTTCTTTATGAATAGTGAATTTGGGCAAAATCTGGAGTGGTTCTGGTATTACTGGTTATTTACCACTGAGTCTGTGGAGGGATCAATCCAAGATGTAAATACATATAATGGTAAAACAACAGTTACAGTACATCAGGCCGGACAAATGCCTTCGCCGGTCGTATTGAAAGTGGAATTTGAATCTGAGGGTTCTGCGATTAAGCAAATGTCTAATGCAAGGATGATAGATGAAACCACAGCCGAAGTGACCTGGCCAGTGACGGTTTGGTTTGACGGAAGCCGTACGTTTGATGCCGTTTTGGACTTTGGAGATCGAAAAATCAAAAAAATCACTCTAGATCCTCATGGTCGTTTTCCTGATAAGGATACGGCTGACAACGTCTGGCCTAGATAAATGGAATGAATAATGAGGTTTCAAAAGAGCCTCATTTTTTATTTTCTTATCACTGAGGCCACAGAGTTTGTCGCGGAGGGTAGGGGTTAGTTTATT
Organism: Algoriphagus persicinus; assembly: GCF_035156415.1. NCBI lineage: Bacteria > Pseudomonadati > Bacteroidota > Cytophagia > Cytophagales > Cyclobacteriaceae > Algoriphagus > Algoriphagus persicinus. Next base: position 33,240 of record NZ_JAYEEY010000019.1, read on the forward strand.
CTACGTTTAATGAAGAGATAAGTGTTATCCTGCTTCTCCCAGAAGCTGGATCTGATGTTAACCACTGAGAATCGAAGTTTTTAGAATCATACTTTTAATTTGTTGCTTAAGCGGGGTTGCATATAGAAAAAGGCCAGAACCTTGTGGATTCCAGCCTTTACATAATGAAGCCAGTAATATTAAAAAGGAAGATCGGCTTCGCTTACTTTTGCGGATTTTTCACCCAAAAACAAGAAGTCATTGACCACCACTTCGGTGATGTAGCGTTTGACGCCATCCTTATCGCTGTAGTCTCGATTGGAGATTTTACCTTCTATGGCGATTTCAGATCCCTTGTCGGTGTATTTTTCGAGTACCTCTGCATTCTTGCCCCAGATTACAAGTCTGTGCCAGGTAGTTTCGGTGACACGCTCACCTTTTTGATTTTTGTAGGATTCGTTGGTCGCGAGATTCACATTACCTACGATCTTGCCGCTCTCTAGGGTTTTCAATTCTACTTTCGCTCCCAGGTGACCGATTAGCTGTACTTTGTTTCTTAGCGCATTCATGATGTTTGTTGTTTTGGTTAGAAAATTTGTTTGTCGTTTTCGCCAGAGGAAAAACTTATGATCCAAAGTTGCAGGATCGGTATGCGCTAAGTCGGTAGCTAGTCGGTTGTATTCGATAGTATGCGTTTGTTGTCGGGTAAAGTGGGTTTTTTGGCCTTGGGAGGTAATATATATTCTAGAAAAGATAAGTAGGTTTAGAGGGGAGACGGAATTGCGGGCATTTACATGTAATGCACTATGCTGAAAACCGACCGCACATTCAGGTACACTTGCTTGCCCCAACGCATGGGCGACTGCTTCATAATCAAAAGAGCCTGAATTTATCCCACGCACGACTGAGTAAACAAGAATGATTGATAATTCTAATATATCAGACATATTAGGCAACTCTCCAAGAGTTGAGCTTCTCCGTCTATGAAACAGAGAGGCTATCATTATTTTTCTTCACATTGAAGCAAAGTAATTGAATGGCTTTCAAGTCTGAAAAAAGAAGAATATGTTGGAACTGAATCTAAATTTAAGAACATCTTTATTTAGACTTTGCTGAGAATTCTATGCGCATTTATAATTCGACTGGTTACTTTTTGAACTTGTGAGCGTTTATTTCTTCATCAATTTCCTCCATTGTCATATTGGAAAGCCCATGTTTCTCAGCTAGCTGAATGCTTTTTTCTAATGTTTGCTTTGCTATTTTTTTTCCGACAATTTCAATTAGTTCAGAAAAAGACAGCGTGTTTTTATCCAGACCTAATTGGTCAAAGTCAGAAATTAGAAGGGTAAGAGATTTCATAACACTTAGGTTTAAGTTCTAATTGACGATTTTCTTCCTTACTGGTTGATTACCTTTTATTCTCTATCCCGCCTCACAATTTTCACGACACGGTTGTAGATGATTTCCGCCAAGTTCCAGTCGTACCCATCAAAATTGGTGGTGTTATTAAACTGAATTACCACTGTATCGATGTCTTTGTGGTACTTAGCAATACTCTGATAGCCAGGAAGCAAACCTGTATGTTCGTATGCGTAAATGGAGGAATAGATCTCCTGTTCGCCTTCATCGAAAACCGAACCATCATTTAGCGCCCGTAGGAAAATACCCACATCTTCAGCAGTGGCAAGCATTAGCCCTGTGTCTTCTGTCTTGAAATCTTGGTCAACTCCCACGTAGTACCCACTCATGACCTCATCCATATTTACTTCGCTCAGGGAAGTGTAGGTGTTTTTCAGCCCAAGAGGAGTCAAAATCACCTCTCGAATATATTGCTGATGAGGATAGCCTACTGTTTTATCAATGAGGTCAGAGATCAGCAGGTAGTTTGTATTGGAATAGCCATAGCTTTCACTCAGTTCAAAGTCAGCGGGTAAATCCAGCGCATAATTCAAAGTCTCTTGCTTGTTCTTCGGTGGCTTAGTCCAGTAATCCGGATGGTTTACAAAATTGGGAATGCCAGATCTATGCTGCACCATCATTCTGAGCGTAATTCTATCTGAATTCTCTATTCTATCTGCCAATTCCGGAAAGTACTCCGCCAGAGTTTTATCCAATGACAAACGTCCATCCTTGACTAGTTTCGTGGTCGCCACAGCTACATAAAGCTTGGTAATACTGGCAATCTTAAACAAAGCTTGCGGGTAGGCTGGGATTTTCTTTTCTCGGTCATGCCAACCAGCGGCATAAAACTCAGGTGCTTTCCCGCCTTGATCTACGTAAACAATAATTCCATCAAAGCCCTGCGCAACTCCTTCTTCTAACTGTTCCTGAACTGTCTCGGGTAGGGGTAATATCCAAGCCTTCACCAAAATCCAGGGTACAAAATACAACGAGCCTATGCTTGCAAGAATAAATAGGATTCGGAGGGTTTGTTTGGTTTTGGTGTTGGGCATTAGGTTTTTGGAAGAGAGATTAACTTTCCATGTGTGGTATCTTAGCATTATTATGGAAGAAATAACCTAGGATATTTTTTATCCTCAGTCTTACCAATTTAAAAGTTCGTCTTTTACTTTATCAGATTCTATCTTGAGAATTTCATTTAATTTCTTCAAAGCAGGATCAAATATGAAGCTAAAGTCGCTCATTATTAGCTCATTAGTTGTTTCAAACACTTCTTCTTGATTTAATTCATTTGAACTATCATCATCCAATCGATAAATACAATCTTCTTTTAGTTTTGGCAACTTTTTCAAGTGGACTTTGTGGCTTCTGTATTCAGCTAATTTTGGATGTGTTTTACTAATTAATTCTATTAATGTGTTTTTTCTTTTACCTATTTCAATGAATGAAAAAGCAACAACTTTAGGTTTTTCAAAATAATTGAAATTTGTATAATTTTGATTGCTAATAGAAATTTTACTGTTTACTTTTTTTCTATAATATTCGTACGTGTCTTTATTGATTTTTGAAATATTACTATTTTCATAGTCTTCCTTTTTTGAAATTATTATAACACAAGATTTATTATAATGATTTTCGATACGTGTTTTTATCTTATTATCTTTCTTGTCCCAATTATTATATTTTGACGTTACAAATTTATAAAAATCTGTTAACATTAATTTTAAAATAGTGTTGTCAAATCCATTTGGGTCTAATTCATAATAAATAGTCAATAGATTGTAAAATCTTTTGACCTTAGGATCTTTTTGCATCTTTTCAAGAATAGCTTGTTGCGAATCTCTTGAATCAATCCAAATGAATTTGGCTGCAAAATAATCTTGAAGGGATTTATGTCCCCATTTATAATAATTGCCTTCTTTCTTAAAGATAGGGACAGTTTTAATTAAATCTTTTAGAAAATCACTTGATCTAAAATTAAGGTCAGTTAAATGCTTTTTAGCTTTATCAATGAATTTTATGATTGTGTTTTTATCGTACTCAACCTTATTTTCAATTGAGGTAAAATAGCCAATGTGTCTTAATACTCTTTCAAAGTCATCAATATGTAAATTACTATATTTATCTCTTTTTAAATAACCTTCTTTAGATAAATCGTGTGTCTCAAAAAGAGCATCATAAACTTGTTGATAAAATTGACTTTTTTTAACTGGAATATCTTTTTTAAATTCATAAGATTTATAAAGTAGTGAAACTAAGAATGGATTACTTAGATATTCTTGAAGTGAATCGTTTGGATTGTCATTAAGCTGTTTTATTAAATTTTTGGAAATGGAATGATAACTATAGGTGTCGTATTTGCTTAAAAGACTATATGCCTCTCCTTTTTTCAGCGGGTTCACTCTGAATTTTTGAAAATCTCCGAATGAAGCCAAAGAATCTTCTGGCCTGGAAGTTATTAGAAAATAATTGTGATTAGCCTTTTCAATGAATTTATGTAATTCTCTAATCACAAATTCTCTATCATCTAAAGATATTTCATCAAATCCATCGAATAGAAATATAAAATCTCCTTCGTTAATTAATTTTAATATAAAATCTTGACTTAGTTTTTTTCCAATTGGTGAAAGTTGATTTTGGATTTCTTTGAGAATAGTATTTTTGTGGTTTATTTGACTTAATTCGATGAGAATTGGCACCCCTTTTTTTTCTAAGATTATAGATTGAAATAATTTTTTGGTAATAGTTGACTTACCCATTCCAGCGGTATCCTCAATAATTACCCTGAAATATTCGGGTATTAATTTATCAGGGTAATTTTCTATTTTTATTTCAACTTTAGAATTTCTATTACCATCCTGACAGCTTAGTGTTAATGGTTGGTAAAGCACATCTAACAGAGTTTGTTTATTAGGAAATACCAAAGTGTCAATAGTTAGAAACTTCTCATAACGCTGAGTAAGATAGCTCTCAAAGTTTTCTTCAACTTTATTCTGTGTTGTGTTTGAGACTGAAAATTTGCTAAATACAGCTTTAATCTTTGGTAAAATCAGATCCTTTACTATTGGTAATATTAAATTAGAAACTAAAAGTTTTTCTGGTTCTTCCATGTTGTTTATTTAAATTGAGGCCTACTTATTATTATATCCGAAATAGCGGTTTTCCAATATTTTATTGAATCTTTCATTAATTTCTACCCGCGCCCTCCGCGGTTAAAACCCCTCACACAAATGCCGGTATCCCAGTAATCTCCTGTCCTAAAATCAGCAAGTGAATATCATGCGTTCCTTCATAGGTGACCACCGATTCTAGATTCATCATATGGCGCATAATCGGGTATTCCCCGGTGATTCCCATTCCTCCATGGATTTGTCTTGCTTCTCGGGCGATGTTGAGTGCCATTTCCACATTGTTTCGTTTTGCCATGGAGATATGGACAGTCTTGGCTTTGCCCTCATTCATCATTTTGCCTACTTTCCAGGCTAGGAGTTGGGCTTTGGTGATTTCGGTGAGCATTTCGGAAAGCTTCTTCTGCACCAATTGAAAACTTGCAATGGGTTTACCAAATTGGATTCGTTCAGCAGCATATTTTCTCGCGGACTCATAGCAGTCCATGGCGGCTCCAATCGCGCCCCAGGCTATTCCAAAGCGCGCCGAATCCAAGCACATCAGTGGAGCGCCAAGACCTGATTTTCCCGGAAGAATATTCTCTTTGGGAACCTTCACATTATCAAAAACAAGCTCTCCGGTACATGAAGCACGTAGAGACCATTTTCCATGGGTTTCCGGAGTGCTGAAACCTTCCATGCCTCGCTCTACGATCAGACCATGAATTCTACCTGCTTCATCCTTTGCCCACACAACTGCGATATCAGCTTTGGGTGAATTGGAAATCCACAGTTTGGCACCGTTCAATAAATAATGGTCTCCCATATCTTTGAAGTTGGTGACCATACCACTTGGGTTAGAACCATGATCAGGTTCGGTAAGACCGAAGCAGCCAAGCATTTCTCCTGAAGCTAGTTTTGGCAAGTATTTATTACGCTGCTCTTCTGATCCAAACTTATAAATAGGGTACATCACTAGCGAACCTTGTACGGAAGCCGTAGATCGCATACCAGAGTCACCACGCTCTATCTCCTGCATGATCAGGCCATAAGAAATATAGTCCAATCCACCACCGCCATATTGCTCGGGAATTTGTGGGCCAAAAGCTCCAACATCCCCAAATTTCTTGACGATTTCGGTAGGGAAATAAGCCTTCTGTGCCCAATCTTCTATGTAAGGTGAAATCTCCCTTTTGACAAAATCGCGGATGGAAGTTCTAATCAATTTATGCTCCTCGGTGAGTAAGTCATCGAGGTCTAAAAAATCAACACCATCGAAGGTATCTTGCTTCAGTGACTTTCGGATTTCAACTGACTCCATGTTATTTTTGGTTTATAAGAATGAATCTGTGACTTTTGTCGGGAATTTATGCTCCCTCGTCGATTCTAATTAACCAGAAATGGGGTTAAAAAACTATCAATTCGATTAAAAAAAACTCATGGAGGAATCCCACTTTGATCCTAAGATACTAGATAAAATAGAACAGCTTCAGCGTAAATTCAAAGCTTCCGGCCAGGACATGCTGTCCTATTTGGAAGGGCTACTTTACTCAGATTACCTGACGTATTGGGATTACATCAATTTAGATGTACTGTTGTCTTTACAGCAACCAAAGACATCGTTTAAAGATGAAAAGATTTTTATAATCTATCACCAAATTACGGAGTTGTATTTTAAGCTTATTATTTCTGAAATGGAACAACTAGCTGATGAACAATCAATTACAGATGAATTTTTCCAAGGAAGATTGGAGCGCATTATCATGTATTTTGATCAGTTGATTGGTTCATTCGCAGTGATGTGGAAAGGCATGGAGCGAGACCAATTTCTGAAATTCCGCATGTCTTTGCTGCCATCCAGTGGATTTCAAAGTGCCCAGTATCGGGAGATTGAACTGATGGCTTCGGATGCTTTTAACCTTTTGGCATTGAACAAAAGAACTGACCCGGACTTTCACACACCGACTGATGATATCTTTGAGAATTTGTATTGGCAGCAGGGAGCAATCGAATTAGCAACTGGTGAAAAAACGCTAACCCTGAAGAATTTTGAAGCGAAATACCGTAAGAAATTGATGGATCTGATGGATGCCTACAAACGCAAAAATTTATGGCAACGCTATATTGATATCTCAAATCCTTCAGTGGAATTGACTGAGGCGATGAAGCAGTTTGATCTGAAAGCAAATGTGTTTTGGCCACTTGCGCATTATAAATCAGCTGTCCGTTTTCTACAGAGAGATCCTGTGGATATTGCCGCAACAGGTGGAACCAACTGGCAGAAATATCTGCCTCCGCGATTCCAAAAAGTGATTTTCTACCCAGAACTTTGGACTGAGCAAGAAAGAGAGGAATGGGGCAAAGGATGGGTAGTGAAGGAGATTTTTGGAGAGGAATAGTTGTCTAGAGAATCAAAATGCTAGTAGCAAAACATAAGTAATTAGATGTTTCAAAATGTAGGATTGCGGTTCTTCTTGACAGAGACAAAAGCATTATAGTTAATATCAAACTATATCATTGAGGCCACTTCGGTCACCCGTCTTCAGTCTTCCGTCTAGTCAAACTGGTCTAATTTCGGATATTATATTACTTAGGGTAATTCGCTTTCACAAATGCCTCTGCATTTGTGTAGCAAAAGTCATTTACCAGGGCTTCTGTATTTTCTCTGGATTTGAGATGAGCAAGATGTTTGGCATTTGGGTCTTTTCTGGCTTGTTCGATTTCAAAAATGAGATTATTTGAAAACAGCTCAAATTCCAACACCGTAGGATAGTGATCGATGGGATCAATAAGGCCTTCGAAATCTGTGCCTAGCGTCATGCATTTCCATATGTTGGGCTTTTCAGCTTCGCTCAGCCTAGGGTTGTTATATGCAGACTTGGCAATTCCTTCAATATTATCCCAAAGAAGTTCAATTCCATTTCGCTTGGATTTTTTATTCTTTTTGGTGATGCCGAGAATGCGCTGATCAAAGGAAAGGCCGAAAAGACCACCTGTTTTCACGATCATTTCTATGTCTTCTTCACAGACATTGATATTCCAAGCATTGAATTTTTTGCTTTTATCGGTGAAATCATCTTTTTCCAAATGAAAGCAATCAATATGTTCTTGTAAGGTTTCAACTCCCGAAAACCCGCAATGGGAAGCTATCACGGGGATTATATCTCCTTTTTCAAGACATGGACGAACGATTTGATCGTAATATTCCTGCCGGCCGCAAGCACTCATATGCTTGACGTCAATAAGTATTCTGTATCCCAGGTTTGGATCTTTTTCAAGGTTTTCGTTCAATCCTAATAATTCCAGCACAATCCTTTTCCCGAGATCGGTGAAGCCCTTGTTCATATTGTGAACTTGATTCAAAAGGATTTTCCCTTTATCAGGAATAGAATGGGCGTGTCCACAAAGATTATTATTGAAATGGTGAGAGAAGGTGATGAAGAAAACAGGGACTTTCCAGTCGTTTTTGATTACCTGAATCCTGTTTGAAATTTCTTCAATAGTGATTTTTCCAGATTCCAAGAGGTCTGTTCCCAGCGCATGCGATCCCTCGATGGTTAGAATCATCGTAATCTCCTCGTCATTTTGAAGAGATTCTTCTAATGTGTTCTTAGAATCAGGGATCAAGTACCGGGCATTTTCAGCCCAAAGTTCGTTTTTGAACTTGCTCGCCCGCTTCTTCTCGTTTTCAAAAATCCTCCGTAAAACACCCGTTGTATGGATTTTATTGCTTTCAATGGTTTTTCCCGAATCCATAAGCACAAACTCAAATTCCCGCTTCAAAGACTCCCAGTAATCATAATTTTTGGATTGGACATAATTGACTGTTACACGCGGGATACGCATATAAAATGTCTGAATCAGATCCCGAAGAGGCAATTTGTGATGGGTGCTGATACCTATCGAAATATTCAGCAAATCACTCGTATTGATTTTGTCTAAGCCTAAAACAAACTGCCGCTCAAGAGGATAAAGAGAATTGAAGGTCAGGCGTACATTTCCATTCCAGGCTTTGACCAGATCGCATTGGCTGTACGAAGCTCCCATTTTGCCTTTTACATAGCCAGCTCTATTGGATGTAATAACAGTCCAGGGGCTGAATTCATCCTTTTTCTCATATGCTTTTCTTTTTTCCTGCATGTGAAGATGTGCCCGCATGTGATTGTGACAGTGCAAATCAGAAAATTTCCTTTTCATAGCTAAAAATTTGATAAAACAATTGGTCGAATGCTGGCTTAAGTTCTTGATTAGTAAGCTAAAATGCAATGAATATTCAAGTTGAACTCATAAATTTATGCTTGATTGTAGATTATCAAATAGAGAAGTTTGATAAATGAGCTATTGAGAAATGGATGCAATTCGCATTTTTAAGGAATCAAGTTTAAACACACCCGAAACAAACAACTAACCATGTTTAATAGACGCGATTTTATCAAAACAATAGGCCTCACTTCGGTGGGGTATTTTGGACTTCAGGAAACACTTTTAGCAAATCCACAGAAGCAAGCGGAATCCCCGCTTTTTAAAGCTATTAGAATAAGAGGAAGGGTGCTGAATGATGGAAAAGGTATTTCCCGAGTGGCAGTTTCAGATGGTCGTTCTGTAGTATTGACAAATTCTTCAGGTGAGTTTGAATTGGTTTCGGGCTCTGACCGCGACTTTGTATTTATCTCCATTCCTTCTGGTTTTGAGATAAAGAAGCTTGCGAATGGTTCTGCTGATTTTTTCCAAAAAATAGATAAAACAAAAACGGATCAGAATATTGGTTTTGATCTCAAGAAATCTGGCTCAAATGATGAAAATCATCATTTCTTATTGCTATCTGACACGCAGATTCAGAATGAGTTCGAAGCCAACCAACTGCTGACCGTATCCGCTCCAGACGTTCAGCAAACGATCAAATCACTCAATGATCCAAATCTCTTTGGGATTGGATGTGGTGACTTGGTGTTTGATCACCTGGAATTGTTTAAGGAATACAATCAGAGTGTGCAGATGTATGATACGCCATTTTTCCAGGTGATCGGAAATCATGATATGGATTTGGGTGTCAGATCGGATGCATTAAGTAATCAGACATTTAGCAGCCATTTTGGTCCAACTTATTATTCATGGAATAGAGGAGAAGTGCATTACGTGGTATTGGATGATGTTTTTTATATAGGGAGCAAGTACATAGGCTACATTGGTGAGGAGCAATTGGCGTGGTTAGAGCAGGATCTGGCTCATGTGGAGAAGGGAAAAACAGTGGTTGTTGCATTGCATATTCCGTCGTACACTGGCGCGGTGACCCGCTATCCAGATCGGGATACAATTGGTGGTACAGTCAGCAACCGAGATCATTTGTACAAGGTTTTGGAGGGGTTTAATGCACATTTACTTTCCGGACATACACATTTTAACGACAACATGATTATGGGTAATGTTTATGAACATTGTCATGGTACTGTCTGTGGAGCTTGGTGGTCCGGGCCTATTTGCTTTGATGGCACACCGAATGGCTATGCAGTATATGAGGCTAAAGGCTCTGAACTAAAATGGCAATACAAGGGAACAGGTCTGGATATCAATGAGCAGTTTAGGGTTTATGACAAAGGATACCATAGAGATTTTCCTGATCAGATGAGTTTGAATTGCTGGAATTATGATCCCGCTTGGGAAATCAGCTGGTTTGAAAATGGAATGAAAAAAGGCTCTCCAGAAAAGATAGTCGCAGTAGATCCATTAAGTGTAGAATTGCATCTGGGACCTCAACTTCCTCAGCGAAGAGAGTGGGTAGAGCCTCAGTTAAATGATCACATGTTCTTTTTTAATCCTGAGTCAAAAGAGAATTTGGTAGTGGAAGCCAAGGATAGATTTGGCAATGTGTATTCTAAAAAGGTTGAATCTGATTAGTTAAAATGATGCCAGTTATCTCTGTTGCTTCGCTCATCAGGCTTGAAGACCGAAGATGGGAGATAGAAGTGAAATAGCCTGAATGCTTGAGTTGCAAATCATAAGATGCTATTGTCTTTTTATTGTCAGAAAAGGAAATACTCCCTAAGTCCATGGATCTTATTAAAATGGTATAATAGATAGCCTTCTACTTCTGATTTTCAAATTTTACTGGCATCTTCGAGTGGATGGACAATCCATCTCAACAGTATGATGCATGACTAAGAAAAATCAACTAGCGGAGGTCAGCATAATCCGCAGTCTCTTCACCCTGGCTTGGCCGATTATTATGGCCAATATCCTTCAAACGGCTTATCAGTTAATTGATACTTTTTGGCTGGGAAGGCTAGGCGCAAATGCAGTGGCTGCGGTAAGTATAAGCTTTCCGATATTATTTTTGGTACTCTCTTTGGGTGCTGGATTGACGCTGGCGGGAACAGTAATCGTGTCTCAGTACAAAGGTGCGAATGATAAAAAAATGATTGATTTTACGGCTTCGCAAACTGTCATTATCGTCTTTTTGATTTCAATTTTTCTGGCTTTTCTAGGATATGTCGCTGCTCGTCCTTTAATGAGTTTGGTAGGAGCAGGGCCTGAAATTTTGAAAGACTCAGTCACTTATTTTCAAGTCTCTTCCTTTGGGTTTGTATTCCTCTTTATGTTTTTTGTTTTCCAATCCTTAATGAGGGGCATTGGTAATGTGCTACTACCGATGTACATCGTATTTGGTACGGTGCTTTTGAACTTGGTGCTGGACCCTTTATTTATTTTTGGATACGGAAGCATTGAAGGATATGGCGTGGCAGGAGCTGCTATTGCCAGCATCATCACTCAGGGTTTATCTGCCGCCGCTGGTCTTTATATTTTATTCAGAGGAAAGCAGGGAATCAAAATCAAGTTGAGCTGCATGAACCTTGAGTTTCGCTGGGTAAAGAGAATGTTTGAATTGGGAATACCGGCTAGCTTGGAGCAGTCTTCAAGAGCGGCAGCAATGACTCTGATGGTGATGCTGGTGACCAGCTATGGGAGTGAAGTCGTGGCAGCCTATGGAATAGGAGCTAGAATCCTAAGTTTGGTTATCGTGCCGTCCCTAGGAATGGGTATCGCCACGACTACTTTGGTGGGCCAAAACATAGGAGCAGGTCAAATCAAGCGAGCTGAAAAAATAGGTGATCTGAGTACCAAAATTGCATTTTTTGGGCTTACTGCAATCGGGTTAATCTTGTTTCTATTTGCCGAAACCTTGACAGCTTTCTTTGTTCCAAATGATCCTCAAGTGATAAAGGACGGCGCCAAGTTCATTAGAATAATGAGTTTGAGCTTTGGACTTTTGGGTGTGCAGCAAGTGCTCAATGGGGTATTCAATGGGACGCGCTTTACTCAGGCTTCTATGCTGATTTCTATCTTTAGTCTTTGGGTAGTCCGATTTCCAGTTGCTTTCATCCTTTCCACCAAAACAGAGTTGAGCTTCGAGGGTATTTGGTGGGCATTTCCAATTTCCAATTTAGTCGCTGCTTTGGTTGCATTTTCTTATTACAAAACCGGCTACTGGAAAATCCGAACCTTCAGAAATAGAAATGAGTGGATGGAGTCTGGCTTTGGATAATACCAATATTACACCCAAATTCAGTCTATATGAAACCGAGCTTGGCCCATGTGTCACACAAGAGGATATTTAATAACCCCGTAAGCTCACTCGACTATTTATCTGAAGGAACTAAAAAAATTAACTTATAATCATATGACGAAATACCCATGATCCCGTACCTACAGGAACACACAGTGGGATGATTATAACCCAGCATCCACCACATCAGCAGATGTGTTTGTGATTAGGGCGCGCTGGGGTGACGCAGCAGCGAGCCAGGCGGTTGGCATGCGGGGGGAAGCTTTGCTGGCGTCTTGACTTTTTGGTTCTTTTGCGTCAAGGCAAAAGAACAGAGAAATCGAGCATGAATCAAGCGTCACACAAGAGGATATTTAATAACCCCGTAAGCTCACTCGACTATTTATCTGAAGGAACTAAAAAAATTAACTTATAATCATATGAAAATACACTATTGCAAAGACTATCAGGAAATGTCGCTACTGGGAGCAGAATTAGTGCATGCTGAGCTTGAGATGAAGCCGGACCTTCTTTTCTGTGCGGCCAGTGGAAATTCCCCAACTGGACTATATGAGTTGATGGTAGAAAAGCATCAACATTCACATGGGTTTTTCGACTGGATGAAAGTGATCAAACTTGATGAATGGGTTGGGTTGAGCAATGAGTCAACCTTCACTTCCGAGTATGATATTCAACATAAGCTTCTCAAAAAGCTAGGAATTGGAGGCGATCGATACATTTCATTCGAAGTAGAAACTCAGGATCCAGAAGCTGAGTGCAAAAGAATCCAAAATGAGATAGCCGATTCTGATGGAATAGACATCTGTATTCTAGGAATTGGAATCAACGGTCACATTGCTCTAAATGAACCGGCGGAATATCTACAGCCGAATTGCCATGTGGCCAAACTTCATGCTGTAACCTTGGCAAGTGGGATGATTGAGAAAGTTGGTGTTCCTCTGACTCAAGGTATGACCATGGGAATTGGGGATATTATGAGTTCAAAAATGGTCATTCTCTTTATCTCGGGAAAAGGCAAAAAGCCAGCCTTGGATTTACTTCTTGAAGGAAACATCAGAACAGATTTACCCGCTTCACTTTTATGGCTTCATCCTAATACTCATGTCCTAGTAGATAAGAAGTCAATGGTGGTAAGTGGTATTTAGTGGTGAAAAGCGACAAAATGTGTCTGACATGAGTTTGTTAATTTTTTATTAACTCAGGCTATTTTCCAATCATTGGAAATTTTACTTAATTCGGCCTTTCATATTTTTCCTTTTAGCACATGACCTGGCAATTAATCAAAGATGCCCTGCGGGGCAAAGAGCAGGATTTTACCAGTCTCTCCCTTAAAACAGCCATTTTCGTACTAGCCATTCCCATGATCCTGGAGATGATGATGGAATCTGCCTTTGCTGTCGTAGATATCTTCTTTGTAGCTAAGCTAGGTGAGCATGCTATTGCCACGGTTGGGTTGACCGAGTCTGTGATAGTGCTTGTCTATGCGATGGGATTTGGAATCAGTATGGCTGCTACTGCTTTAATTTCAAGAAGATTCGGCGAAAAGGAATACAGGGAGGCTGGAGCAGCTGCTTTTCAATTACTTATCGTAGGAGGAGTAATCTCAATTATCCTAGGAATATTGGGATGGGTATTCGCTCCGGATATTTTGGGGTTGATGGGAGCAGAGGCAGAAGTCATCGCAACTGGTGTGAGTTACACACGGATAATTTTTGCTGGCAATACGGCTATTATGCTGTTATTTTTGCTCAATGGAGCGTTCCGGGGAGCTGGACAAGCGCATCATGCCATGCGATCACTTTGGATTGCCAATGGATTGAATATGGTTTTGGATCCGATTCTGATTTTTGGGGTTGGAAACTGGGCTGGCTATGGATTAGAAGGAGCAGCCATTGCTACTACTTTCGGCAGAGGAATTGGCGTAGTGTATCAAGTTTACCATCTTTTTAATGGTAAGCACAAGCTGAAAATTCTTAAGGAAAACATTGTTGTTTCTTGGGAAATCATCAAGAAAATCATGGAGATAGCCGTGGGAGGAATGGGGCAATTCCTGATCGATTCGGTTTCTTGGATAGCGCTCACCCGAATGAATGCTGAGTTTGGTTCAGCTTCGCTAGCAGGATTTACTATAGCATTTAGAATATTGATTTTCACTCTTTTGCCTGCTTGGGGTTTGTCTGGAGCAGCCTCTACTTTGGTAGGTCAAAATCTAGGAGCCAAACAACCAGATCGGGCTGAAAAATCAGTTTGGATGACGACTAGATACACCGTGATTTTCATGGCTTCGGTGACAGGTATTTATTTACTATTCAATCAGCAATTGGCTGGTTTCTTTACCGATATTCCAGAGGTTCAGGCAGTAGCTGCACAGGGTCTTTGGGTAGTAGCTTTAGGCTATGTTTTCTTTGCCGTTGGTATGGTGTTGACGCAGGCTTTTAACGGTGCTGGGGACACCAAAACTCCAGCTTGGATAAATATCGGCGTGCTTTGGTTTATCGAGATTCCCCTTGCTTATGTACTCGCTTTCCCTTTTGGATTAGCTCACTTGGGGATATTTATTTCCATCGCATTTAGCCATAGTTTTCATTCCTTGGTCTCTCTATATTTCTTCAAAAAGGGCAAATGGAAACTAACGGAGGTGTAATGAACAGACTTCAAGTCACAATATTTTCTTAAATTAAGTGCTTGTAAATGATTAGGTTATCATGATGCAGTCCGAGGTAGATATTCTAGAAAAATTAACGGAAACATTAAACGCTGATGGAGTTTCACCTATTCCAGAAAGCAAACTTTTGCTTGAAAGAATTAGAGCTCGAATGCAGGTAATTCAATCACTTAAAACTACTAATGTTGAAGTACTTGTTCCTCAAATTGGCGCTGCTACTTCCCCTGTTTGTTTTGCGACAAGCGATGAAGTGCAGACAGCTTACAAGACTGAAAATTGCTCCTTGGAGCAAATAGATAGATGTATTGATGGCTTGATTTTGTCTCAGGAATCTTAGGTTTTCCATTCCACTAAGTGAAGAATACCATGAGTTTTTAAGCATATAAAAATTAACCCAAAACACGATGACAACTTTAAACACGTACTTGACTTTTGAAGGTAATTGTGAAAATGCCTTCAATTTTTATCGCTCAGTTTTTGGAGGCGAGTTTGCCCATGTAGGTAGGTTTGCCGACATGCCAGATGATCCACAATACCCGGTAGCTGATGAGTTTCGTAATCAAATCATGCACATCAGTTTGCCAATCAGCAAGGAATGCATCTTGATGGGATCAGATACTGGTGGACATGGTGGGCCACTGACTGTTGGTAATAATTTCTCAATTTCAATAAGCACCAATTCAAAGGAAAAGGCAGATGCTTTTTTTGAGAAGCTATCTGCTGATGGGAAGGTGACTATGCCGATGAGCAGTACTTTTTGGGGGGATTATTTCGGAATGATGACTGATCGATTTGGAATAAATTGGATGATCAGTTTTGCTGAGAATCAACATCAGGAATAAACAAACTAACTTATTGAACAGCCGGGAACTCACATTTCTGGCTGTTTTATTTTTAAGACTTCTTTATCAGAATTGATTTATTTACCGGTTTTTCTGACAAGGAATGAAAACCACGGAAGTCCAGCTTCTGGATATGCAGGGCAACTGTGAAAAGCAGACTGACTGATTATAAGGATGGTTGGCTAAATGGTGTTCTCTGCGTAAAACTCTGTGTTCACTGTGGTTAAAGACTTCCCTAAAAAAAGGCTAATTTTAACCCTTCAACCCGGACTATGCATTAGGATTCGTAACGAGGGTTCAAACTGCAAGAAAATCAGTCTCTTTGGAGATCGAGTCGTAGCACCGCTACGGCGAGAGCGAAAAGTGAAGCATAGCGACTGATTTTGAGGCGGTTTGAAGCCGTAGTAGATTTGCTAATGCATAATGCGGGTTCAACCATGAATTAGTAAGCTCCATGACCAATAATGACGTAGCCCGTAGCCTTCGCTATACTTTTGACTTCAATGACTTCACAATGATAGAAATCATCAAATCAGGAGGGGAAACGGTAGATCGGGAATTGGTTGCCAACTGGCTCAAGCGAGACGATGAACCGGAGTTTGAAGAAATGTATGATAAGGAATTGGCGACTTTTTTGAATGGATTTATCATTCTCAAGCGTGGCAAAAAAGAGGGTGAGCAGCCTGTTGCGGAGAAAAGATTGAATAACAATATCATTTTGAGGAAACTCAAAATAGCATTAAACCTCCGTGATGAGGATATGTTGGCAATCCTAGAATCTGTAGATAGAAAGATCAGCAAGCATGAGTTAAGTGCATTTTTCAGAAAGCCAGGCCAGGCACAATTTCGTCCATGTAAGGATCAGATTCTAAGGAATTTCCTCAAAGGGTTGCAGCAGAAACATCGCCCCGGTGCTTCCTGACAAGATCATTTACTTAGCCTTTTGACTTCTGCTACAAGTTTGTCATTGCTGACGCCAAGACCTTCCTGCTGATACTGTAGCACACCATTTTTATCGAATACAGAAATGATATTTGTATGTGAAAAGTCGATGGGGGATATCTTCTTATACTTCATAGAGAGTACGTTCGAAAATTCTCTGACATCGTCCACAGTGCCTTGTAACAAGGTCCATTGATCTCCTTCCAGATGCTCCTCTTTGGCATAAGCTTTTAGTACCTCAGGAGTATCTCTACCTGGATCAATACTTACCAGTACAAAATCTATTGCTGGATTAGCTACTTTTTCATTGATGTTTCTCATATCAGCTACCAATCTTGGGCAAGCTGCTTCACATGAAGTGTAAATCATCACTACTACCATTACTTTTCCTTTCAGGTCAGTTAGTTGTATAGTCTTATTATTCTGGGTTTTCCATTCAGAAGTAAGATTAAATATTGACCTGTCGGAGATACCATCCTCATCCAAAACGGGGGTTTCTACAGCACTTACCTTTATCAGATCCATCTTACATACAGGGCATGTTCCTGGATGATCATAGGTTTTGTGACCTTCACATTTCATAGGGCAGAAGTACTGATCGGAGGTGTCAGCTTGCTTTTGGCATGCAAAAAGACTTATTAATAGGACTAGGCTGAATAGCTGGGTAATAAGCTTGATTTTCATCTGTTTATATTTTGATTTTCAAAGGTCATAACCTGTCCCGTGACGAAGGAAACGGGATGGAATCTCGCAAGGCTGATAATCATCCCAGTGTGTGACGCTTGAGTCATGCTCGATTTCATGTTACTATTTTGATTTTGCACATCTGAAACCTAAGTTTTTGATGTTGTAATCGGCTTTAATACTACCCCTGAAGGCATAGCGCATAAAAGCTGCATAATCTCTGAGATTGCTCGCGCTGATGGCTGCGCCAGCACAAAACAGGTCTCTATCCGCATCGCCATCCTGACGGGATTCTCCGGATATCAACACACTGTTGAAATCGCTGGTCCATTCCCAAACCATTCCATGCATATCATAGATTCCCCAGTAGTTTTTAAAGGTGCTTCCTACGGTCTTGGAGTAAGTATTTGGGGTTTCGTAGGTTTCTACGATTCTTTGGTTGAATAAACTGTCTTTCTCTGCATTTGCTTTTGTCTCACTTGCCTTGGCCGCGAGTTCCCATTCATCTACTGAAGGTAGGCGCTTATCCAGACAGGCACAATAGGCTTTGGCTGCAAACCAGGATACATTGGTGATGGGAGAATTGGCGTCCATATTTTGACCCAACTGTAAATCATCCTGCCAATCAGCAAGATAATTTCCATCTGCGAAAAGTGATTTTACGTTGGATTTCTGCCATTCGGGATAGTTTTTGACAAAGTCCAAGTATTGTTGATTGGTGACAGGATATACATCCAGCAAGAAATCATCTACCCAAACTTTGCCGGAGTCCAAACTATAAAGGGGGAGTGATGATCCCCCTTTTATTAGTTTCATGGCTGTTGACGATTGGCTATATCCAAGGTGGGAAAAGCTAACTAGTACGAAGCAGGCTATGATATGCTTTACTTGAGTCATTTTTAATGAGAACTTTTTGCTTTAGTCACCATAGTAGGTGTAACTACAGCCCCGCTATTTCCCCAGCTACTGTACACATAGGTCAATACATTAGCGACTTGTTCATCAGTAAGTGTCTGGGCAGTCATCACAGAATTATAAGTTTTTCCGTTGACGGTGATTTCTCCTGTTTTGCCATGGAGTACTATGTTAATAGCCCGCTCTACATCTTCATTTAAATAATCAGCATTGGCTAATGGCGGGAAGGCATTTGGAATACCTTGACCTTGCTCTTGGTGACAGGCTTGACAGGTTCTTGCGTACATTTGCTTACCAAGCTCAATTCTTTCTGATACAGATGAGGCGGATGGTGCTAGAGGTGCACCTTGGTCTCCTGGCATGGTCTGAATAGCTCCGCCTTCAGGCTGATATATTCCTTCTTGGATAGTCCCGGAATAAACTAAAGGATTTTCCTTACCTGATACTTTTAGCATACCTAAAGCACCTTTATTAAATGCCCTGAAAATAGCATGATCAACCAACACAAATGTGCCTGGTGACTCTACTTTAAGCTCTATTATAGCCGCTCCTCCCGGAGGTATTAGAGTTGTTTGCACATCATGGTTGATTAATGACCCAGCTTCTACATGCACTCTATCGAATATCTCCCCAATGACGTGGAAGGAAGAAGCTAGATTTGGGCCGCCATTTCCAACATATAAACGGATAGTTTCGCCTACTTCAGCAGTGATCGCATTGTCTCCGCTGAGTGCCTCAGTGTTACCATTGAAAACCACATAATCCGCATCCTCATCGATTGCTTTTTGCATGTCAAAAGGTTGGAGACCAGGTTCTCCATAGGATCCTTTGGTATAGAAATCACCCTGCATGATGTAGTATTCCTTATCCACCTTAGGATAACCTCCTGCGGGTTCTACCAGAATGAGCCCATACATGCCATTGGCGATATGCATCCCCACCGGTGCCGTAGCACAATGGTAAACGTATAATCCCGGATTTAGTGTTTTGAAAGAAAAGGTGATTTCATGTCCTGGAGCCACAAAAGAGGAAGAAGCACCTCCACCTGGACCTGTCACGGCATGAAGATCTATGTTGTGAGGGAGTTTGTTGTCTGGATGATTTTTCAGTGTGAACTCTACTTCATCACCTAACCTGGTTCGGATAAAACTTCCAGGAACAGTGCCACCAAATGTCCAATAGATGTAGCTTACACCATTTGCCATTTGGCCTTCCTGTTCCAATATTTCCATGTCCACTATCACATGCCTCGCTGGCCGGCTGCCTATAGGTTCTGGTACGTGAGGGGGGCTGGTAAGTTGGGCATTGATTTTACCATTTGCCTCAATTTCTAAGGGGTTTTCCCGGCTTTCATGGCTACCGCCACTACATCCTACCACAGATATAATACCACCAAAAAACAAGAGTTTTCTCAAGAGATTTTCAACTCGATAAATCATAATCAATCAGTTAAATTGAACAATATTTTAAACCTGCACTCCCTTGTTGCTGGAAGTAAGCATTATTCTTCTGAGCCTATTGGATTGAATTACAACTTTCTAATACCAAGAAGTCATTCCTATACACCGATCATGCATGGATCAAAAGTAAATACAAATATTAGTGCAGCAAGAATAAATTCTCCGTCATTGTGATGACTTTTGTCATATAAATTTGGCTTTTTTTTCAATTCTTTATGTGTATCCGCTTTTCTGCCGGCAAAGAGACAAGCTTCATAGGATTTGGTAACTTCTAGCATTTGGTCACTTCGGCTTGGCCACTCTGGCGGGTCTCCTGTCATCCTCCCTTTCAGCCGGCACGCTGGATTCTTCCTACCCGATATGCAATGAAATTCTGCAGACTGGCATCATCACATAATCTCAATTTTCATATACCTCTCGTACTCTTCCTACTTCGCCAGTATGCAGCATTACTTTGATGCCATGTGGGTGCGTGGGTGAAGATGTAAGGATTCTCTTCACAATCCCTGCTGTAAGTTCACCTGTTCGCTGATGATGCTTCTGGATAATTGTGACCTCACTGTCGATTTGTATGTTTTTTCGAATGGTTCCAGTAACTGTTTTTTTATCCATTTGTGTTGTTTTCTTGTATGAATGCACAAGTTACTTCTGACTTGATTCTAATGACAACTTTTAACTTGGTAAAACGAGCTGTAGCATTCTGCGAAAGATTTACGTATTGATTAAGGTTTGAATTTCATTAGAATACCTGTCTTTTACATTCTCCTAATTAAATTTCATATGAATACTAGACTCATATTCATTGGCATAACTGCCTTTCTCCTGCTAGGCTGTAATGATGAGGATGTAAATCCAAAGAGGACTATTATAGGAACTTGGCAATCCGTATTTCATCTTAGCGAATATGACTATGTGAGCACGTTTGAGATTATCCCAGATGGAACAATTAAAGGAAGTGAAACCTTGCGCCAAAAAGGCTCGCCTGTCGATTTGGGCTATGCAAGTGAATTTGCGGGGATCTATCGAGTTGAAGGGACTAAGTTGATTGTGATAAGAAACCAATTTTCACTTCCAACAGATACGAAGCTTCAGTATGCGGACAAGGAACTTCTGGTGTCGGTAGAGGACGGAGAAACTATTATGGAATATGCCATTGAAAGTGACTTCTCAAAATTCTATTATATATGCCCACCGAATGCAAGTTGTGCTCCGCCAGAACCCTTTATTAAGATTGACTAGAAAAAATATGAAAATCAAATTGATAGCTTCAGTTTTCCTTATGCTATTGCTTCTTGGATGCGATGATGCTGAAATCAATCCTCAAGTTTTGACGCAGAATCAGTGGCAAAATGTCGTTGAATATAAGATTGCAAATCAACCGTATGATTTGGTGTATTCCATTGATTTTGAGTCAGATGGAAAAGTATATTCTGAAGTTTATTTTAGAGATATAGAGACCAAAGAAGTGATCGGCTATCTTGAATATTATACTGGTAACTATCAAATTACTAATGGAAAAATTTTGGTCTCTATACTTGCACTTTACCACATACAAGGAGGAGAAGAGTTTGATCTGGACAAAGAGGAGCTAAGTATAGTAGATGGAGAAAATCTGTCGCGAGAATTTCAACTTAGAAATAAGAATAGAGAACTGCATACCATTATGCCGCCTTTAGCTAGTTCTTTGGGTATTATTTACAATAGAGTTGACTAGTAAGTGAGTTGTAGTTGAGTATTAAAAAAAGGGCTGTTTTCGAATAAAGAAAACAGCCCTTTTTAGTTGGTTTAGTTTTCGAGGGTCACGCTAATTATCCTGTGGAATATTGATAAGAAGTGCTATCAAATCCTTTGGTGTGTGAACTTTACCTAGTTTTTCATCCTGAAAAATAACCTGTAACTGATATTCTAACTCGAAAATCAGACCATTGATAAATACCGGATCCATGTGCAATTGCTCAATAAAGTCAGCGTTTTTCTGCTGGCCAATCAACGTAATACCATACGAGTGGAAGACTTCGATGGCTTTCTTTAGAAGTGTAAATTGTTGGGTCATAGTAATTGTCTTTTGAGAAAGAAAGAAATAGTCAATTTGGTGTTTTTAAACATGCCGTCAATGAGAACGTAAAATCAAACACTTAGTTCCAAAGTACTTGATTAATACGTTTCTAATTCTATGTTCGCTACAGACAAGCTATTAATTAACAATAAATAGGCGAGTTAATTATTCTTACTAATCTTTTGATTGCTAGTGAAGTCTGGAACTTATTATGGATGTACGAAGAAGGGACGCTTGGTGGATTAGGGTAAAAATAAAGTGAGATTTACTGCGGAAAAATGCGCTATGTATTCTCAGCTTCTTTTATGTCATCATTGTTTCAGGTAGGCTCGTTTGCGGAAAATTTGCGCAGCAATTCTCCCACTTACAGACTTTCCTGCTCTACCTGTACGGAAATATTGAATTCGGGATAGCTTTCATACAAATCCCTGATTTCCACATTTTCCAATCCTGTGATAGCCTGGATCAAAGCTTGATTTACCTGAGAATGCTCAAATTTTGGGTGAGCAAAAAGAACGAGTACTTTACGCATGAATCTAGGCTTTAGCCTTGGAAATTAATTTTCTGATGTGAGCCATTACAAAAGGGTTTGTTTTGGCTGGAACCGTATCTAAAAAAGGCAGAAATCTTACATTGGTTTTTGAGGTGGCCATTGTGAAGTTTGACTTAGAGATTTCCATAGACCATCAGCGGCCCTTTAGGAACTACTTCTACCAACTGTTCCTACATCACATCACCTGTGCTTCTTTCTTTTTGCTCCGCAAAATAATAGCCCAGCGCACCACTTGGGCAATTATCTATTTGCTTGACTATGGTTTCTGTACTTGCTCCTTCGGCATTAACCCATGGCCTTTTTTCAAAATCAAAAACTGAAGGCAACCCCTTAACACAATTCGTGGAATGGATGCATTTGTGAGGTTCCCATGTGATAGTTACTTCACCGTTAGAATATTCTTTATGAATTAGATTATCTGACATAGCTTTTCGATAGTTTGACCTTATAATAATAGTACAAAATATTCAACTTTGAATTAAATATTAGATGGCAGAATACAGAATCAAGGGAATCATTATTGGTAGAATCAATAGCGACAGGAAATGTAAAAACAGCCACAAACCATAAGACCCAACTCAGGTAAATTAGTACGATTGAAAGCTATTATTCATTTTGAGTAACTGGTCTAAAAATTTAAAAGAAATGACCTGAGAGGTTTCAAATACACCAATTTTATTTTTTCAAATCATAAATTTTTAAGGAATTGAGATTTTCAGCAACCGTCACACTTTTCCATGGACTAGTTGGAAATAGGATGGAAGTCATCACCAATTCTCCATTATTCACGAATAATTCGATGGATGATGCGTCTAAAAATATTCTGATATCTTTTGCTTCCCAGCTCATGGGCGCGGAATGAATTGCAGCAAAATCAGGATGGAAATCACTCATTCCTGCATTTCTACGATCTATACTTACCAAGCCGTTCTCTTTAGTGATTAACAGTGTTTCGTCGAGCTCATTTGAGAAGGTTATTGAAAAAGTCTTTGAAGCGACATCCGCAGTGATTTCTACAGCTTCCGATGGTAATGCAGAAGTTTCTATGTTCATTTCATACTCTTTAGATCTTAGCCCTTCGAGTTCTTTCGCAGGAGCAGATTTCAATAATAGCGTACCATCCACATCGACTAAGCTTAATTCTCGGGGAATGGTCATCGCTGATCTCCAGGCTTTTGTTGGAACCACGTTTGCATAGAGCCAGTTGCTCATCCAGCCTATAAAAAGCGTTCTGTTTTGCTCCTCAGGAAGATTGCTCCAAGTTACTCCAGCATAGTTATCCGGTCCATAGTCAAGCCACCGGATCATGGTGTCATCTGGAGTGAATTGACCATTTTTGAAGTCGCCAATAAAATATTGTGAGGCAGATCCATTTTGTGGTCCGCCGGGATTTATACTGACCAGCAAAACCCATTTATCTTCTCCTGATGGAGTTTTGAATGGAAGTAAATCTGGACATTCCCAGACTCCGCCATGTGCGCCAATTGTTTGTCCAAACTCACTTAGTAAAGTCCAGTTTTTTAAATCAGCGGAGCTGTAGAAATTAATATGATCAAGTACAGCCAAAGTCATGATCCAAGATTTGGAACCATCAGGAGTAGTGATTTGGGAAACTTTTGGATCACGGAAATCTCTAATCCCTGGATTGGGTAAGACTGGATTGCCTTCAAATTTCTCCCAACTTCTTCCTTTATCCAGAGAAAAAGCAATGGCCTGACTCTGGAATGTATCCGATGAAGTATTTGCTTCCTCAGCATGGTGGTAGTTGAAAACTGCAACCATGGGAGGGTTTTCTGCTGTACCTAATCCCGAACTGTTGCCGGCATCAAAGACTGCGCTTCCTGAGAAAATGTACCCTAGACTATCAGGATAAAGTGCTATCGGCAGCGACTCCCAATTCGCCAAATCAGAAGAGACAGCATGTCCCCAATGCATTGGCCCCCATACTGTACTGTCAGGATAATGCTGATAGAAGAGGTGGTATTCTCCATCCAAATAGAGCAAACCATTGGGATTATTTATCCAGCCTGAAGCTGGGGTGAAATGGTAAGAAGGTCTAAATTCCTCTGTGACGTTGGATTCAAAACTAATTTCAGGCTTCGCCTGACAGCTGAAAACCAGCAGCACGGAGAGTATGGAAAGATAAAGTTTAGTTCGGTTCATATTGTTTTCTTAAGCTGATGGCATCATCACTAGGTTATAAACTGTATCTCGTTTAGCTCCTTCTTTGATTTGTTGGGCAAGTTGTTCAGCATTTATGGCATATTCTGGGTTCGTCCAAAAGTTAATTAGTGCTATTTCAAATTTGTCTGCATCTAGGTCATGAATGCTGGTGCCAAGAGGGCCTAGTTGTCTTTTTTCTATGATTCTATTCCAAAAGTACTGATCAATGATATGGGGAACAATCATTTGCACACATGCATGTGCAGCACCCTGATGTGTAGTTCCTGATCCACCATGGTGGATAATTCCATAAAGTTGTGGTAGAATCCAGTCGTAAGGAATTTGATTCACATAGTAAATGGATGCATTGCTGTCAGCTAGTTGCTCCAATCCACCCCAAGAAGTATTTACGATTGCAGGTATCTGGTGTTTTTGAAGTAATTCTATGATGGTTTTAGAGTGCTCTTTGGGCTTTGTATTACTCATCGAGCCGAAGGTGAGTAAAACGGCTTTAGGGTGCTTTTCAAGCCAAATAGTTAGTTCAGTAGGCGGGTGATATTCCTTGAGTTGATTTCTGAAATAGTAGCCAACAAGTTTCGCTGATTCTGGCCATATCGCAGGTTTTGGGAATAATGATGGGGAAATGGTGTAAACAGTTTGCAGTCTATTCAATTCAAATTCCTTTAGTGTCTTTGAGTTGATTTCCGTAGAAGGGAAGTCCGAATAATATTTACCAACAAATTTTTTCATCGCAAGACGTCTAGCCCCATTTACTAAATTATAAGATTTAAGATTCCATTTTGGGCTAAATGGTCTCCATTTTCCAAAACCTATATGCGGAAAGTCCTCTGCTGGATGAGTCAGACATGGGAGAGGTGTGAGCAGGGTATAGCGTTTTGGATCAGCCATTGCAGCGATACAATAGAAGAGGCACTTGCCATGAAACACAATTCGATCAGGAAGATGAGTTCTCAATGCACCTCGCTGCTGTTCGATGAGTGTGTGTTGTAAACTTATGGAGCTTTTAGCCAACTTGATATAGTTTTTGAGCTGGTGCCAAGCGCTTCCACCTCCGCCCATGATTGTTTTGCCGCTTTGGGAATCTAGCAACTCTAGAAATCTTTTGTCAAAACCGATGAACTCGTACCCAAGTTGCGTGACGGTTTCTCTAAACTGTTCGGGAAAAAGACAGACAATGTCCTCTCCCTTTTCGGCAAAAATCTCAGCCTGTGCCAAAAATGGCTCAACATCTCCACGAGTTCCCAATGAAGCAAACAATATTTTCATGTCTTATTTTTTTAATTTTTGCTCTTTCTGTAGCTTTAAGCTTTAATCTAACTCTAATTTTCAATCTTTTTACCCCAGAATTTTATCAAGTATTTTACTCAGGTTAATGAATTAATAATTCGTAAAGCTTGAAATTTGGATTCATTTTTGGAATCGGTTTAAAGGATTATAAAATTTAAACTTATACAACTTAATATATATGAAGGGAATTATTTTGGCCGGTGGATCCGGCACACGTCTGTATCCTTTGACTATTTCCGTGAGTAAGCAGCTGATGCCTGTTTATGATAAGCCAATGATATATTATCCTCTTTCTGTTCTGATGATGGCGGGAATTACAGAAGTGTTGATCATTACTACTCCGGAAGATAGTGATGCTTTTCAGCGACTGCTAGGTGATGGATCTCAAGTGGGTTGCTCATTCGAGTATGCAGTGCAGCCTAGCCCAGATGGCTTGGCTCAGGCATTTATTATAGGTGAGAAATTTATCGGAAAGGAGAAAGTCGCCTTGATACTTGGGGATAATATTTTCTACGGATCTGGACTTCATAAGACTTTACAAGCCTATACTGACACCGATGGTGGAGTCGTGTTTGCTTACCATGTCAATGATCCTGAGCGATACGGAGTGGTGGAATTCGATGAGAATCAGAAGGCGATTAGTATTGAAGAAAAGCCCGAAAACCCAAAGTCTAATTTTGCTGTTCCAGGTCTATATTTTTACGATAATAGAGTCGTAGAAATCGCAAAAAAAATCAAACCGAGTCCAAGAGGTGAGCTGGAAATCACTGATATCAATAATGAATATTTGAAGTTAGGAGAGCTGCAAGTTGCCATCCTGAACAGAGGAACAGCTTGGTTGGATACAGGTACACATCGGTCGCTTCTTCAAGCGGCACAGTTTGTGGAAGTAATAGAAGAGCGGCAGGGGTTGAAGATCGGATGCATAGAAGAAATTGCCTTCAGAGCAGGATTTATCGGGGAAGAAAAACTGCTTCAGGCTGCCGATAAATTAGGGAAAAGTGGTTATGGGGGGTATTTGAGGAGATTGCTGAAATAAGCTAACTTATTTCTTGATTAGTTGTTCGAGACTTGTTTTCATGATCTGCCCCATATTCGCGCATTCCAGGAACTTATCATTAGAATAATGCTTCGCCAAGTCTATTTTGAGCGATGCAATATTCTCTGGTAATGAAATGATATCATTCTCCATTGATCGCAAAATATCCAATATACCTTGCCGGGAAGATTTGAGTCGTGTAGCGATCAGGGCACGCTCTTCTTTCTGATATTGAGCCATGGATTCTGGCGTGATGTATTTCATCCCCAACTGAATCAACACATTGTTTTCCTTAAAATATTGCGGTAAATAAATTGATTTTTTGCCCTCATAGGATTGCTGGTCAAAGTCAATCGCACGGATTCTATAATGTGTCTCTTCAAAGTCGGGTGTGACGTCAATCACAAAATTGGATGAATGCATGTCCCCTAAAAGCCTCACAAAGCAGCGTTCATTGAATTTGACAAATTCTTTGGCTAGTCGTATAGGATTCAGGTGCGGATCCTGCATATGGGCTCGCATAAATTTATCTCCAGGGATCCCAGCTATATGTTCTTCAATCAAGGTGTTTTTGTGAACTAGATAGGAGATTCTATTTGGAGAAAGCAAATGTTCAAATTCAAGTCCATACACTCGGGAAGCATCAGCATTTTTGACATAGAAATAATCAAAATTATCATTGATTCTATTCACTATTCGCACCCGAAATGGCTGCGTGTTTCCGTATACACACAAGTCGATCCTATCCACATACAAATGCTCCATTACAGACATATCTCCGCCAGCTTTCAGCAAAGCATAGATCATTTTAACATTGAGGTGAATCTCCTCTCGGTCGGATTGATCGTAGAATACCGTCTCCCAAAGTGTGTCTTGTTCCTTAGAATCATACAGTGCAATAGAACTCGAATAGCGAAGCAATTCGTGATAATGAATAGGGATATCCACCTCACGGGAGTACTTAATCAGGAAACGCCTCAGCCCATGGCTGATAGCGAAAATGCGCTTCTTTTTGCTGATTAACGCCATTTCTTACAAATCCACGTGCTGACTTTTCTTCAGATTTCTGTCGAAAATAAAAGGGCCAAATGGTAAAATAGAGGCTATAAGGGCAAATAATGTCCTGCTGAAATTCCACTTTAACCTATGGGCGGTAGGAAATACCGTGAAGATATAAATCACAAATAGTATCCCATGAGCCCAGCCTACATATTTCACCGCTAGCGGATAGTCCCACATGTATTTAAGTGGCATTGCGATGAAAAGTAATAGCAAGAAGGATGTTCCTTCTATAAGTGAAATCCAGCGAAAGCGTTTTGCCCAAGTGTGTTGTTGAGGTGTAAGGCTCATTGTTTTTTAGCTATGTTAAATAGTACTTTTAAAGTGTTCCAAAGCTTGCCTTTGAGAACTTTATCCTCAGAAATTACACTTAATGCATCTGCGAATAAATATTCTGTTTCTTCTTCCGTGTGTATTTGATAGTCCGAAGCAGGAAGCGCGTTGATCGGGTGTTTCACACGACCAAATTTAAGTACTATATGGGCATTAAGGTCATAAAGTTCTGTTAAGGTTCTACCTTCTAGTTCTTTCGATGAAAGTAGCCCAACTTCGTTCATGGAATGACCAACAGCATTGATCATATTTACCAGCATTTCCATTACTTCTGGCTTCAATTGCTGCTCTTCGTGAAGCACTAGAATACCTTTTTCAAATTTACCACGAACAGTCAAAGGCTCTGGTTTTAATTCTTCTTGGGGCGGTGTAGCAACCTCAAGATGAACTGTTTTCGGAAGTGTCTTTGGTTGTGCTGTCTCCTCTACATGATTTGTGCCCTGTTTAACCTGTTCGTCTTTAGGTTCTTTCTCAAAGAAAAAAAGTTCTTCGGTGATAATGTGCTGGAGCTCCTGAATGCTCATATTTTCCATGTCGGGAAATTGCTCAAAATTCGCCTTAACACAAAAAAAGAGGAATAATATCTCTACTACCCCTCGATTTTTTACTGTCTTTTAGATAGATCAATCAAGATTGAAAATGGACTTCAGTTCTACGGCATCTTCAGGTTTCATTCTTTTTGCTAGCACCAATCTCAGCTGTCTTCTTCTTAGTGCACCTTTAAAGTTTTCGATTTCTTCTGTAGTTTCCGGGACTAATTCGGGGATTCCTGAAGGTTTATTGTGCTCATCTACAGCTACAAAGGTGAAAAATGCCCGATGTGTCATGACCTTTTTGTTGGCAGGAATATCTTCAGCAGTCACTTCTATGAAGACTTCCATAGAGGAATTAAACGCGCGAGTAACTTGAGCTTTTAGCGTGACTACATTACCGAGGGCGATTGGTTCCTGAAAGGAAATATTATCCACAGAAGCAGTCACTACGATGCTATTAGAGTGCTTTTGAGCGGCTATGGCAGCTGCCACATCCATCCAGTGCATCAGCTTTCCTCCCATGAGGTTGTTTAGCGTATTGGTGTCATTGGGAAGAACCATTTCGGTCATGATTACTGCGGACTCTTTAGCGAATTTCTTGATGCTCATAATTCTAAAATTTATCAATATTAGAAATAAAATTTGGCAGAAAAATTAAATGTAACTGGTTTCGGAATTTTATTCCGAATAATGTAAAACTCAAAGAGTTGAAAATCTCAAATCTCAAACGTCTAATTTCAAATCATTTCACTTCCAACCGTCTTTGCCCAATAAGGGCACAAAAGCAAAACCTTCGTATTCTTCCCGATCGACCTTTGTATTCGATTTCTTGGTGATTTTTAGCATGGTTTGCCTGCGCTTATCGCCTACGGGGATTACGAGTATTCCTCCAATTTTTAATTGCTGAATCAAAGCATCTGGGATTATTGGGGCTCCAGCGGTGACAATTATTTTGTCGTACGGTGCATAAGCAGGAAGTCCGCCCGTACCATCTCCGTAGAAGAGATGCATTTCTATTCCCAATCTCGTTAGGAATCGCTTTGTTCCCTCAAATAGTTTTTTCTGATATTCTATCGTAAATACCTCTGCGCCAAGTAGATGCAATATGCTTCCTTGGTATCCGGATCCTGTTCCAATTTCCAATATTTTATCGCCTTCCTTTATCTCTAAAAGCTCTGTTTGGAAGGCTACTGTATAAGGTTGTGAGATAGTCTGACCCTCGCCAATGGGGAATGCTTTGTCCTCATAGGCATGGGAAATCAGTGCAGAATCAAAGAAAAAATGTCTAGGTAAGGTATTGATAGCCTGTAGGACCCGCTCACTTTTGATTCCCTTTTCCCGCAGCAAAGTCACCAGAGCTCTCCGTTTTCCTTTGTGTAAATACGTGTCTTCGAGTTTGAGTAGGGGCATAGTGATTTTATGGTTCTGCGGTCGAAGTTAAAAGAATATTTGGCTTAATTTGAACTTGAATAGGGCATTTATTGCTTAGTTATTGAATCTTTGAAAGTTAAATTCACCTCCATGTTCACAGGAATAATAGAAGCTTTTGGCACTCTAAAAAATATAACCCACGAAGGAACCAATGTCCATTTTGATTTAGACTCATCGCTTTCTTCGGAATTGAAAATCGATCAGTCCTTAGCCCATGATGGCGTTTGCCTGACTGTGGTGCGTACTACTCCTGAGTCTTACCGGGTGACAGCAATTGATGAAACAATTCAGAAAACGAATTTATCTCAGTGGAAAGTAGGTAAGAAGGTCAATTTAGAGCGTTGCATGCCTGCAAATGGACGCTTTGATGGGCATATCGTGCAGGGGCATGTGGATCAAGTGGGAAAAGTAAAAAGTATCACTGATCAAACTGGTTCATGGGTTTTTGATGTTGAGTTTGATTATAGCCTTGGAAATGTGACTGTGGAAAAAGGCTCAATCACGATAAACGGAACAAGTCTGACGTGCTTTAATTCTGGGCCAGGTAGATTCTCAGTGGCGATAATCCCATATACCTTTGAGCATACTAACTTTCATCAGCTAGTTCCGGGAGACCTAGTCAATTTGGAGTTTGATATTTTAGGGAAATACATACAGCGGATAACAAAAGGCTATGATTTGCCATAGGATTTTTTAACCGCAGTGGACACGAAGGAGCACAAAGTCCGCTGTTGTATCCGTCTTCAGAACAATCCTGCCTAATTTTACTTCAGAGTGATTGACTTTTCTTCAGCATCTTTTACCAACCTAAAGCCGACATTGGAAGTGCCGCTATCAAATGCCTGACCCTGACGGGCAGATGGCCGATAATTCACGCAATAATTATCAGCACATAAATAAGATCCTCCCTTGATCACACGCTCCATGGCATACGGATTGTCCGGATTGTAGCATTGCTTCATGTTTGCATCTAGTTTTGGAGCCTGACCAGCTAATCTCGCATATTTGAGTGCATCATACCAGTCAGCTGTCAACTCCCAGACATTGCCAATCATATCGTAAAGGCCAAAGGTGTTCGGAGCAAAAGACTTGACTGGGGAGGTGCCGTTAAAACCGTCTAGACTTTTATTGTCATTTGGAAAATTCCCTTGAAAAGTATTCGCTAAATATTGGCCATTGGGAGTCAATTCATCTCCCCAAGCAAATCGTTTTCCTTTTGCACCTCCGCGAGCTGCAAACTCCCACTCATTTTCCGTGGGAAGTCTTTTTCCTGCCCAATCTGCGTAGGCTTTGGCATCATCAAAGGCGATATGAACCACCGGATGATTTTCTCTTCGCTTCAAATCTGACTCTGGCCCTTCTGGTTTTTTCCAGCTCGCACCTTCTACCCAAACCCACCAGAGAGAGATATCCTGCGTAGGAACAGCGTAGGGAGGAGGACTAAACACCATGGAGCCAGCCACTAAAACCGTATCGTCTGGCTTTGGTGTTCCTGGGGGCAATTGTTTCTTAAGATCTTCCCATTCTGGTTTTTTCTCTGCCACAGTTATGTAGTCTGTTTCATCTACAAATTTCTTGAAATCAGCATTGGTGACTTCATGTGTGTCCATCCAGAAACCAGTCACTTGCAGATTTACCGCAGGCTTTTCGGCGGAATATGCATCTACTTCATTGGTTCCCATGACAAATTCCCCTCCTGGAATCCATGCCATTCCTGCCACTTTTTCACTTGGTTCGGGCATACTGTCTATGCTCATATTCTCCTCATCAATTACCTTGTCAGAGGTGCTTTCTTGACAGGCGAAAAAAGAAGTGCTGACCAGGGCAAGGCTAGCAAAACTGTATTTTATTGAATTGTTCATAATTGGCTTCCTTCAGGTTTAAAAGTAGCAGATTCTTTCCTCTTGCCAAAGAGTTCTAGTGCTAGCGGATTTTAGGCTTCCTTAAGAAGGATGGCATTTATCCGTTCTACTACTTTTTTGCGCAATTTGTTAAAGAACTGCCTCCGCTCCTTTTCGCACACCACACTGATCTGAGTAGATTTCTTGATGAGATTATCCAGATTTCTGAACATCGCATTATTAAAAGAGGGATCTGAAGTGCCATGGAAATATATTACGCTGTGATTGAGATAAGTCACCTTATTTTCATCCATCGTAGCAAAAAATGTATTATCACCGATGATGAATTCATTTACAAAAAAGTTGTAATCTGCTCCATCAATCTCTGGATTTGACGGTAGGATCTTTTTGCCTTTTTCAGCCATTTTCTCCAAATGATCGATCACCTCCATCATACAGTTGTAGAGAAAAATGGTGTCTTCTGTATAAGTCATTATTCCCATTTCATGATACAACTCAATTTGCCGTAGTGTGATATTTATCCCTTCAATATTCCAGATTTCGGTCGTCGGGATCTTGTGGTATGCTTTGAGGATTTTCTGGGTTATTTCTGCAAACTGATTGTAAGAGTTGTCCTTGATAGAAAACTTGGTGTCTTTCAAACTGTCATTGAACAGGATAGATTTTCGCCAGAAAAAGAACTTGAATGCAGCCAATTCCTTGTGATAATAGTGATGGAAAGGAGGCATATCTTTGACCAGCCAATAGATATGTTTTTTAGAAAAACTATTCACCAGGTTTAGTTGTGCATATACGTCCCCCATCCATTTCATGAAACTATTCTCTTGATAGTCATTCTGATTGCCATGAAATAGGACGCTATTGGAATGTAGGTTGAAAAAAGTGTCAGTTGAGATTTTGAATCGATTACATAGAGTTTCCAACTCACTGAAATCCAAAAGTTTTTCTCCTCTGATTCTCCTGTAAGCACTGTCAATGCTGATTTCCAATATTTCGGCAATTTCGTCAACCAATGAATTGTAGCTAGGCAATGATAATTTTATTGCCTGGAAAAATGCTACTTGGCTCTTATTGAAACTCATAGCAACAAGGGGTGTTAGGGGATTGAAGGAAATAATTCTCCATTAAGATATAGGAAAGATGAGTAAGAAAAAATCAATCCAAAAAATAAAAGGTCAGTAGCTAAAAGCTTGCTAATCACCTGTATAGTTAGCCAAAGCATGCTTTGGCCAATTTCCTAAAGATACCAACCAAAAAAACATTCATGAATTAAGACGTCTTGCCTTACGGAGAGGTGGGCACAAAAGCGTACTTCGAAAATGGGACTTGGACTACCTGCCCTCCGGGAGGCGGATGCTCAGCCTGACAATTATCACGGATCTATGTTTTTTGCGAAAAGCGCGGTGTCCACTTTGGTTAAAATATACATACATAAAAAAAGAGGCTGTCTCATAAGTAGGGACAGCCTCTAATTTGTACGGGTAGGTAGGTACCTGAGATAAATTCCAAATACTCAAATCTCAGCTTGTTGATTTAAGTTTTGAGACAGCCGCTTTGAATTTATGCCTGAGGATGGGCAGCTGCATGTAGCTTGCCCAGCTCCTGATCAATGGTCCAAAGGCCAACTCCTTCTTCCCCAATAATATCGAATAGCTCAAGAGCTCTTCTGGACATAGTTTCTTCTTCTCTCTGTTCAGTGACATACCATTGCATAAAACTGAAAGTAGCAAAGTCCTTCTTGGTGAATGCGTGATCTACAATGTTATTGATTGACTTGGTCACGTTGATTTCATGCTCT
Organism: Algoriphagus persicinus; assembly: GCF_035156415.1. Classification (NCBI taxonomy): domain Bacteria; kingdom Pseudomonadati; phylum Bacteroidota; class Cytophagia; order Cytophagales; family Cyclobacteriaceae; genus Algoriphagus; species Algoriphagus persicinus. Next base: position 66,931 of record NZ_JAYEEY010000019.1, read on the forward strand.
AGGATCAATTCGAAAATTTCTCTTAAAGAATTGAAATTATGTCTAATCCCGGTGATTTCTGGCTGTATGGCATGTCCTCCAGCTTCATTGATATACTGAAATAACTTCATCATATGCATTCGCTCTTCGTCTGCATGGGTATAGAGGTATTTGGAGGCATTTTCATAGCCCATCATATGACACCAAGAAGCCATTGACAAATAGTAAGCAGAGGAGGTCCCCTCCATTTCTACCTGCTTATTCAGTAATTTCTCTGTATCGATAAGTAATGAACGCTGTAGCGTTACGATTTCTTTAGCTTTCATAATTTTAGTTTTTCAAATAGTTAACTAAATATAATCAATGAGGTTCCACTAAGCGTTCATTTTATTGTATTTGTAATTGATTTAATTAAGAACTGTGATCATCTGGAAAGTGGCGTAGGGAAAACAGGGAGGCTTTCGGCTCCTGATTCTGATACTGATTGTACTGCGAAGAAGTAATTGTCCTTGGAGTAAGGTAAAGTAAGTGTGGTCTCAGTAGTCCAAAACTTACGCTCCCACATGGCAGATGAAGTTTCTCTCATCAGCACATAATAGCCTTTTGCTTTGCCCATCGCAGGTGCTTTCCAAAGTAAAGTTGACTTATTACTTAAACCACGTACGTCTATTTTGGCTTCCTGGGGCTGATCCGGCGAATTAGCTAAACTCGCTAGGGAGGCTAGATTCACGGCGGATACTTTTCTCAAATATTCAAAGTCCATGAATTCCGGTAGGTCACCATAGTGAATCCCATCCTCTACACGAACATTTTCGTGCTGATGGATGAAGTTTTCATTCATTTCGGACATCCTCACCGCAATAAAACCATTTCTCGCAAAGGAGGTTTGATCTCCACCCCTCAGAAATCTATCCGATCGGTAAATCAATTTCACCTCAAATTGATCTACATAGCGTTCTCCTTGTTCCTTAATATATCTCGCCAATTGCCTGGATTTACTGTCATTATCAGCATTGGTGTAGCGACGGATGTTACCTTCTTGTTCAGTTTCAGCAGTAGGAATGGTTTCTGAAAAAACACGCATTTTCAGATTGTCTTTGATCAGCGTTTCTGACGAACTACTGTTTCCGACAATATCGTTATTCAAGACAGCAGCGAGATTCCATTCTTCTGTTTTTGCTTTGTCAGCTAGGTAGGTAGCGCCTTTCAATCCTTGCTCCTCACCAGTAAATGCTACAAATAGAATGGTGGCTGAGAACTCATGGGAGACCATAATACGAGCTAATTCGATGACGGCAGCGGTTCCGCTTCCATCGTCATTTGCGCCAGGCGCACTTCCTTCAGCATCCATCACATCCTTATTTCGGGAATCCATATGGGCTGAAATAATGAATATTCTATTGTCAGCTGGATTGGTGCCTTTGAGTGTTGCTATCACATTAGCCCCTGGTGAATCGGCTGTTATTCTGCGATTATCTGCTGGGATGGTAAATTTTTCTATTTCCGCAGTCATTCTACCTCCGGATTGCTTCGCAAAATGGCTGAACTTAGTAAGCACATATTGCTGAGCGGCGGGCATGCCATTTTCCTCATTTGTACTTAAGGTATGTCGGGATGTGAAGGATGCCAAAGTTCGCACATGATGTTCCAGAGAATCAGAGGATATCTCAGCTATCATTTGAGCTATTTCTGGGTTTCTGATAATGATAGTTTGTGAAATAGCCATGTGACTGGAAAGCGTAATAAAGACAATGAGTAATTTTTTGTTCATGATATTGAGGTGGTTTATACTTATGACTTAAATTTATCTCATTAAAATTCTTACCCAAGTATTTTTAGATGAAATCGAGCATGACGCAAGCGTCACACATTGGGATGATTATCTACCATGCGAGATTCCATCCCGTTTCCTTAGTCAAGGGACAGGTTATGACCTATAAAAAACAAAATATAAACACATGAAAACCCTATACCAACCGAAAAAAGGTGATTATTCGCCTTTTTTCTCCACCTATCTTCAACTAGTTTCTGGAAGCAACTATGAGGAGCAGCTGTTAAAGCAAGTAGACCCGCTTGTCAGTCTATATCGTGAGAAAGAGCCTGAATGGGCTGAGAAGGCCTATGCAGAAGGAAAATGGACGCCAAAAGAAGTCCTTGGGCATGTGATAGATACCGAAAGGATCATGACTTTTAGAGCGCTATGCTTCGCTAGGGGAGAAAAATCGGCTTTGCCGGGTTTTGACCAGGATCCCTATGTGCTGAATGCGAGATTTGGACAAGTCCCTATCGAATATTTGCTAGAAGACTTTAAAATTCAGCGTCAAGCATTGCTCACCATGATTAGGATATTGCCTGAGGAATCGCTGGATTTGGTGGGAATTGCAAATGGAAATCCCATTACTCCAAGAGCTTTATTTTGGATTATTCCAGGTCATTTTACCCATCATTTGAATATTCTTAAAGAGCGTTACTAACCATGAAACTAGCTATAACTACCGTAGATGCATTTACGAATAAGGTATTTTCCGGAAACCCAGCAGCTGTTTGCTTATTGGATCAGGAGCTTACTCAAGTGCAGATGCAAACCATTGCAATGGAAATGAATCTCAGTGAAACTGCCTATGTAAAGAGAACTTCAGAACCGGATGCTTTTAGCTTGCGTTGGTTTACTCCGACTGTTGAAATTGATCTTTGTGGACATGCTACACTGGCTTCTGCTTTTTGGATGGTAAAGTCAGGATGGGCGAAACCAAATGAAACGATCCGATTCCAAACAAGAAGTGGAGAGCTAGTAGTGAAAAGTGATGGTGAGTGGATTGAAATGGATTTTCCCTTGATTCCTACTGTTTTGGAAAGACATCCATTTTTCGATGGTGATTTCTTTGGGGCTAAAATTATTAATTCAGCCAAATTGAAGAAGAATTGGATAGTTGAGTTGGAGGATGCTAGTGCAGTTGAGTCCTGTGATCCAGACTTTTCCCTAGTGAAAAAGCACAGCGAGGAAGGAATAATTATTACAGCTGTAGGGAAGGGGACATTTGATATTTATAGTCGTTTCTTTGGGCCAAAAGTGGGGATAGATGAGGATCCTGTTACTGGCTTTGCACATTGCGCTTTGATGGACTATTGGTTTCAAAGATCAGGTCAAAGTAGGCTCAAAGCCTATCAGGCAAGTAAACGGGGAGGCGAGCTGTATTTAGAGAAAAGAGAAGATCGTGTACTTATCAAAGGGCAAGCCGTCAAAGTTTTCTCAGGTGAACTGGAATTTTAAATGAATCGATTCGTAAATAAAAAAGGTAGGCAGGTAAAACATGCATTCAATTCCTTTACAGAATATTGGTTGACAGATGCAAGTTTTGGAGTGTTGCTCTTGATCTTACTATTTACAGTTTTTGCACTGCCTATTTTGATTGAATATGGTCATGTGCATGCGCTTTTTGTCAATACCGTCTTTCTATTTTTGTTTTTTACCGGAATTTGGTCTTCCCGGTTTAAAGCTTTGGTGGTGTTGACCACGGTGCTTTTCATGACTCAGCTGGGACTTAGATTTCTACGTTTTTCTACTTACGATTTTGAGTTTTACCTGGCAGAGCGTATAGTCGGTGTGTTGAATATGTTGGTATTTATATTTCTGAATATTAGGCTGTTATTTAGAAATTCTGAAGTGAACATTTACAGGGTGATTGGAGCTATCAATGTTTACTTACTTGTGGCGATTTTGGGTGCCTTTCTCTTCGAAATCATCTATTTGACCACAGAGTCAGGTATAGGAGGGGACATAGAACTGGGCGGAATAGATAAGGATTTTGCCCTGTATATATATTTCAGCCTAGTATCACTTACTACTGTTGGATTTGGTGATTTATACCCCATTCAGGTCATGGCTAAGATGCTGTCTGTTTTTCTGTCCACAATAGGGATTCTTTATCCGGCAGTCGTGATAGCCAGGCTAGTTTCCGCCAGCAAAGTCTAAAGAATTGACCCCATCTGTGTAATTTTTTTCTAGTTTCTATTTACAATTTGTAGTTTCAAAATCGATTAATTATACCCCTATACTTTATGAGAGAGTTAACTTTTAGTTTATTAATATTCTTTACCGTAGGTTCACTTTTTGCCCAGACAGAAAGGCCAAGTATTGAAAGACAAATAGAAATAGAATCTGCTGTAGTGACTACACATGAAACTACCATTAAAGGCAAGAAAGTGCCTTATAAAGCTACCGCTGGCACTCAGCCAGTCTGGAATGAAAAAGGAAAGCCAATAGCTTCTTTGTTCTACACCTACTATGAGCGGACAGATATTTCTGACAAGACTATCCGTCCTTTGGTTATTTCTTTCAATGGTGGTCCAGGTTCAGCGTCTATCTGGATGCACATTGCCTATACCGGCCCGGTGGTGTTGAAAATTGACGAGGAAGGTTACCCTCTTCAGCCTTATGGGACCAAGTCAAATCCCTATTCCATCCTAGATGTGGCAGACATTGTTTACATAGATCCGGTGAATACGGGCTATTCCCGTATTGTAGATGAAGAAGTCGATCGATCTACTTTTTTCGGAATAAACTCCGATATCAGATATCTGGCAGATTGGGTGAATACCTTCGTGACCCGCCAAAATCGTTGGGCTTCACCAAAGTATCTGATCGGAGAAAGTTATGGAACTACCCGTGTGGCAGGTTTGGTGGCACAACTCCAAAACTCACACTGGATGTATTTTAATGGTGTCATTATGGTTTCTCCGACCGAATTGGGAATAGAGCGTGGTGCACCTATCCATACTTCGAATTACCTGCCATATTATGCGGCAACAGCCTGGTATCACAAAGCGTTGGAGACACCTTTACAAAATCAGGATTTGGATGATTTCTTGCCGGAAGTGGAAGCTTTCACTATCAACGAATTGATTCCAGCTGTAGTGAAAGGTGGAACCTTGTCCACAGCAGAGCGAGACGCGATTGCAACAAAATATGCACTGTATTCAGGGCTTAGCAAAGAAGTGGTACTAGAGCATAATCTATTGATTCCTACTAGCTTCTTTTGGAAAGAATTGCTTAGAGATAAGGGGATGACAATCGGTAGATTGGATAGTAGATACAAAGGCTTTGACAATGCCGGTACTGGTTCTAGACCTGATTTTGATCCAGCTTTATCTTCCTGGAATCATGCTTTTGCTCCTTCATTTCAGATTTACGTGAGAGAGAATCTGAATTTCAAAACGGATCTGACCTATAATCTTTTCGGCCCAGTACATCCATGGAACCGCTCTAATGAGAGCACAGGTTACGATTTGGGAGATGCCATGCGTCAAAATCCCTACTTACATTTGATGGTGCAGTCGGGATATTACGATGGGGGGACAGATTTCTTCAATGCAAAGTACAACCTATGGCAAATCGATGCTGCCGGTAGGATGGCAGATAGGATTTCTTGGAAAGGCTATAGAAGCGGTCACATGATGTACTTGAGAGCTGAGGATTTGGAAACTTCCAATGAGGATATCCGTGAGTTTATCAAGAATTCTATGGTCGCCCCTGATATGCCAGCGAAGTATAATTAATAAGCAATAAGTAAATAGTGGCAAGTGTTAAGAATCTAGAGACGAGATTAAAGAAATAGAAAGCCAGAGAAAATTCTATGGCTTTACTTTCTTATAAAAATTGCCTTTTACAGAGCCAGATGCGTTTTGAAGGATTCAAAATTTTTCAACACCTCTTTTGCTTCGATCATCTCACCCAAAATTCGATATACATCCGCAGGTTTCTTTCCTTCTTTTCTGAGGAATTGAATTGATGTTGTGCCTTCAGACTTCGATAGCTTTTTGTTTTTCGGACCTTTCAAAAGGGTATGATGATGGAATGTGGCTTGCTGGAAGGAGTTGAGGTCAAGTGCATTTGCTAGGATTTGTTGATCCAATGTTGATCCCAGTAAATCATTTCCCCTTACGATCAGATCTACCCCATATCGCACATCATCTACCAGAGAGGTCAGTTGATACGCTGGAAGCTTGTCTTTTTTTCTAACTATAAAAAAGGCTGAGTCTTCAGGAAGTGTATAGGATTTCTGGCCTTCTGAGTAGGTTTTGATTTTGATAAAATCGGAGTCAAAAGTATCCATGCGCCAGCATGTTTCATTTCTTTCCAGCGGAATGTCTCTGACTTGGCAATGCCCCAAATAATAGCCAGATGAATCCAATTGTTGGATTTTCTTGCGGGTGCAATCACAGGCGAAGACTAATTTTTCCTCCCTAATTTGCGCTAATGCCTCCAAATAACTGTCCATTCTATGTATCTGAGACCATTCTTGTTCGAATTCCTGCACGTTTTTTGGTCCTTGATCATAGCTGATTTCCATAAAGTCCAGCGTATCGAAAATGTCCTGCACATAGTCAGTTCTGTATCGATCCCGATCTAAGTCGTCGATTCTTAATAGAATCTTAGCGCCAGTCTTCTCGGCAAGCACTTTTGTGACTAAGAAAGCGTAGAGATTTCCCAGGTGCAAAAAACCACTGGGAGTAGGGGCAAATCGTGTAAGCTTAAAATCCATTGGGCGAAATTAAATAGATTTGAGTGATTAAAAGTTACGTATCGTCTAACCAGACAGGATAGAAATATAAATTTGGGCTATTAAGCTTCTTTAACTTGCTGAAATTTAATCGCTGCGAAAAGCCTGCTTATTTTTGGACTTTATGAAATTTAGGTTCCTGGTCATTTTATATTTTGCATTTCTCCCAGCTCTACTGGCTCAGAGGTCTTATTCGGGAAACGTGCTTGACGCCACGGATAAAACCTATTTGGAAGGAGTTAATGTAGAAGTACTGGGCTCAGAAAGTACCGACATCACCAATATCCGAGGTTACTTTTCTGTCAAGGGAGCGATAGGAGACACGCTGCGAATATCTTTTCCGGGTTTTATTGAGCAGAAGATACCACTCGGCGAAGAGACTTTTATCATGGTTCAGATTCAGGATAGAGCCAGGCTCTTGCCCACGTTTGAGGTGAAGTCTGAGCCGTACGCGTTTCGATTCAAAGATGGTAAACTTGTATTAATTGATCCAGATGAGGAAAAAGCACCGTCGAAGAAAGGCGGAATTAGTGCTGGCTATCTGGATTCCCCAAATGGAGGAGTGGCGATAGCCGGGGTATTGTCCTCTCTCACCAAAAGAGCAAGGTTAGAGCGTGAATACCAGAAAAAACAAGAATGGATGCGCAGGAGGGCAGGATATTACGCTGTGATTGAATCAGATTCAGTCCGTCAGAATCTGATGGTGAAATACCAGCTGCAGCGTTCAGATTGGGATAGAATGATTATTCGATTCAATGAGGGGAATGCCTATCACGAATTTTTAGATTGGAGTGAGGAACGTGTGTTTACCACGCTAAGTGAGTTTATTGATAGAGAAAGGCGATGGCTTAATTAGGTTTTTCTCTTGAAAGACCAAGTCACATAGAAACGAGCAACTTCTTCACCCTGCGGGTTTTTCCCGCTGGAAATCATAGTCAGTTTATCAGTGTCCTGAGGATTTAATGACGCAAGAAGGCTAACTAATTCTTGTCCCTGTTCGCAGGTAAATGTGATGGTCTGATTGGCTTTTTTAAAATATTCAGCTCTGAAATCAACGACCAGCATGGAATATTTTCCCAGATCACTTATTCCTAACTGACATAATGCGCCAGTGCTTAGTTCTGCTGCTCCAGCCAGTGCAGCAAAATAAATAGACTTAAATGGATTCTGTGTTCTCCAAGAATAGGGGATGCTTACCACACATTTTTCAGCATCCAGATTTTTGATTTTAATGCCCCAAAAAACAGCCGAAGGGAGTTTGATCAACATGCCAACCCAAAAGTAGATCGGGTTGCTCATTTTTTTTTGGTAAGCCAAAGCTCCTGGCTTTAAAGCCTTTTGGGTTTCATTCCTGTTCATATGTGTTCTAATTGAAATCTTAAACTAGTGAAAAATGCTTTCTGGTATTTAATTTGGAACGAATGATCAAAAAACAACCAACATGAAAAAGATAGCAATTTTGTTTTGCGCTGGACTAATACTCTATTCCTGTGCTACAGTTCCACTTACTGGAAGAAACCAACTGGCTTTGGTATCCAATGAGGAAATCCAACCTTTGGTGGATGAACAATACGATAAGGTTCTTCAAGAAGGAAAGGTTGTGACGAATACTGCAGACGGGCAGAAAGTTCTCAAGGTGGGGAATCGTATGGCAAAGGCAGTGGAGAGCTATCTGATTTCTCAAGGGTATCAGGAATTGGCAAATTCCTTTGATTGGGAATTTAATTTATTGCAGAGCGATGATGTGAACGCATGGTGCATGCCCGGTGGAAAAGTTGCCTTCTATACCGGTATCATGCCATTGACACAGACAGAATCTGGAATAGCGGTTGTCATGGGACATGAGATCGCTCATGCAGTAGCCTCACACTCGGCTGAGCGTATGTCAAATGGTATGATTGCTAATTTAGGTGTTAGTGCATTATCTTCAGCGGTAGGTCAAAACCCGACGTTGACCCAGCAGATTTTACTTCAATCTGTAGGTATCAGTGGTGAATTGGGAATGCTAAAATTTTCCAGAAAGCATGAATTGGAAGCAGATGAAATGGGATTGACTTTTATGGCTATCGCAGGATATGATCCCCGTGAAGCACCGATCTTCTGGCAGAGAATGCTGGAGAATGATAATGGCGCAGCACCCCCAGAGTTTCTTTCTACTCACCCTGCATCTCAGACTAGAATAGACAAATTGAATAAACTAATGCCTGAGGCAATGACTTATTACAAGAAGTAGGTAAATAATGTAACTATCTAAAAAGGCGGACAATTTGCTAGTCCGCTTTTTTATAGGTTTAAGTATGTCTTGACATTCGGTGAAGTAAATCACCTATTGAGCTAGAAGATGATTCTAAGAAATAAGCAAAGGTTTTTTGAAATATTTCACATGCCTCTGAATATTCCAAAATGGATACAATGAAAATGACTCCGTTTATGGTGACGGAGCCATTTTTTAGGATTACCAATTCTTTGATAAGGCGTAAGGATAGCAAATCCCGAAGAGCCTAGGAATCAAAACCTTCGAGGAGACCTTTAGGCTTCGCTCAGGGTGACACCTCAAAGGTTAAACACTTACTTAAACCCCAACTTCACCCTAACTTTTTCCAAAATCTCAGCTCCCACGACTTTGGCTTTTTTTTCACCTGCGGCTAGTTTCATTTCGATTTCTTCCGGATGATTCATGTAGAAGTCAAAAAGCTCCCGCTCTTTACGGTACTTATCCAGGATCAGAGCTAAAAATTCCTTTTTGGCATGTCCATACCCATAATTTCCACCTTCATATTTTTCTCTCATTTGCTGAGTTTGCTCGGCAGAAGCTATCAGGCTGTATAGCTTAAATGTATTGTCTGTATGTGGATCTTTTGGCTCTTCCAGTTCTTTACTATCCGTCACGATTTTGTTTATATTTTTCTTCAACGCTTTCTCTGGAAGGAAAATATCAATGAAATTATTGTAAGACTTACTCATCTTCTGACCATCCGTGCCTGGGATTGTTTTTACAACTTCATCTATTCTAGCTTCTGGTATAGTCAAAATATCTTCACCTACGATTCTATTGAAAGTAGAAGCAATATCACGTGTCATCTCTAGATGCTGCATCTGGTCTTTTCCTACAGGAACTAAATCGGCTGAATACAGCAAAATATCCGAAGCCATCAATACGGGATAGGTGAATAGCCCGGCATTCACATCAGAAAGACGCTCGGCCTTTTCCTTGAAGCTGTGTGCATTTGCCAGCATAGGGAAAGGGGTGAAGCAGTTCAGGTACCAAGTCAGTTCCGCAACTTCAGGCCTTCTGGATTGGCGATAGAAGGTAGTATGCTCGATGTCAAGTCCGAAAGCCAGCCATGCAGCAGCCACCGCGAATGTATTTTGCTTTCTCAGTTCCCCATCTTTAGATGTGGTGAGGGAGTGCATGTCTGCAATAAAAATAAAGGACTCTTCTTTGTGCTGTTTGATTAATTCAATAGCAGGGACGATTGCGCCGAGGATGTTCCCCAAGTGTGGCCTGCCGCTACTTTGAATGCCTGTAAGTACTCTTGCCATTAGTCTGATTTTGGTGCAAATTAAGTAAATCAGCCGTTAATACGTTTGAAATTATGCGTTAATTGCGGACATGATTAGAATAGAAAAGACCCTTTATACTCTCTTATTCCTATGTTTTTTCGCTCAACATACACTGGCTCAAGATACTATCACTCCTAAATTAATCTGGGCAGTGAATAAGGTGGACTTGGGTACTATCTTGGAAGAGCAAGGACCTCAGGTAGCAGAATTTCAATTTACCCATACCCAAGACTCCCTTTTTTATATAGAAAAAGTCTGGACGGATTGCGGATGTACGACGGTAGATTATACCAAAGATACTTTGCTAGTAGGAGAAAGTGGGACTTTGCAGGTTTCATTTGATCCCTCTTCCGGTGCAGGTTTTTTCTCCAGAATGATCGTGGTGAAGGGCAATTTATTTGGCGTTCAGGATACACTTTATATTGAAGGAAATGCCATCCCAAGGGCGAATGATCCTGAAGGAACTTACCGAACACGAAAAGGTGAATTGGGCTTTCGACTTTCCAAAATCAACTTTGGAGAGGTATTTACAAACGAACCAAAATTGAAGCAAGTGGAAGTTTACAATTTTGGTGACGAGCCTTTTTACAAAGATAGTCTGTTGTATGCCGGACCTGAATATATCCAAGTGAATCAACTTACAGATTCGATCATGCCTAAGGACCGTGGATTGATTCAGATACTTTATGATGGTGCTATGAAAAATGATCTTGGCTATTTTCAGGATCAAATTTCTCTGAATTGGGAGGATACCACCAGATTCATTCATCTGGATGTCATGGCAGATGTATTTGAATATTATGCCCCATTTGCTAAGGAAAACCTGAATCTAGTACCTCAGCTAGAAATTGATCCAAAGGAAAAAGACTTGAGAACCATCAAATCAAGTGCAATCCAAGTGGAAAATGTGGTGCTGAATAACAGAGGTAAGCAAGTGCTGGAAATCAAAAAAATCCAGGGAAATTGTGCGTGTTTGAAACTTGAGCTACCCAAAACTACTCTCAATCCGGGGGAATCCATTGTGCTCAAAGTAGTCTTTGATCCAAGAGGCAGACAAGGAATAGATCAGCGGAATATTTACATTTTCAGTAATGATCCGGTAAACCCAGTTCAATTATTCTTGCTGAAGAGTAGAGTAGAATAGCTAAAGATGAGATCAATTGTGATTTTTTCACGTCTGCCAAATAGAATGATGTTTTGTGGCTCAATGTCTGTACTTCATGTATTTATCTTTTAGCTTTGTTTGATTTACTTCCCTTGTTTAATTATGAAAAAACAAGTACTATTTATTGTTAGTATGCTGGTTTGTGTGGTTCTCGCATCACTAAAACCCACAGAAGTAAATCCATTTAGGATCTATCCGTACTTGCAGGCATATGGGAAAGGGAAGATTCAGCTGACCTGGTTCAGTAATTCTCAAACTGAAAGTTCGATCAAGCTCACTAGTGCCACCGGTTCGGTGCTCTACGAGGGTGCAATTGCGGCTGAATCTGTTCCTGAGATTTATTACACTGAAAAGGAAAAAAGCCAGGTTCTCGAAGGATTAGAACAGGGGAGTTGGATTGGAACTGATCAGGTGTTTCGGTATAGGTATCCAGTGGATTTACCAGCTGATACGAAAGTGAATTATGTTGTCACCGTGGGCGGGGTCAACTATTCAGGTGATTTCACAATGCCTTCATCCAAAACGAGCTGGGAGAAAATCAGATTTATAGCATTGGCAGATTCTGAAACAGATCCCAGAGGTAGAGTGACTAATAGGGCATGGTATCCAGGAAGCCCATTAGTTCGACCGATTACTACAATTCCTGAGCTGTGGAAAGAGAAGTTTGGAACTACCACCGAGCATGGGATTGAGCTTCCTAACTATTTTTTGACGGAGGAAAAAGGCTATGCTGAAAACTTGAATATCATAAAATCACGTGAGCCTAACTTTATAATCATGCCAGGCGACTTGGTGCAGGGTGCAGGATATCAGCCAGCTTGGGATGAGTTTTTTAGACAAAATGCAGGCATAAGTGGCAGTGGATTGTCTAGTTATGCAATCATTCCGGCATTGGGAAATTGGGAAGCCTATGGCGGGATAAATGGTGAATACGGTATAAATGAGAAAGGTGATTTCGTCCCGGTTCTGGGGAGGAAGCGCTTCCACGCATATTTTGAAACACCGACAGAAGATCCGCTACAAAAACATCGTCAGAGTTATTACAGAGTTGATTATGGGCCAGTGACTATTTTGACACTAGACTCCAGCAATGGTACCCCAGATCAGACTGCTGCCGATTTTGATGGGCAAACAAAACTTACTGGAACACAATTTACTGTACCCGGCACAGATACACAGGAGCACTATACCCAAGCTCAGTACAATGCGGCTGGTGGAAATGATCTGAGCAGTTTCGGCCCTGGCAGTGATCAATATATTTGGCTGGAAGAAAATCTGAAAAATGCCAGTGAAAATGGCCAATTGATCTTTGTACAATACCATCATATTGCTTTTTCATCCGGTGAGCATGGCGTACCTATGAATCATGAGCTTTCTATTGGACAAGTGGGGACACCTATGCGGATTCTGAATCCTATACTTGAAGAGTATGGCGTTATTGCAGTGTTCTCAGGACATGATGAATTGTTCGAAAGAAGTTTTGTAGATGAGGATAGCGACGGAAAAGGAGTGATGTATTACGATGTAGGCGTGGCCGGAGATGGTCTGAGAGGAGAGAAGAGAGACTGGCTAGGCAATCCATATAACACCTTGGATTACAACCCCTATCGGAAATGGTCAGCAGATCAGAGCTCGGTAGAGGCCTGGAATACATCCGGAGCAAATCCTGTCTTGATAGATGGGGGTAAGCATTATGGGCATTTGGAGGTGAATTTGGTAAGAAGCGTGGAAGGTGATCAGGAATTCGCTCTGATCAATTTTACCCCTGTTTATTCCTTTCCCGTTGTGGATCAAAATTATAATCTCCAGAAGGTAGAAAGAAGGGTTTACAAAGATGTGGTCAATTTGAAAGTCCCCTTACGCAAAACTTCCGCATCTCCCGTGTTTAAGGATACCCTAACCCTTTATCTTGATGAAAATGGTAAAGTGACTACGGAAGCTTCGCACTATCTGACTTCAGGATATTCGGCCGAATATGAGTACCAATTTTCCAGAGATTTGATCTATAGCTGTGCCGACTTGGGGATTAAGGAAGTGGAAATAAAGGTTTCTGAATCAGGGGAAGTCAAGTGGACAGGAATAGTGAAGGTTTCAGTTCTCGATAAAATCGCCCCAAAAGTGCAGGTGAAGAATTATACGGCTGTGGTTGATATAGTTATTAGTAAACAATTCGAACTTAAACCTGAGTTTTTCATACAAAGCCTGAGTGATAACTGTGGTGATGACCTGGAGGTAGTAATGACTCCAAAGGCCCTCGGGTGCAATGATATAAATTACACGGGACCAATAAAAGTTAATCTCCTTGTAAAAGATAAATCCGGAAATTCTACGGAAGCAGTTGTCTATCTCACGATAGAGACCACAGAAAGTAAGAAGATCTCACTAAGCGGCCCAACCCAAGGGGTGAAAGGTAGTACAGTGAAATTGACATTGGGCTCCGAGTTCGATTATACGGTAGAGGCCTGGTACAAGGGGGATGAGCAACTTTCGACTAGCAACGACAAAGTACTTACAGTTAACGCTACAGGTGTCTATAGAGCTAGGATTAAGTCTATAAATGGCTGTGCAGTTTTTTCTAATGCAATAGAGGTGACCTTTGAAGATGCTGCTGAGACGCCAGTGGTAAAGGATAGAGTTGAGCTGGAACTTGGTGATGACGGCAAGGCAAGCTTAAAACCTGAGCAAGTATTTACGAATTGGCCGATTAGTCCTGAGTACACCGTAGTATTGAGCAAAACGGTTTTTTCCTGCGAAGATTTGGGATCAATTTCAGTAATTGTCAAAATTTCTGATTCAAAAGGAGTAATTCAGGAAAAGGTAATTGAGGTGATCGTCAGGGATAATTCTAATCCTGTTCTTGTCACCAAAAACGCCGAGGTGATTGTTGATTTGGCTATAGGAAAAGTGGAATTGAACCCAGAAGATTTTATAGCCTCTCTTGCTGATAACTGTGGCATCAAGGAAGTGACTCTCAGCAGACAATCAGTGGGTTGTGAGGATTTAGGAAAAGAAATCTCAATAGAAGTTAGAGCAGTAGATAAAGCAGGAAATGTAAGCGAGAAACTAGCGAAAGTCCTTCTGAAATCTAGTAATACAAAGCCAGTAACTATTTCTGGCTCTACCTCTATTTGTTCCGGAGAAAACCAAACATTGACTTTGAAATCTGAAGCTGCCTTTGAGGTAGTAAGATGGAGAATGAACGGAGCCGAGATTAGCGGAGCTACGAATAAAACCCTAGAAATAAAAGAAGGAGGTAGTTACCATGCTATTGTCAGATATTCCGGCGGATGTCATTTTGAAACGGAGAAGTTTGTGGTGGAATCACTTGCTAAACCTAGCGGAGAAATCCTCGTGGACGGAAATATACTTAGAGCTCCTGAGGGTAATTTCACCTATCAATGGTTTAGAAATGGAGACAAACTGGCTGGTGGCACCCAGCAAAAACTGACTGTAAATCAAATGGGTGAATTCACTGTGGAATTGACCAATGAGGCTGGCTGCACCACTAGACTTGCTGCCGTGACCATGACCATTTCAGGTCTTATCAATACCGGAATTTTAGTCTCTGAGGAATTGAAAATCTATCCAAATCCTGCTTCCTCAGAAGTGGAAATACAAGCTTTGGGAGATTTGGAATTTGCTGAGAATTCCATGAGCATTTACAATTCGAATGGCAAGGAAGTCAGTTCCAGCGTGGAAGTTATCCGTCAGAGTCCGAGGGCGGTAACCTTGGCAATAGGACGTCTTGCTGCCGGAACTTATTTGATTATGACAGAAAGTCCGGATAATAAAGTGTTTGTTGGGAAGTTGGTTAAGCGGTGAGGCGTATCAGGAGCAAAAGACTCTTGAGGTAAGACCAAATCATAGCTTATATAATTAGGCCTTGTGAGTACATGCTTACTTCATTAATCCAACTACTTCTTTTTTAAGCTTGGGCAACTCTCTTAAAATAATAGTCCAAATAAGTTCATCCGAAATATTATCATATTCGTGAGCGATCCTATTTCTTGTTCCGATTATTTTCTGAGCGTTTTTTATTTCAATTTGAATACTCTTGTTTTTAGAAATCCTATTTATGGCTTCTCCAATTATCTCGATATTTCTTTCGACTGCTTTCTTCGTTTTTAAGTCAGCTTGATATTCGAAGAAATCCCTTTTTTTTGGAAGGAAATCGAAAATCTCATCGATAGATCTATTTATGTCCTCCAGCCAAGCATTAATCTTATTGTCCATAAATTAGAACTTTTGTTTCGTCAAGTTCTTTTTTAAAAAATCGATTTTTTATTCCCCTTTCTTCAATCAGATCAATTTGGCGTTTTAGTAAATCCTCAAGATTTTCTTTTAGCTCAAAGTATAAATCGGTGTATTTGAAGGGGTCATTTTCATCAAAATCCACAACAAAGTCTATATCGGAATCATCACTAAAATCATCGCGAGTTACTGAGCCAAATGCTGAAAATGTGCGAACTCTGTATTTTTCGCAAAGCTTTTTGATGAGGTTTATATTTTTGTCATTTATTTTCATGTGATTATAATTGTTTTTTAAATGTCACATGGAATCTCGCATGGTAGATAATCATCCCTCTGTGTGTCGCTTCAGTCATGCTCGATTTCATCTACCAATGATACTTAAAATTTCTGTTACTCTGATTGTTTTCATGCTGCATTGTATTGGCTTAATGAAGAAACTGATTTGAAGCACTAAACTTTCTATTACGAAATTCTGAAGAATTAAAAATTTCCCAATCCTGCTTCCTCAGAAAGT
Organism: Algoriphagus persicinus; assembly: GCF_035156415.1. NCBI lineage: Bacteria > Pseudomonadati > Bacteroidota > Cytophagia > Cytophagales > Cyclobacteriaceae > Algoriphagus > Algoriphagus persicinus. Next base: position 82,964 of record NZ_JAYEEY010000019.1, read on the forward strand.
GGAAATACAAGCTTTGGGAGATTTGGAATTTGCTGAGAATTCCATGAGCATTTACAATTCGAATGGCAAGGAAGTCAGTTCAAGCGTGGAAGTTATCCGTCAGAGTCCAAGGGCGGTAACCTTGGCAATAGGACGTCTTGCTGCCGGAACTTATTTGATTATGATAGAAAGTCCGGATAATAAAGTGTTTGTTGGGAGGTTGATAAAGCGGTAAAATAATTGAAGCCTTGTTCAATCATTGAGAGTTAGGGTGCAAATTAGTCTAGCTCAATGACTATGCTGAGCGCTTGCATGATAAGCCGTATGAATCGAGAGGTTCATTTACGGTTAAGGGGAAGATTCCCCAATACCTAATAAATTAGCCATATTTCACTGGTTAATCATTCCAAACGATAATAAGGCTCCCACAATATTTAATCCGCAATGCGTATATATTGCCAATTTCAAATTTTTTGTTTTCCATACTAAGTAAGTCATTGGGAATAATGCTATCACTAAAGTCAAATATATCTGTGGCTGCCAAAAGTGATAGAATGAGAATAGAATTGCACTCATCAAGGGGGCAAATTTCCCCCAAGTTTTCATTCTTGGCAACAAATATCCTCTAAAATATAACTCTTCTAAATATGGGGCTAATAAGCCATTGAGAATTAAATTCACAATCAACGTTACTATGATTATTGATTTTGAATATCCTGCAAAATCACGGATCTTATACCAATCAGGAAGCCAATAGAGAAATTTGTCTGTGATTATCTCATTTATAGGTTGTGTTAAACCATAGACAAGAAATGCAAAAATAATTAGTCCAAGTGTATATAAGATAAGTTTATAAGTAGGAAGTGTCTCTTTATATTCAACCAAATCGTATATGCGTTCTACATTTTCCTTTTTCTTGGCATTATTCAGATGAAATAAAATAATTGGTACTACTATTACCACTATTGCTATCAACATGGAAAGTTGTGGTGGGAAACCCATTGTCACAAAATATGGGGTTGTCAATCCAAAAAATAGAGTGATCAGAATACCTGGATAAAGGTGATAAATAATAGATTTTAGTTTTGAATGTTGTGTCATTCTTTTATTGTTTATAACATTAGGGATAATGGTCTCGAATATGGCATGCTGCGGTTTTCGAAGCCCTTAACTATTCGCTCGAAACGAACCTGGCTAAACATGAAAATCTTTATTTTAACTTCTTACCTACAAGCGATATGCAATGTGTGTATTGAAATGTGAATATAGACCAAAAAGATGATTGCTCCAATGGGCTAAACACGAAGTATTCATAAGCTCCAATGCTATCTAATAAATCAGAAATGTTTAATAGAGATGGAAACTTTGAATGTGATAAGAGGAAGGTATTAATATATCTTTTCGCAACTGGGATTTTTTATGTTTCTTAAAAATTTAGTGATTAAATTTTCCATTCTATAATTTTTGAGGTTGATTGGTAGATACTGTTCCCAGAGGGTTACTCATTTGAGTACCTGAGAATCATTCACTACACTAAAAAAAAAAAATCCAAATATTTTACCTCTTAGGTGGAACTTTTGAGAAAGGATTGTGATTGAACGTTCATTCAGTCGATATTACCATGGATCATTTATTAGATAAAAAGAAGTGTATCATCAACAGTGCGCTCGATTTGATACAGGAGCATGGATTTCATGGTTGTCCAGTGAGTCAGGTGGCAAAAAATGCCGGGGTAGCTGCAGGTACAATCTATACTTATTTTGAAAATAAGGATGATTTGATCGTAGGGATCTATGAATATGTAGCAGAAAGAATCACTTCCTATATATCTGAAAGAGATGATGTTACACTAAAATTCGAAGAGAGGTTTTTTGCCTATTGGAAAAATTTATCCGAATTTTATAGAGAGAATCCCGCAATTCATGGGTTCTATGATCAGTTTTTAAATTCTCCATTTAACTCTGAAGAAATCCAAAATAATCCTAACGTATGGCATGAGTGGACTTATAAGTTTTTTCAGTCCGGAATGGAAGAAGGAGCTATACGAATGACTCATCCCGTAATTCTATCCATTTTAGTCAATACGAATATTACTTCTGTCGTCAGGATCAAGAAGAATTTTAAAAACAAACTTGCCAGAACTAATGTGAATCTGGAAGAAATATCCCACTTGATCTGGGCTGGGATCAGAACAGCTTAACCCAAAGACCTTTTTTAAATAAACACCAACTAATTATTCTATACATGTTCAAGAAACGTTTACTGTTGGCCGGTTTGAGTATTTTACTTTTGTCAAAAACCGCCTATAGTCAGGAAGAAAGCATAATGTCCCAAGGTACATGGACCTTAGAGGAGGTGGTCGAATATGCACTAGTCCGGAGCCCTATTATTAGGCAGGCACAAATAGATCAGGAAATAGGGGAGAGGGACATTAAATCAAATATGGCCGATTGGTATCCTCAGATCACTGCCTCTGCGGCGGGAGCATATAATATCAAACTTCAGCAGCAGATCATCGGTGATCAACTGATTACTTTTGGCCAGCCTTACAATTCAAATATTCTGCTTCAGGCAGATCAGACATTGTTCAATCGAGACCAACTTTTCGCTTCGAAATCATCTAAGTTTTATCGCCAGCAACTTCAACAGGTACTAAAAAATGCCAGGATAAATACGGTTGTGGATGTGAGCAAAGCTTTTTACTCGATTCTATTGTCCGAAGAACAAATACGGATTCTTGATCAGAATCTAGATCGTCTGGAGAAGCAATATAAAGATGCTTACAGCCGATTTGAATCTGGATTGGTAGATAAGACAGATTATCAGCGAGCTTCGATTGCTTTGACCAATGTGAAGAGTGATCGAAATAGAGTGGAAAACTCTTTTGATGCTAAATATGACTATCTAAAGCAATTGATGGGCTATCCGGATAGTCTGGATTTTACGATTGAGTTTGATACTCAAAGAGCGGAAGGCAAAATCGGCGAAAATGCGGCTGATCCTTTGGTTCTTGAAAATCGCATAGAGTATCAACTTTTGCAAACTCAGCAAACGCTCAATGAAATCCAGACTGGGTATGAAAAATGGAATTACCTGCCTCAGTTGTCAGCTTATTACAGATACAACTGGAATTATTTCAGTCAGGAGTTCTCCAACTTATACAATACAGCATACCCAGTTTCAGCTGTGGGACTAAATGTATCTATTCCGATTTTCCAGGGAGGTAAACGGATTCATAGAGTGAAAGCAGCAGAACTTCAAGTAGAGCGGGGAAATGTTGAAATCGAAAATCTCAGCAATCAGATCAAAACAGAATATTCAACAGCTTTGGCAGATTACAACAGTAGTGTCTATGAATGGCAACTGATCAGAGAGAATATGGAGATGGCTGAAGAAGTATATAACATCATCAAACTTCAATACGATGAAGGAATCAAAGCTTACGTGGAATTAGTCGTAGCAGAAACTGATCTCCAAACTGCCCAAATAAACCATATCAATGCATTTTATCAGGTCTTGGAAGACAAACTTGACCTTCAAAGAGCATTAGGCACAATCAATTAATTAGATCAAGCAAAAAAATATACCAAATGAAATCGAGCATGATTCTAAGTGTCACACATAGGGATGATTATTTCAGATGCGAGATTCTCCCGAATCAAGTTCAGGACAGGCTATATGACTATTCAAAAACAAAAAACAATCAGATGAAATTATCATACAAACTTTTAGCTTTATCGGCCTTAGTTTTAGCAGGGTTTTCTTGCGGACAAAAACAGCAAGCTGAACAGCAAGCTCCGCCAGTCGCTACGGTCACTACTTACACTTTAGTGAAAAAATCCGTAACAGGCCTTGACGAATATCCAGCTACACTTGTGCCTCTAAATGAGGTAGAGCTTCGTCCTCAAATAGGTGGATATATTACCAATATATATATTAAAGATGGCCAGGAAGTAAAGAAAGGGCAGAAGCTCTATGAAATTGACCGAAGCAAATATGCCGCTTCACAGCAGCAAACACAGGCAATGGTAGCAAGCGCTGAAGCTAATCTTGCCAGATTGAGTAAAGACTACGATCGATATAAGAGACTCGATGAGCAAGATGCCATCGCAAAGCAGCAATTGGATCATGCAGAAAGTGCGGTGTTGGATGCCAAAGCTCAACTGAGTTCAGCGAAGGCTCAACTTGAATCCGCTAACACGGACTATCAGTATTCAGTGATTAACGCGCCATTTGACGGAACGGTAGGCATTTCTCAGGCCAGAATAGGATCACAGGTTTCTCCGGGCCAGCCGCTTCTAAACACACTTTCTTCCAATGATCCAATGGCTTTGAATTTTGTGATCAATGAGCGCGAGATTCCTCGATTCAATAAAATGCTGAAGTCAGAAGATATGCCAGATTCATTGTTTAGACTCAAATTCAGTGATGGAAGTATATATCCTTACAATGGCACATTTACCACCATCGACAGAGCTGTAGGAAGACAGTCCGGTACTATTAATTTACGTGTACAATTCCCAAATCCACAGCGTGATTTAATTGCAGGAATGACTGTAAACATTCAAGTTCTCAATCAAGATATAGGTGAGCAGGTGGTGATTCCCTACCGAGCCGTGACTGAGCAGATGGGTGAGTACTTTGTATATGTAGTGCAGGAAGACAATACTGTGAAGCAGCAAAATGTAATTCTTGGGACACAAATCGGGCAGAACATTGTGGTAAGAAGTGGGGTGCAAGAAGGGACTAAAATTGTCGTGACCGGTATCCAGAGATTACGTGATGGAGCTCAGATTACCGAGCAGACAGCCGCTCAATAACTCGTTTTTTCAATAGACTTGATTAATTATTTATGATATCAGACGTATTTATAAAACGGCCAGTGACAGCAATGGTGATTTCGATCGTCATCGTACTGGTTGGTGTTTTAGCAATTTTAAATCTCCCCGTTACACAGTATCCTGACATCACACCTCCGGTAGTTTCGGTATCTGCCAATTACACGGGTGCAGATGCAANGTTGGTGTTTTAGCAATTTTAAATCTCCCCGTTACACAGTATCCTGACATCACACCTCCGGTAGTTTCGGTATCTGCCAATTACACGGGTGCAGATGCAAAAACGGTGGAACAGACGGTAGCTACACCAATAGAAACCCAAGTGAACGGTACGCCGGGGATGGCTTATATTTCCTCGAATAATACCAGTACTGGGCAGATGCAAATGAACGTCACCTTTGAAGTGGGGACGGATATTAACATCGCAACATTGGATGTGCAAAATAGGGTGTCTATTGCCGAGCCATCTCTCCCTGAGGCTGTTCGTAGGCTGGGTGTAACGGTGAGAAAGAGGAATCCATCTATTATGATGGTGCTGAGTATTACTTCACCGGAAGGATCTCATGACTCAAAATTCCTTTCCAACTATGCCAATATCTTCATCAAGGATGCCTTACTCCGAGTAAATGGTGTCGGTGATATTACTGCAATTGGTCAGGATTTCAGTATGAGAGTTTGGCTCAAGCCGGACAAATTAGCCCAATACGGTATCTCTGCGAGAGAAGTAACCGCTGTTATCCAGGAGCAAAACCTGCAAGTAGCCGCAGGAACGGTGGGTAGTATGCCTCAATATGATACTCAGGCATTTGAATATCCGATCACTGTAAATGGGCGTCTGGAAAGAGCTGAGGAGTTTGAAGACATAGTCTTAAGAACAAATTCTCAGGATGGGTCTCTGGTTTATTTGAAAGATGTAGCCAGAATCGAATTGGGTCAATTTGACTACGGTAGATACTCTACTTTGGATGGTGAGGAAGCTGCGATTTTGCTGGTTTACCAAGCGCCGGGAAGTAATGCTTTGGAAACTGCCGAAGGGGTATATGCGGCTTTGGATGAGTTGAAAAAGAGTTTCCCAACGGATATGGATTATACCGTTCCCTTTGAATCAGTATCCGTTGTGGAAGTTTCGATCAATGAAGTAATGTACACCTTCGTGGAGGCATTGCTTCTTGTGATCGTGGTAGTATTCCTATTCTTGCAGAGCTGGAGAGCGACTTTAGTTCCTGTTCTTGCGATTCCTGTGTCCATCATCGGTACTTTTATTTTCTTCCCCTTACTCGGGTTTACGATCAATACATTGACGCTTTTTGGTTTTGTATTGGCGATCGGTATAGTGGTGGATGATGCCATCGTGGTAGTTGAGGCTGTGCAACATTACATAGACTCCAAGAGGATTTCTGCGAAAGAAGCAACTCGCCTTGCAATGAAGGATATCACAGCACCGGTAATTGCGATTGCATTGATTTTGGCGGCGGTATTTATTCCGGTAGGATTTATTCCCGGTATCGTGGGTAGAATGTACCAGCAGTTTGCGATCACGATTGCGATCTCAGTACTGATTTCAGCATTTGTAGCCTTGAGTTTAACTCCGGCTTTGTGTGTGCTTTTGCTGAAGCCATCTGAAGTAAATGAGCACGGAAAGGGGCTGAATAAGTTCTTCTACAAATTCAATATATGGTTTGAGCGTACCGCTGCCAGCTACACCAATGGCGTGAGAACTAGTATTAAAAGAGCTCCGCTGATGTTGATTTTGCTCATCTGTATTTTTGCAGGTACGTTTGGTTTGTTCCAAACTAAGCCTACCGGTTTCTTGCCTACAGAGGATGAAGGAAGACTGTACGTGACACTTCAATTGCCTGAAGGAGCTGCTAGTAATAGAACGCAGGCGGTAATGCAGGAAATGAATGGTATTCTTGAAGAAACAGAAGGGATCAATCATGTAACCGGAATCGGTGGGTTGAACGTGATTAACTTCTCCTTTAAGCCAAATGCAGCTACTTTCTTTGTACAGATGGATCCTTGGGATGATCGAAAAGACCCTTCTCTCCAGCTTGGTGGGATGTTGGCGACCTTGAACCAGAAGTTTGCAGCTATTACCGAAGGGAATATTGTGGTGGTTCCACCGCCTGCGATTCCTGGTTTGGGTAGTACAGGTGGTTTCAGTTTTATGCTGGAGCAGCGATCTGCCACTGGAGATATCAAGGAATTTGAAGGAGTAATGGGCCAATTCCTGGCTGCTGCAAATCAGCGCCCTGAAATTGCCATGGCTTATAGTTTCTTTACGGCCAAAACTCCTGGATACCATGTCACCGTGGACAGAGAAAAAGCTAAGAAATTAAGTGTTCCACTAACCGAGATCTTCACGACTATGTCAAATTACATGGGTAGTACCTATGTCAATGACTTCACCAGATATGGCCGAAACTTCCGGGTGGTGGCTCAAGCTGATACGGCTTACCGGGCAGGAATTGATGATTTGAAGCAATATTACGTGATGAACAATGCAGGACAATCCGTTCCATTGAGTGCATTGATAAGTTATGAAGTAGTAGAAAATGCTCCTGTGATTTCTCACTATAATTTGTTCCGCTCTGCTGAAATCAATGGAAATGCAGCGCCTGGCTACAGCAGTGGGCAAGCGCTAGCAGCTTTGGAAGAAGTGGCAGCAGAGGTATTGCCTGCGGGTTATGGTTATGATTTCTCTGGCTTGAGTAGAGAAGAGCTTTCCTCGGGAAGTAGCACTATCCTGATTTTTGCCTTGGCAATTGTTCTGGTTTCCCTTCTTTTGGCAGCCTTGTATGAAAGCTGGTCGGTTCCATTCTCCGTTTTATTAGCCTTGCCTTTGGGAGCATTTGGAGCGATTATCGCACTTCATTTCTTACCGAAGTTGGATAATAATATCTATGCACAGATTGGTTTGATTACGCTGATAGGTTTGGCTGCGAAAAACGCCATTCTGATTGTGGAATTTGCAAAAGAGCGAGTGGATGTCGGCATGCCGCTGATTCAGGCGACGTTGGAAGCGGTGAGGTTGAGACTTCGTCCGATTATTATGACTTCCCTTGCATTCATTCTTGGTGTGGTTCCTTTGGCTATTTCCAATGGTGCCGGTGCTGTGGCTAGACAGACTATTGGATTTACGGTGATCGGAGGGATGCTGGCAGCTACCTTCTTGGCGATTTTCTTTGTGCCGGTGCTGTATGTGGTGATCACCAAGATAGCGTATGGTAAAAAGGGCTTGGCAGAGTTGGAAGCCAATTACGATCCAAGTAAGCACGAGAATCATTAAATAGGATATTAAAGTTTGTTATAATTGAAATGCCCCCATCAAGCTCTTTGCTTTCTGGGGGTGTTTTTTTTAACCGCTGAGACCGCTGAGGATTTCGCGGAGGACACAAATAAGTGTTGTCCTGCTTCTCCAGAAGCTGGATGGAGGTTGTATTGAGCCTAGTCAACAGCTCTTTTAACTGGATGGATAAGTTGTGTTTGGTGTCTTAGCCATGGTGGGTGAGTTGCTCACATCGGTTTACTCGATGTGTGCTGTGTAAGCTATGATGAAGATGAGGGTAGGCTCCTTGGTGAGGGTTTTCAGGGAAACTCACCAAACCACTTCTATGATGCATCTGCGGTAACAAGGATGTGTGAAGCGATAGAAGAAAAGGCTGTTTAAACAGTCAGGTAAGGATAGAAGAGATGCGCGAAAGCGAACCTTCCGATGAAGTGACGAAAAGACCAGTCGTTGTCAAAATCTGGACTATATCGAGAGGCCGGAGATAAGTATAGAAGGCACCTAATTATTGACTATGCGGCAACCGTCATAAACGGGGCATGACTTCTATTCAGGCTTTATTGTGGAATCACAGGAAACCTATATGCTATGCCAAAAGGAAAACACAAGCAGGCAGTACCTGTGAGTCGATTACTGATGAGCATATAGGTGGCGGATGAAGCCGTAGTAGCGATGAAATTCCTGTAATGGGTGTGGAGCGAAGGGCTTCAATTATGCAGTTTTAATTTAAGAACAACTTAAATGATTAAGGATGATTTTTAAAGAACAGACAAAGTCGGTACCAATTAAACTGGGATACAAATTAGTCTAAGATAACGGACTATAACCGACTGCATAATAAGAGCCGTATGAATTGAGAGATTCACTGCCTGTCTCGATAGCAAAGCGTATCGGGATACGGTTCTGTGAGAGGTTTAGGGTTGGAATTCCTCTCTTTACCTACTCGACTCTGCGATTGTCATTCTCCATATTATTTATATCCAATTACATTTCATTTTTATGAGCCAATTGTCTCCTTATTTCGATTTATAATTTTTTGCAGTCGTGGCCGATTATAACGTTGAACTCCAATTGGATAAACATTCAGGACTATATTTAGAAATAATAGCCATAGAGACTGTATGATTCCATATTTAAACACCACGACAAAATTGAAGATTAGTACGATAAAAAAAATAATTAAATGTCCAACTTCCGATTGTCGGGTTCTATACTCCAATTGTTTTAAAGTGTCCAAATTCTTATTTACGGGATTTGAAGCTTTGTTGAGTTTCTCCCAGCCAACCCACACTAAAATTTTTCTAAACTCATCGACCCAAAACAATTTATAAAACCTTCCTTCAGCTTCCCATTTTTTGGAATTGTAATAAGTCGATATTAAGCTTGGTTTGAAGGTTTCCGTGATGTATAAAACACCGAACATTAGCATGAAGTTTAATACCCACGCAAACAGAACAGAATGCAGACCTTGCCAAAGAGCTACCGCCGCCACGGTAATGACAACAAATACTAAGACGAAACAGACTCTTAAATATTTATTCATTGCTATATCTTTGCTTCCTTATTTTGTTAGCTAGTCGTCTCAGGATGACGCACCACGTCAGTTCGTCTAAAAACCTTCATTTGGTTTAAACTGAGGCCTTTTTGTTGGTTATTTCGCTTGATTTTAGGCCGCTCTTTGAAAACTGCCTGAATGCCAGTCAAAATTCTTGGGTTTGGATT